>CAIPTA010000202.1 GCA_903867855.1 Oligoflexia bacterium | reverse complement strand
CGGGACTTTTTCTGAGGGAAATGTTTCCAGAAAAGATATTGATGTGGCAGTGGGTTATCGAGTGTTTCCCGTTGGAATTGCGTCGTCTACGAATCTAACCGTGTCTGCTGGTTATCAAAAAATAAGCGTGAACGCATCAACTGATACAACAAATGGATTTGGAAATAAGGCCTATTCAGGCATTTTCATTCGAGGCGCTGCGGAAATTGCACTTAATCAAAACAATAAGGTTTCGGCTGGGATATCCTTTCAGCCTTTCGCGGGATTTACAGATGACGCCGGAGTGATCGGTGTTCCAGATAGCGCCACAAGCATTGGTATTGATTTCTATTGGGGCTATCGCCTTGCGCCAAATATTTGGGCTCGTGGAGGGATCCAATATGAATCTTCCAACGGAAGCTATCAAAATGGAAATACCGTGGCTGATAAAAAATTTGCTATTGGGCCAGGAATTACCTATTCCTTTTAGACTATGTCGAACGACAACGGGGCGAGAGCTCGGATTCATGAATTAAGCGCTGAAATAATTCGACACAATATTGCATACTATCAAAACGATAAGCCCGAAATCAGCGACGCAGAGTACGACAAGCTTCTGCGCGAACTCGAGGCCTTAGAAAAAAAATACCCAGACCTAAAAATTCAGGGCTCACCAACAGAACAGGTGGGAGCAAAGCCTGCTGGAGGCTTTAAAAAGGCAAGCCACTATGTGCCGATGCTCAGCATTGCGAATGTGATGGATCACGATGAGCTGGTGAGTTTCGACGAGCGCGTTCATCGAGGACTAGCCCTGGAAGAACGCGAAAGCATAGAATATTTTTGCGAACTAAAGTTTGATGGTCTTAGCATCAACTTGATCTACGAAAACGGTAAGCTTATGCGAGCCCTCACTCGCGGCGATGGAAGCGTTGGCGAAGATGTAACGGCAAATGTAAAAACAATTCAAAGCATTCCACACACATTGCATACGAACAATCCGCCATCCCGCCTAGAGGTTCGCGGTGAAATTGTGTTTCCCATCGAAGCATTTCAAGATTTGAATCGTGAGCGCGAAGAGGAAGGCCTGCCCGTATTTGCAAATCCGAGAAATGCGGCAGCCGGAAGTATAAGGCAATTAGATCCATTGGTGACGGCAGGTCGCGACCTAAAGTTGTTTGCATATACGATCGGTGCTCAAGAGGGTGGGAAGGCGCTAAGGTCGCAGGCTGCATTACTATCGTGGTTATTTGAGCTTGGTTTTCAGCAGCATAGTTTTCACGAAATTTGCGCCGGAGCAGAGGCGGTAGAGAAATTCTATCGGAAAATTGCGGCCGAAAGAGAATCGTTGGCCTTCGATATAGATGGGGTAGTGATAAAAGTTAATCGCCTCGATTGGCAGCAAGAGCTCGGCTTCATAAGTAGGAGCCCGCGCTCTATGGCGGCCTATAAATTTCCACCTCGCCAAGAGAAAACGAAGCTAATTGATATTGTAATTCAGGTGGGACGAACGGGCGTGCTTACGCCGGTAGCCGTATTGGAGCCGGTGGTCGTGCATGGTGTAACCGTGAGCCGGGCAGCACTGCATAACGATGAGGAAATTGAACGCAAAGATATTAGGATTGGGGATACGGTAATTATTCAGAGAGCGGGAGATGTAATTCCAGAGCTGGTTTCTGTAGACACGTCAGCGCGTAAGGGGGGAGAGAGAAAATTTAGATTTCCAACGCAGTGTCCCTCCTGCGGTACAAATGCAGTGAAAATTCCGGATGAAGTTGCCGTGCGATGTCCGAACGAGTTTGCCTGCCCAGCGCAAAATCAAGAAGCGCTCAACCACTTCGTTTCTAAGTTAGGAATGAATATTGTAGGATTGGGGCCGCGTATTTTGGAGCAACTTGTGGGTGCCGGTCTGGTGACTCGATTTAGCGATATTTACCGCCTGCGTGTACGCGATGTTTTGGGTCTCGAGGGCTTTAAAGAAAAGTCTGCCTCGAAGCTTGTGGAATCAATTACTGACAGTAAACAGTGTAAGCTGAGCACGTTAATCTATGCCCTGGGAATTCGACACGTCGGTGTGAGAACCGCAGCGGCTTTGGCGCGTGCATTTCCAGATATCTATGACTTAATGTCAGCCACAGAAATAGAACTTCAGTCAATTCCCGACGTTGGTGCGGTAGTGGCCAAGAGCCTAGTCAAATATTTTTCCCATACCGAAAATAAAAATGAGATTGAGCGGCTACTTGCTGTGGGTATTCGGCTTTCCGCCCCGCAAAGACTGGGTAATCAGTTTACAGGAAAAACGATAGTCTTAACGGGCACGCTAACAAAAATGACTAGGCAAGAGGCCACAGAATTTATCGAGGCTCGTGGCGGCAAGGTTTCCTCCAGTGTTAGCAAGAAAACAAATTATGTTTTGGCCGGTGCAGAGGCGGGAAGCAAGTTGGAAAAAGCACAAGCACTTGGGGTCACCGTTATATCAGAGGAAGAGTTTCAAAAACTTCTGGAGACCGATTAAAATCTTTTTCTTGCAAGCTGCGCCATAAAGTTTATCCTTTAAGTTGACGACAAGAAAGAGAAGCCAAATAATTTGGCCGTTTTTTGGAGAGATAATGGCGCAACTATTTAAAAAGCGTAGATCGAGCAAGGTGCTGATGGCACTCATGCTGGCTTCTGCGTTGGTTGCGTGCTCCGGAAAAAAAGATATTAAATCCGAAGATCCACTATTATCGGCGGCTGAGGCGATCCCGGCAAAAGATAGTAATGATTCTTCTGCCAGCGTATTCGCAGATATTGAGGCTGCTCCGCAGGATCCTGTAGCGAGTGCGGCAGTAGAGGCTCCAGCCCCACAGCAAGCAGCTGCTCCTGAAAAAAGCCCGTTCTATAATACTGTGGGCGGCGAAAGCTTGGGACGAGTTGCCTATACTCTATATGGAAGCAGAAAATACACGCCGCGCCTTCTCGATCAAAACCCAGATCTAAAGGGAGCTAAAAATCTTTCTCAAGGAAGAAAGATTTATTTCGATTTTAATTCACTGAATCCCCAGCCCATGTATTTAACCAAAGATCTTTTGGAAAACTATGCGAGCGAGCTAGCCCAGCACATAGAAGAAGCGCCAACCGCTCAGCAGAAAGAAACGGTTAAGCTAGAGCCCGGGCAAACCCTGCAGGCCCTTTCACAAAAGTTGTACGGCACCACAAGATATTGGACTGAAATCTATCTTTTGAATCACGATAAGCTGAGCCGAGGGTACGATAAGGTTGCGGCCGGCACTGAATTAAGCGTTATAAAGCGAAATGCTGTAATGGCAAGCGTGGGAACGAAATCTAAAAAGCCTAAGGCACGCCCATCGGTAGCCGCCCCGGTAGAAGAAGATCAGATGCAAGTTGAAGATGCGGCGATGGTTCCAGTTGCAGCGCCTACAAAAGTTGAGGTGGCACCAGCGTCACCGGTGGTGCCAGCCCCGTCCGTGACTACTCAAACGATAGTTCCGACGCCAGCGCCCACGCCAACACCCGTTGTTGTGATGGCCCCAAAAGCGGAAGAGCCGGTTAATAATAGTCCACTTCCGCAAATGACTACTCAGGTGGAAAAGAAGCCAGCGCCGGCCAAGGTGGCGGCGGCCTCTTCAAGCGATGATCTATTCAACTCAACCAATATGCGTAGGGCAATATATGTTACGCTTATATTGGGAATAGCATTAGCGGCCTTTTATGTAACAAGACCATCTAAGCGTAGTGGATTCGATATGTTAGATGTGACTACTCAAGATGGCGTGCCACCAGTGAAGCGTCCGCGCCTCGCTGACCGCGACGACAATAATCAAAACGTTGGATAGTCAAAATCACTCTCTTTTTGAAGAACGGATAATCGTTCCGTTCTCAATACCACGCAATTGCTTATCCCATTTGGACGACATCACCTGAAATCGGGAAACAACGGAATTTGCCATAAATTTATCGGATGCATTGGTCGCAGTAGCCAACTGCGATTTAAGTTTAGCAATGAGAGAGTCTAACTGCTTGCGCTCCTCACGGGGGGGATCGTCCTCTCCGCCCTGAAAATAAACATTGTACGCACGGTTCAAGGCTTCAATTTCCCTGGTGGCGCGTTCTGAATCTTTTTTTAGTGGGCTTTCAAGTGCCATTCTTCTATTTTAGGGCAAATCGGAGGGGCTGCAAATGGCTAAGAGTAAATATGTTTGCCAAAACTGTGGAATGATCTCGGCACAGTGGCTGGGAAAGTGTTCTGGATGCCAAAGCTGGAATACCCTAGTAGAAGAAGCTGAAGAAAGCAGCGGTAGTGGCCGCCCGAACAGTGTCTCCGAGGAGACCTTGGAAAAAATAATTCGCGGACAAAAGAAAAAACAAAGCATGGGGGGCACGGGAGCCAAAATTCTCCGAGATTATCCTAGTGAGAGAGAGGCGCGGTATTCAACGGGAATATCAGAACTAGATCGAGTTCTCGGTGGTGGTGCGGTGGAGGGATCATTGCTGCTACTCGGTGGCGATCCCGGAATAGGAAAATCCACCCTACTCCTGCAGGCATTGGATAAAATTTCACAAAAGAAAAAGGTGCTCTATGTGACGGGCGAAGAGTCAACGGAGCAAGTAAAGCTCCGCGCGCAACGACTAGAGGTTAAAGGAGATAAACTGCTGTTGGCGGCAGAAACATCTTTGGAGAAAATACTTCAAATCGTAGAGGAAGAGCGCCCCGATGTGCTTGCGGTGGATTCAATTCAAACGATGTTTACTAGTGCTATTCAATCCGCGCCAGGCAGTGTTT
Organism: Oligoflexia bacterium; assembly: GCA_903867855.1. Taxonomy (GTDB): domain Bacteria; phylum Bdellovibrionota; class UBA1018; order CAIPTA01; family CAIPTA01; genus CAIPTA01. The sequence goes on along the minus strand of CAIPTA010000202.1, from coordinate 782 downwards.
CACAAGTGCGGGAGGTTGGTGCGCGTCTCATGCATTTGGCGAAAGGAGCGGGGATTACGGTAATTCTAGTGGGCCATGTGACAAAGGACGGATCCATTGCTGGGCCAAGAGTTTTGGAGCATATGGTAGATACAGTGCTCTATTTCGAATCTCCATCAGGACAAGCCTTTCGCATTCTGCGCGGAGTAAAAAACCGCTTTGGTTCCACAAATGAAATAGGCGTGTTTGAGATGACAGAAACGGGCTTAATGGAGGTTACGAATCCATCTGCACTATTTCTGAATGAGCGCCCACAAGCTGCACCCGGTTCGGTAGTTGTGGGCAGTATGGAGGGCACGAGATCTCTTTTGGTGGAGCTTCAGGCATTAGTAAGTAAGAGTTTTTTGGCGGTGCCGAGAAGAACAATTCTTGGCATAGACAACAATCGCGCCGCCATTTTGCTCGCAGTTTTAGAGAAGAAAATGGGAATGCCGCTATATGAGCGAGATGTATTTGTGAATGTGGTTGGTGGATTACATTTATCGGAGCCAAGCGTTGATTTGGGATTTATGGTGGCGGTAGCCAGTAGCTTTCACAATGTACCCGTTCCTGCAAACCTCCTTTTCCTTGGTGAGGTGGGGCTAACCGGAGAGGTGAGAAGCGTGGCACGCGTGGAAGATCGTCTGCGCGAGGCTGAAAAAATGGGATTCCAAAAATGCTTTCTACCCCACAAGAATGCGGAAGCTCTAAAGGGGAAATTTAGGGGCATGGAAGTGGTTGCGGTTCGGCAGGCCAAAGAGGTG
>CAIPTA010000201.1 GCA_903867855.1 Oligoflexia bacterium | reverse complement strand
CTCCCACGAACCCGATGCTGAAGATCATCGATCTGCACAAAACTTGCGCCATAGGCAAAGAGAAAAATGCCATCGTGGTGGTAGACAATACCTTCATGAGCCCCTACTTCCAGAAACCTTTCCGCTTTGGCGCTGACGTGGTGATGCACTCGGCAACAAAGTATTTGAATGGCCATTCCGATGTAGTGAACGGCGTAACCGTGGCGCAAGATAAAGCTCTCGCTGATCGCATCTACTTTTTGCAAAATGCGATTGGTGCGGTAGCAGGCCCCATGGATTCTTGGCTCGCCCTGCGTGGACTCAAAACTCTGCATATCCGCATGGATCGCCACGCAGAAAACGGTATGGCTGTAGCGGAATTTTTAGCCGGCCACCAGAATATCGAAAAAGTAATTTTCCCTGGCCTCTCATCCCACCCACAACATAAACTCGCGCGCGAGCAAATGTCTGGCTTCGGCGGGATGATCAGCTTCGTAGTTAAAGGCGGCTTGGAAAAAGCCAAACGCGTAGTAGAAGGCACAAAACTTTTTGCTCTCGCGGAATCCTTGGGCGGAGTGGAAAGCTTAATTGAACACCCTGCCATCATGACTCATGCATCCGTTCCGCAAGCGAATAGAGAAAAACTCGGGATCGTAGATGGCTTCGTTCGTATCTCCGTGGGTATCGAAAATAAAAACGATCTCATCGATGATTTGAAACACGCTCTGGAAGCCTAAGCGGCCTGCTGTTCCACTTTTTTCAGCGTGATCACAAAGCAGGTGTGAGGAAAATTTGAATCCACATAGAGTTGGCCGCCATGATTTTCTATGAGTTTTTTTGAGATACTCAGGCCCAACCCTGTGCCCTTCCCCACTTCCTTCGTAGTATAAAAGGGATCAAAAATTTTATCGATCACGGCTTGCGGAATTCCTATGCCGCTATCGATCAATCGAATTTCAACGAACTCCCCTTTAGCTTCGGCGCAAACGTGCAGCCATTGCTCTTTTAGCGGCGCGATGGCATCGAGAGAGTTCCCCAGGAGATTGAGGATCACTTGAATAATCTCCGATTCTCGGCAGCTCACGTAGAGTGGCTTGTCTCCCAGATCAAGCTTCACTTCCACGCCTCGGTGCTTCAACTTATCCTGCAAGAAGATCAAGGTTTCATCCACAATTTTGCTTACTAAAACTGGCACAAAAGGATCTGATTCGGCATTTCGCGAAATCGTGCGCAAACTCTGCACAATCTTCGCAATTCTTGAAGAAGTGTTCTCAATGGAATCCAGAAACTTTCGAATCGTGGTGAGATCGGGTTCTGGCTCATCTAGCAAATCGCGTATCTGCTCTGCCCTCGCACGAACCACCGCCAGAGGATTATTAATTTCATGCGCCACTCCACCGGCCATTTCCCCTAACGAAGAAAGCTTGGAAGCCGCCGCTAGCTCTTGACGCTGACGATCTCGATCCAACAAAAGGCTCGCGAGCGAACCAGCCATGCCATCCACGGCTTTGCTGATCACGGAAAATTCATCGGAACTATCTTCGTTCCCGATGCGAGCATCAAGATCACCACTCGAAATTTTTGCACAAACTCGCTCAATGGAATTCACTCGCTTTCGCACCAGCCTACCGAGAAATAAAAAAACGCCACCTGCTAAAATCGCTTCCGCAAACATCATCCAAGCAATGGAGTTAATCACCGTCTGAAGGGGCTGATCGAGGGAAATAAAATCCGCCCCCACTTCTAGTTCTTGCGTTATATCGTTTTTCCCACAGGGCTGAATCGTTGCATAGGTGGTATAGATACGGGTTTTTTCAAGCTCTTCTTTCATTTTACTGCCCGACATCGAATCCACTGATTTGGAAATGTCACCAGAAGAGGCCATCACCACATCTTCATTTCGCAAAATCACATACGCGAGCTTTCCACTACTCGTATACGTATCCAGAAATTTTTTTATATCTTGAGGATTTTTACTGCAAGCGGGTTCATGGGCAGCGAGACCGACGGTTTCCGCCAATGCGTTAATCTGCCGAGCAAAATTGAAGCGAAATTCTCCCTTAGTTTTTCGGTACAAAAAGTAGGCACCGAAACTCAACGCAATCACTTGCGTGAACAAAAGGTAAATTGTGATGCGAGTTGTTAAGCGCAGAAAAAAACTCCCCTTGTGCTTATCGAAATCCCTATGCAATACTTTACCAAATTACAGGAGATTCAGATGACAGGTAAACTACCCACACGCTATTGGAGCATCGCCACACTAGCCCTCACTTTGTTTGCTCAAAATGCTTCTGCTGCCGTGGAAATACGCGGATTCGGTTCCGCGACCGCAGTGAAAGTAGACTCTCCCTTCAACTGGCCAAACTATGGCACTCATGGCCAAGCCGTGGATGTTTCCAACTCCTCCAAGGTGGGGCTAAACTTCAACTCTTCCCTTGGAGATGATTTTTCTGCCACCGTTCAACTTATTTTTCCCGCCTATGAATCCTCGGTAAATCAAATATTGGATTGGGGATTTGTCTCGTGGAAACCGAATCAAAACTTTAATGCCCGAGCCGGAAGAGTGCTGGCACCCGTTTGGCTTTATTCTCAATCGAGAAATGTGGGATATAATTATGTTTGGGCAAAACTCCCAGAAGAGGTGTATTCTCTCAATCCACTAAATTCCATCAATGGCCTCTCCCTACTTTCCACAAATATCGTTGGCCCTGGAATCTTACAGGCCGAACTCATCGCCGGTGAAGGCGAGGATATTAAGAGCGACGATTTCGTTTCCCAAAATCGAACCACAAAAACGCAAATCTCTAGCGCTCTCGGCCTTGCTCTTTCGTATAATGTAAACGATTGGTTTTTGGTGCGCGGCTTTGCTGCCACAGCCAACGTGAAGGCTGAAATTGATACCGCACTCACTCTACCCGCCGGTAGCCTAACCGGCATTTCAGTAGCCACCACACTTGGAGTGCCTACGGTGCTAAACTTAACAACAGCAAAACTTTTTGAAATAGGCACTAAAATCGATCGTGATGGATATTTGTTTTCGAGTGAATATGTGCGCATCTTGACCGGGGGCACCTCTGAGCCTCGCGCCAGCGGATTCTACGCCATGGCGGGAAAAAAACTAGGTCACTGGACTCCCCACTTCACTTACTCCTGGCAGGGCGATTTGCAAGGCAGCATTTGGTACCACCCGCAGTACCCTGCAGTTACCACCCTACAAACTGGAGGGCATTCTTGGTCGCCCGGATTGAACTATCAAATGGGTGAAAATATCGTGCTGAAATCGGAATATAGCAATAGCTATCAAGATTATGCGAATGCCAGCCAAAATCTTAAGTTCAACGTATATCGTCTCTCAGCAGACTTCATTTTTTAAGGAGAGGACCTCATGAAAAGAACATTTATTTCCTTAGTCCTTCTACTCACTGTTGGCGCTCAGCGCTCCGCTGCGGGAGAAATTCTTGTGGTGTCTGGTCCGAATTTCACTGTAAAAAAAGAACTCACGAAAGAGCAAGTGCGATTAGCCTTTTTGGGAAAACCTGCAAGTGTGGATGGAGTGCAACTCCACGCGCTTGATCGCAAAGAGCATAGCGTGAAAACAAATTTCTACAAGCAAGTGGTGGGCCGCACCAGCGTGGAAATGAAGGCCTACTGGAGCGAGCAAGTGTTTACTTCGCTAGGCTACCCACCGCCAGTGGCTGCTGATCTAAACGACCTCAAAAAGCAACTCTCTGATTCCAAAGATGAGATTAGCTATGTAGATGGCTCAGAAAACACGAGTGGACTAAACGTGCTCATGCGAGTGAGCTACTAATTTTATTGCAGTGCTTTTTCGATTTCGGCTTCCAAGGATTTTGGTTCCACATTGGAAGCGTGGCGACTAAGCACCTTGCCATCTCGTGCCACTAAAAATTTCGTGAAGTTCCACTTAATGGCCTCACTGCCAAGCAAACCAGGCGCTGAACTTTTCAAAAATTCATACACTGGCGAAGCATTCTCTCCATTCACATCCACCTTGGCTAGCACAGGAAAATCCACGCCAAAGGTGAGCGAACAGAAACTTTGAATCTCTGCATCTATGCCCGGCTCCTGCGCACCAAACTGATTGCACGGAAATCCCAGCACGAGCAAACCCTGCTCCCTATACTTTTTTGATAGTGCTTCTAAACCCTCATATTGCTTGGTAAAGCCACACTTGCTCGCAACATTCACAACCAATATCAATTTCCCTTTATATTGCTCTAAGGAAATTGTTTTTCCACCCGCCTCTTTCACACTGAAGCTGAAAAAATTATCGCTCATTTTGATAAACCCCTTAAATTTTGAACTTCCACTAAAGCCCAATCTCCATTTCGCACTCGCTTCGCTCTATACCCATCTGGTACTCCAAAGCTTTTCTGAAATGCCGTCGCTTCTTTCCAAAGGATGCCAGAAAGTAGCAGAATTCCCTTTGGTG
>CAIPTA010000200.1 GCA_903867855.1 Oligoflexia bacterium | reverse complement strand
TGGATCGCTTCAACACCTTCGCGCGTGAGTATCCCGGACTTTAGGTCCTTCAAAACCGACATGGGGTGATCAACTGCGGTACCGGCTACTCCTCACTAGCCTACCTAGAGAAATTTCCAATTGATATTCTCAAGATTGATATCTCCTTTGTTCAGGGAGTCACTACCGATAAGCATGCTGCCGCTATCACTAGTGCCATTATTGCTATGGCCAAAGAGCTTCAGTTTTTGATTGTTGCCGAGGGCGTCGAAATTGATGGCCAACGCCAATTTCTCTCGCAACACAATTGTGAGGAAGGCCAGGGTTACCTCTTCTCAAAGCCACTGCCAGCCAATGAATTTGAGAAACTGCTCGTTAGCGATATTACCTACTAACTGAGACTCGTATGGAGATTCGCAAAAAATTCATAGGTAAGCTGTTATTCGTCTACCTGGCTTCAACAGCGATGGTTTTGATAGGCTCCGGAGTCCTGCTGAATGACCAGTGGAATGATTCCATAGAAAATGCAGGTGTCATTGCCAAAAAAGATCTTGATATTGCTTCTGGCGCAACGAGGTATATCCTTTTTAATGCAGCTAAATTACTTGATATCACCAACCGGGATCTATACCAACTCACTGCAGCAAAAAAATATGACTCAAAAAACATTCAAAAAGTAATCTCCGGCGCTGCCTCTATTTTCAGCCTCGATAACGAAATAGAAAATTATGGGATTTTGGCAGTAACCAATAAAGACGGACACCTTATCGCCCGATCAGATGACGCTCCAATATCTGGCATTAATTTTAGTGACAGATACTACTTTCAAACACTAAAGAATCACCCTGATAAGACCTTTGTGGTAGGCCCGCTATTGCTCGCAAGGACAACCCAAAAGCGGGTCTTCCATTTGGCAGCGCCAATTAGGGATAGTAATGGGCAATTTAATGGCGCCTTAGTCCTTCAAATTAGTGAAGATTTTATTGCGAGAACTGTTCGACAAATCATCAAAAATCCCGATGAAGGCATCACCGCTCTTACTGAAAATAACGAGATTATTTTTTCGACGCTGACCGATGAAATTCATCCAAACTCAAATATCGCATTGAATTCCGTCGATGTATTTCAGGGTCTAAAGATCCACTCTGATGACTCTTGGGTGAGAAATAACAACGCCATCATTGCCAACCTGAACTCTCCAGAATTTGAGATTAAATATATTTCCACGGAATCCATAGCAAAATTATTTACTGAGTTCTTAAATTCAAATAAAAAAATATTTCTTATTGCTTTAATTAGTTACGCTATCTTTACCTATTTAATTTGGTTTATTTATCGACAATTCATTCAAGCCGAAAATGCCAGAATTCTCTCGTCTACCGATCAGCTGACTCAACTACCCAATCGCCGAGGATTTGATGGGCGATACGAGCTCTTATTAAAAGACTCTATCCGTAGTCGTTCTGACATCAGCATTCTCTTTATAGACATTGATAAATTTAAAAATTGCAATGATGACTATGGCCATGAAAATGGAGATATAGTACTTAAGCGTCTGGCAGAGATCATTCAGTCTTGCATGCGAAGGCCTCTTGATTTTTGCTGTCGTTGGGGCGGGGAAGAACTTGTTGCGCTACTCCCCGATACAACTGAAGCTGGTGCATCGAATGTTGCGCAACAAATTTTAGATACCGTCAGAAAAACACCCATTGAATTAAACGGCCATCCACAGCAAACCTACGCGATTCACAACCAAAGTATCTTGGCGTTAAGCGCTCTGATGGTCAGAAGGTCACGACCGGAGAGATTATCGTGCGCCAGCGCGGCACCAAGATCATGGCCGGCAAGAATATCGGCGTCGGTAAAGACCACACACTTTTTGCAACGAAAGACGGAATCGTAAAATTCCGCTCTGCTCGCAAGGGCAATTTTGATGGAACAACATCGCAGATCG
>CAIPTA010000199.1 GCA_903867855.1 Oligoflexia bacterium | reverse complement strand
CGTGTCGCTTTTGAGGTCTTTGTTGTTATAATATAAATATATGTCAAATCGTGGATTCACCTTGATCGAACTGATGGTCACAGTCGGAATTTTCGTGATGATGACGGCGCTCCTTCTGGCTCGCTACAATTCTTTCAATTCCGGGGCGCTCCTGACCAATCTGGCTTACGACGTGGCGCTTTCAATCAGACAGGCGCAGACGTATGGGGTGAGCGTGTTGAGCGATCCGAATAATACGTCACCATTCAATTCGTCGTATGGGGTTATGTTTGATGTGGATAATCCGACGCAATTCTCGATATACTCGGATAATATTAATTTTGGAAAGTATTTGCAATACGACATTACCAAATATGGATCAACAAATGCTCCAAATATCAATACCATCAACACTTATAATCTGAAGCAGGGTTCTAAAGTACAAGGATTTTGTGTGTTCGCAGAGCATTGGAATAAGAATTGGTGTACGTCAAATTACGATCCGGCGAATCCGGCTAATGTCGGTAAGCCTACATTTTCTTTGGGTGGCAGTAGAGAAAGTTCCATTGTTGGCTGGGCAAGATACAGGCTGGCTATTGATAGTCACCTTTGCGAGTATTCTATATTTTGTTCAATATTGCTTTTTGTATGGCATTGCCTATACTCCGCCGGTGCTCTCTGTTCTTGGAATTAGTTCATCTGTACCGATTGGTATATTGATCGAGGCATTTTTCACTAAGAATGCTCCGCATCCTTTCGTTTCAGTATGTCTTTTTGGCTATATGCTTTCGGTGGCTTGGATCACATATTCGATGCGAACTAAGAAACTCAAGGCCACGAGGTGATAGTGCGTCGAAGCAGAAAAATGGGCAAGATCGAGGCGACCAACGAGCGAAGCCGTGAGCTGGCCTAGTGGCCAGCGGAACGGGGCGGGAGGAAGGGCAACAAAGAGATTGCCCATTTTTCTGCTTCGACTCTAAAACCGAACCAAGAACTGCAACCCTAACGTACTCTTCCCATTCCTATCCGATGCCAACATCATCGGCGCGAGCATCATCTCCGTATGCTTTGGAGCTGGTCCACTTTCCACTCTAGCTTTGATGGCATCATACTCGGCGTTTACGCGGCTCGGAGTTGTCCACACGTCGATAATTTCCCAAATACGAAAGCCAACATAAGCGAGAGTTCCGGTAATAATTAAGCCATCACCACTCTTGCTACAATTGTTACCACTGCCGAAGGAGCAATCGATGCCGGCATTTACAGCTTGTGCTAAGCCAACGGAGATCACAGCGATGCTTCCCAATTCACCCACTGTAAAGATCCAACCTTTTTTTCCATACTGACCTTCCACAATATGGCCAGTGCCGAGGCCAAAGAAAGTGCCGAGTAATCCGCCACCGATGAGGCTGGCATTAGAAATTTTTCCGTATTGGTATACTTCCACTTCGTCGGTAGAGAGCATGGAGAGATCTGGCTTTTTGGCGGGCTCAGGATTCGTTTCCGCGCGGGATAAAATTGGAGAGAGTAAGAGTATGGAAAGGCAAAGAGCAAATATTTTTTTCATGAGAATTATGCTAACCGGAAATCAGCGAGGGGCGCAAGCGGGCTTAGGTATTTCTCTGTCCTTTATCCATCGCCACTGCGCTCACGATAATTATTCCTTTAAACACCATCTGATAAAAACTCGGCACATCGAGCAAATCCATTCCATTATTTAGTGTAGCGATAGTGAGTGCGCCGATGAAACTGCCCATGATGGTGCCCGTGCCACCCTTGAGGCTCGTGCCACCAATCACCACGGCGGCAATCGCATCGAGTTCGAAGAGTTGTCCGGCGTTTGGATCGGAGCCATTGAGGCGCACCGTGAGCAGCAATCCAGCAATACCGGCGAGCAAGCCCATGAAAGCATACACAAGCCAAGTAACTCTTTTGATCGGTACTCCCGCCCAGAAAGCCGCGCGCTCGCTACTACCAATGGCATAGACGGAGCGGCCCAGTGTGGTGCGCGAAAGCAGGAGTGAAACAAAAGCCATCGTGAGCCCCAGAAAGACTACGAGCACAGGCAATCCTTTATACGCAAAGAAGGCATAGCCGAGGAGTAGAAATACGGCGCTAGGAAAAATGGCTTCGCTGAGTTTTTTGCGAAGTGAAAAAAGGAAGAGAATAAAAAATCCGCCGAGTAAAATTCCTGAGAGTGGCAGGGAGAGATAGGCATCGGCTAGGGGAGCAAGGCTTTCTCCCATAGGAGAAATACTGGAGCCGTGAGAAAAAATCATCGCGAGACCTCTCGTGATCACCATCATGCCGAGTGTGATCACAAAGGGGGCGATGCCAAGCAGGGCAACTAAGCCACCATTTAGGATCCCAACAAAGAGACCCACGCCCGCTGCTAAGGCTGCAGAGCCAAGGGCCCCACTGAGAGAATTTCCCCAACCCCAGTTTACTTGCGAGAGCCCCACAAATACGCCACTCAAGGCAACGAGACTACCAATGGAGAGATCGATGCCACCGAGGAGAATCACGAGGGTCATCCCCGAGGCGAGAATTCCATTGATGGAGCTTTGTCGCAAAAGATTGGAAAGATTGCGAGGGGCGAGAAATTCACCGTGGGTGGCCACGCTGATAATCAAGGCGAGGAGAAAAAAGCCGATCCAAATTCCGTGTTTGCTAAGATACTTCATTGAGTTTTTCCTGAGGCTAGCGCTAGGCGCATAATATCTGTTTGCTTAAAATCTTTGCGTTCAAAGGAGCCGGTCACTTTTCCTTGCGCCATCACGAGCATGCGATCGCTTAAGGCCATGAGCTCCAAGAGATCGGAGCTCACGAGGAGAAAACTTTTTCCCTCGCTCGCAAGACGAAACAAAATTTCGTAGATCTCATATTTCGCACCCACATCGATGCCGCGGGTGGGCTCATCGAGAAGGATGATATCGGGATTTGTTTGCAAGGCGCGGCCGAAAATAACTTTTTGCTGATTGCCCCCAGAAAGCTCTGTGATGAGCTGTGTGGCACTACAATATTTTGTGCCAAAATTTTCGAGCGAATTTTTCGCGAGACGATTCTCTTCTTGGCTCCGCTGGCGACGAAATAGGCCCCCAGAACTCAAGCGAGATAGGGAAATGTTCTCTAGCAGATTGCGCGTGGGCAATATGCTATCGCGCTTGCGATCTTCGGGAATGAGGGTGAGTTTCTCCTGCAGAGCACTCATTGGCGAAGGCAGAGAGCTCTGCACGCCATGAAGAAAAATATTGCCAGTGGTATGAAACTCTCGATCGCCGAAAAGGCTTTGCAGAATTTCTGTGCGGCCTGCTCCTAGGAGCCCGGCAAATCCGAGAATTTCGCCCTTGCGCAAACTAAAGGAAACGGGCCCAAACTTACCGCGGCCTGTACGATGTTTTCCCGTTAGGTGATCTACGCGGAGCACCTCTTTCCCAAAGTGGCGCACAGGAACTTCCGGAAATAAGCGGTGGAGTGGGCGGCCCACCATTTTTTCTAAAAGCGCTTGCTCTGGCAGTTCTGCAGCCGATGTTTCGATAATGCTTTCGCCATCACGAAGCACATGGATGCGATCCGCCAGCTGATAAATCTCTTCCATCTTGTGGCTAATATAGATGAGGCCCTTGCCTTCCGAGCGCAGTTTCCTTAGGAGAGAAAAAAGAGTTTCTGTTTCCTGAGCAGTGAGGGCGGATGTGGGCTCATCGAGAATGAGAATTTTGGTATTGCGTGCGAGAGCCTTCGCGATTTCCACCAGCTGCTGCGAGCCCACGCTGAGTTCGGCCATTTTGGCATCAAGTGGCACTGTGAGACCCACAAGGCCCAACCAGTGAGCCGCCTCTTGTTCCAGTTTTTTCCATTTCACGAGCCCAGCTTGATTGGGCCAGTGCCCGACAAAAAGATTCTCCGCTACCGACAAATGCTGGAATGGAGAAAGCTCCTGGTGAATAATTGCAATTCCAGCCGCCTCTGCGTCTAGAGGATTCGTAAAGGCTTGGCTTTCATTGCCAAGGAGAATTTCTCCGCTAAAGCTCCCGTGGGTATAGCTGCCGCTCACAATTTTCATGAGAGTAGATTTGCCGGCGCCATTTTCGCCAACTAAGGCCAGGATTTCGCCCTCTTGGAGGCGCAGGGAAACGTTCTTCAGCGCCTGCACGCCGGAGAAGCTTTTCTGGATATTTTGTAGTTGAAGTAGATCCAAGTGATCTTTCTATCCAGGATTTGGGAATTGGTCAAAAAGCAATGCACTGTGGCGCCTTTTTCTTACCGCTTTGCGTGAAAACACTTGCAAATATCTCCTAGTTTTTTAGTCTGTAGGAGAGGGGTTCTTTTGATTCAATTCGTTACCTTCATTTTGCTTTTTGCAAGCTTGCCGGCCATTGCCAGCGAGTGGGCCAAAAATCCGGATAGCGGCTCAGGAAATGCTCCGTTGCAATGCCCAAACATTCCCGCCACTTTATCGGGCATGGATGTTTCGGGACACCAATTGGGTATCGATTGGCAAAAACTCACTGCCAAGCCACTAATCACTTATTCCTTTATCAAGGCGACTGAGGGCATCGATTTTACAAGCCCCGCTTTTGCCAATGATTGGCTCACGAGCCAACAAGTTGGCGTGATTCGGGGTGCCTATCATTTCTTTTTGCCGAAAGATGATTCCATCACCCAAGCTGATTTTTTTCTCAAAACCGTGGGTGCGCTCGCCGCTACTGATATGCCCTTATTAGTGGATGTGGAGCAATCGCAAGGGATGGCTCCTGGTGTGATCGCGCAGCGGCTACGCCAGTTTTTAGATTATCTGGAGCAAAAAACGGGGCGCACTCCTGTGCTATATACCTACCCAAAATTTTGGCATCAGCTCGGCGATCCAGCGGGCTTTGATCATTTTCCACTCTTCATTTCTCATTTGAATGTGCCCTGCCCCGAGATTCCGTCTCCGTGGAAAGATTGGTTGTTCTGGCAGGATACCAATACAAATAGCTTTCCTGGAGTGCCCGGCCCCGTGGACCATGATTTTTTTCAAGGCTCTTTGGCAGACATGCAAAAGTTTATTGGTGCTCCGCCAGCTCCTCACTACGAAGAGGTATACGAATGAAGTTGCTAGTGATTTTTACCGCATTAACGATCGTAGCTTGCAGCTCTGCTAAGCAAGGCGCACCTGCCACCGAGGCTACTGTTTCTACTCAAGTAGATGGCACTGCTTGCCCAAATATTTATGATCCGCTGCCACTCAATCGCACTGATGGCAAGGGCACCTTTCTCAAGGATATTTCTCTTTTGCCAGATGGCACCTACGAATATGACGGTAGCAGCCTCTTCGTGTTCATGGAGACCTCCAAGGGTTCCGCCAAAGCACACTTTGTGGAAACTCCCACTTCAGCTAACGCTACTTCTGTGCAAGAAGTTTGCGGAGTAAATTCACTGGCAGACAGTGCAAGTTTTTCTGCAGAATCCATCGCGAGCTATATTCAGACTAAAACGGGAAAAACCGTGGTGGGGCGCCAATACTCGGTGCATTCCGTGGGTGGGCACTTCGTGATGTCAACCAAAACGGATCCATTCCCTGGAGATACGAATATCGTTGCCTTGCTTTCGCGGGCCAGTGCAACAGCCATCTATGAGATGTCGCCCACAGAATATGAATTTCGTTCCTATGTGCGCGGCACTGATGCGGGTAAAACTGAGCATATCGAAATCGTAACGGAGCTAAAGTTTACTCCGAGCGCTAACTAATCTACTTCTTCCGCTGGCTTCACATTCCCGTAGCGGCGAAATTCCTCTAAAAACGAAAGATTTTTCGTGTCGCGCACAAGGTCAATATAGAGGCGGCCGAACAAGTGATCCAATTCGTGTTGAAATACGGTGGCTAAAAAACCTTCCGCTTCTATTCTCTGCGGCTTTGCCTCTTGATCCAGATAGTCCACTGCGATCTTGCGAGGGCGATGCACTAAGCCACGAAGGTCTGGAACGGAGAGGCAGCCTTCCCAGAAAGCCTGCTCTTTTTCATCGAGCACAGTCACTTTTGGATTAAATAGCACGAGCAACTCTTGCTCACCCATATCGGGATAGCGAGCATTGTCTGCTTTAAATTCAAGGGTAGCGATAGCAAGCGATTCATAGATTTGCGGGGCGGCAAGGCCGATTCCGGCAGCATCGCGCATGGTATCAACCATGTCTAAAACTAAATTTTGGATTTGCGGCGAGAGAATTTCCTCTTTGGTGAGTTGCCGAGCTTGCTCCCGCAAAATGGGATGCCCCATTCTTGCAATTTTTCGAATCGCCATATGCTTCTCCTTTTTTCATCATACTGATACCATCGCCGGATGACAAACCACTCCGCCTATTTTCTTGCCCTAGGCTCCGCCATCCTTTTTTCTGGAGCTAGCGTAATTTTCACTCGTTTTGCCCGCTCCCATTCCGTGGTCTGGATTAGCACCGTAAAAAATTCTATCGCCTTCGTGGCTTTTTTCCTGAGCTCCTTGCTCTTGCATGTGGGAAACCAAGAGTCGTGGAGTTCTGTTTCTGGGAGCTCCGCGATCTATTTTTTAGGTAGTGGATTTTTTGGGCTGGCAGTAGGCGATTATTTTCTTTTCCAAGGCTTCCGGCGCATCGGATCGGCACGCACCTTGATTGTGTTTAGTTTTGCGCCTCTCCTTCTCTCGCTGGAGGGCTATGTGCTATTTCACCAAGCACTCACGATGACTCAATTCTATGCGCTGCTCTTTATGATGGCCTGCGTGTGGACGATTAGCTACGAAGGATTCAAGAAGAGTGGTCATTGGGAGTGGCGCGGAATTGTGTTTGCGATCCTGGGAGTAACTCTCGACAATGTGGGCGTGGTGATGAGTCGCAAGGGCTTAGACCTTTCGCCAGACACAAATGCAATCACAGCCAACTTAATTCGTTCCTTTGCCGGGATGATTCCGCTCCTTCTTGCGGCTGCCGTGATGAAGGAAAAGGTTTGGGCGCGCTTTCGAGCGCTAACAGTGAAGGATAAATTCACGGCAACTGCCGCCGCTTTTTGTGGCACTTACATGAGCTTAACTCTTTGGATAACAGCGCTGAAGATCGGCCATATTGGCAGTCTCGCGGGTGTGGGCTCATTTAATCCGGTGGCGGCTTCGATCTGGGAATGGATCTTGGGAAAAAAACGCCCCACCGTGTATTTGATCGCCGCCTTGATCCTCTTTTTTTCTGGCTTCGCACTTTTGCTCACCCATTAGTTGTAACTCCAAGAAATACGCTTACCATTTATAGATGGTGCTTTTTTCTTTCTTGTTGGTAGCGCTCAGTGCTCACGCGGATCCGCTCAATGCGGATCAACATCGTCGCGCTGAGGCGATGACGAACTACTTCGAAAATTCTACGATCTATCCTCAGTATGGATATATTGAAAATTTGCATGATGGCCGAGGCTATACTGCCGGACGTGCCGGTTTCACCACAGGCACTGGGGATCTCTACGATCTCGTGAAGAACTACTGTGTGGAAAATCGAGACTCAAATCTCTGTGGCTACCTGCCTACGCTAGAGCGCCTCGCAAAATCCTCGAGTGGCAGCACCAAGGAACTTGGGAAAAATTTTGTGAAGGATTGGACGGCTGAGGCCAATCTAAGCTCCTTTCAATTGGCGCAGGATCTCGAGAATGAGACGATGTACTTTGAGCCCTCGCAAAAAATTGCGGATCGCTTACATTTACAAACCGCCCTCGGCCGAGCCATCTGCTTCGATACGATCATTCAGCATGGGGATGGTAGAGACCCTGATGGAATTCATGCCATCATTGAACGAACAGAAAAAAGCTTTGGCGTGGTAAATGGAAATGAGCCAGATTGGCTGATGGCCTTTTTGGAGATGCGTCGGCAAGATCTCCTACATCCTTCCGATCCTACCACGCAAGAAGTGTGGGCAGAGTCAGTGGATCGTGTGGATTTTCTAGAATCGCAGTTGAAGAAGCAAAATTTCAATCTCGATGGACCGATTGAAATGTCGCCCGATCAGCCATCCGCAGATACTCTAATTCCATAATTTTCGATTTCTCATAGGGGAAAAGGCTCTTTTCAGGGCTAGAAAGTGCATTTTCATAGAAAAAAACGAATTTCCCCTATGAAAAGTGAGAATTTCCTCTTGAAAAAATGCAAATCCGTGTAACACTACTTTCCTAAGGAGAAATTTTACTAATGGCAAAAAAAATGACAAAGAAAACCGCATCGGCAAAAACCAAAAAAGCTGCACCTAAGAAGGCTGCTGCTAAAAAGGTTACCAAGACAAAACGTAAACCATCAAAAATAAAAAAATACCCGACATGGCCGTGGCCAGCAAGAGGTTGGAGACGCCATAGCGATCGACAATGCCATAGACAATCACAATAAAGGCCCCGGCTGGGCCGCCAATTTG
>CAIPTA010000198.1 GCA_903867855.1 Oligoflexia bacterium | reverse complement strand
TTATCACCCCTACCTACGGCGGCACGGGTGTAAACAACGGAGCATCCACCATTACCGTTGGAGGCAATCTCAATACCGCCAACACCTTTACCACTTCAGGCAACTACGGATTAACTCTGACAACCACCAATACAACCAACTCAACCTTTCCCTCAGGCACCCACACTCTTGCCGGCATTGACGTCGCCCAAACCTTCACCCAATTACAGCAATTTTCCGCCGGAGCATCTTCCTCATCAGGTTTTGAAATCACAACCGGCAATCTTGGCATCAATGCCGGCAACAATACCGACACCAGATTAGAAGTCGGCGGTACAGCCAGTATATCCGGCACCCTTACCTTGGGCGGAGTCATCACCGACACCAACACCGGATCCAATTCCTTCTCAGGTTCACTCAATGTATCCAAAGGTATCCATGGCTTAGCTGATATTACCGCCACCGGCAACGGCATATTCTACGGCACCGGTTCATCATCATTCGGAGGTAGTCTCCTCATATCCAAAGGATTAAACGCCCAAGCTATTGTCGGCACCGGCTTAACCATTAACGGCAATGCCGTTATTACCGGTAGTGTCACCGGAGCCACTTCATACAACGGCCTAGTTATTACCCCCAACACCGGATATATCACCTCCGGCACCTGGAACGGTTCAATTATCAATCCCACCTACGGCGGCACAGGTGTTAACAACGGATCATACACCATTACCGTCGGAGGTAATCTTAATACCGCCAACACCTTTACCACGGCAACTCCGATTGATTACCAAGTGCCTACAGATTCAGGATCAACGCTTGGAATCGCAAATCATAAAGCTGTAGTTACCGGTAGCACCAAAATCTTTGATGAAAATACCACTATCAGCGCCAGTGAAATCTTCTATTCCGCTCGGAAAGGCTTTGATTACGATACAAGCACAGGTGGAGTGGCCATTCATTATTTCCGTGAGAGCTACCTTACCAACTTGATGGTGCAACGAACGAATATCTTCCTCAATGGTCTCGATCTTGGATTGGGCGTAATGAACGCCTTAAATCAAGATTTCCGCTATCTCCAAGCCTACGATGGTAGCCATCCCCCACTTCCAGGGAGCTCGCGCGATTGGATTATAAAACTAAACTATATGGCAAAATTCTAGAATGAAATTTAAGAAGCTAAAGCTAGAACGAATAGTAGGATATGGCAGTATATTACTGCTGCTATCCCTACTCGCGTTCGCCGATACTTCCGAACCAGTAGATGAAAAACTGCTGCTATCCGCGTTTACGTTTAACGTAACTAAATTTGTGAGCTGGAACCAACGCGAGGGGATGAAGAAATCAGATGCTGTGATTCATATCGGTGTGTTTCAGAATCCTGCGCTACTCTCAACTCTACAAAAAATTACCAGCGGTAAGTTGATTGACGCTCATCCTGTAGCAGTGGTTTCGATAGAGACAAAAGCATTAAATCCTGCTTCAATGCCTGAAGCAGTGGTGCTCATTCCTGAATCAGGAAATCTTTCAAAAGAAGTGCCCAAGAAACTTCGTGGCTGTAAATGCCTACTCATCACCAATGGTGAAAGCACCGATCAATTCGGCTCCGTGATTAACTTTTATTCCGAAGATTCTCATCTCCGTTTCACGATCGATATGGAGCAAGCGAAAATTGAAGGCCTCGAACTCAGTTCTCAACTTCTTAAACTAGGAAAAATTCTGTGACCAAAATGAAAAAGGATATTAGTCTGCAAGGAGAAATTCGCCGCGGACAATTTATCGTTACCATCACAGTGCTTCTTACCTGTGGATTTGCTCTGGTTTTTAGTAACTGGCTCATCTCCATTCGCAGTGCAAATCGAACCGCGCAGGCCACTGCCTCGATCCTTTCTCGAAATTTAGTGGCTCCTCTCCTTTTTCGCGATCTGAAAGAGGCCCAAAAAACATTGAGTTCTTTAGAAGACCACCCAAGCTTTCGCGGCTGCTTGGTGCTTGATCTCTCTAATAATATCATCGCTAAATTTCCAGACGCCCTTCCCCCCACCGAGACAATTCAAAAAAATTGGCCCGAATACGATATTCAAGATCATGGCGAGCGCCTCGCAAGGCTAATCCTAATCCCTCGCCGAGAGATTCTCGCCCAGGATGTGCTCCAATATGCGGTAGTGATACTGGCAGTCCTATTGATAGCTTATTTCATCTCGCTATTCGCGAGCCGCGCCACTAAAGATAAAATAGATGGGCAAATTAAAAATATTCTACAAACCACAAGAGCGATTCGCCAGCAATCAAATTATACCCTGAGAGTGCAAAGCGCCACACTTCATAGAGAGAACATTGCCGAGATTCAAGCACTAGCCAATGATTTTAATGGCATGCTCGCCACGATCGAAACGCGGGATAGAGAAATTGCTGGAATGAACTCAGGCCTTGAAGCTATCGTAGAGCAAAGAACGGCCGAATTGAGAGAGGCCCAAGTAAGCTTGGTGCAATCCAGCAGGCTCTCTGCTTTAGGAGAAATGTCGGCCAGCCTCGCTCATGAAATCAATAATCCACTCGCGATCATCGATGGAAAAGCGCGCATGATCAAAAAGAGTTTGCAGAGCATGAGTGCTTGCCCCGCCGATGTGATTCCAGGGATAGAACGCATTGAGTCTATGGCCGATCGAATCGCGAAGATTATTCGGGGGCTTCGTACGATGTCGAGAGATGGCTCAGGAGATCCCTTTGAAAAGGTAAAACTCCAATCCATCTTGAATGATGCTCTCGATTTAAGTTCCGCGAAAATGAAAACGAGGGGTATCGAGGTAGAGGTAGAACCCTTCGACTCAGAAATTATGCTAGACTGCCGCGCCACTCAGATTGGCCAAGTGTTACTCAATCTACTCAATAATGCGGGTGATGCCATTGAGAAGCTTTCCGAAAAATGGGTGAAGGTAGGCATTCAGTTGGCTGATGCAAGAGTGGTGATCGCAATCACCGATTCGGGGCCAGGCATTCCTGAAGAAATTCGCGCCAAGCTAATGCAGCCTTTTTTTACTACAAAAGCTGTGGGAAAAGGCACGGGGCTTGGCTTAAGCATTTCCCGTAAAATCGTGGAAGCCCATGGGGGAACTTTTGAGATCGATGCTAGTGCAAAAAACACTCGCTTTGTGATCAAGCTCCCCCTGCAGCGGGTATAGACTATAAACGAATTATAGGATAGTTCGTGGTGATTTGGCAGTTCGCAATCACATCGGGGCCAGCAATGCATTCGATGGCATCAGCACTTACTGTCATGTTCCCAGGGGTGCCCACCGAAGTTACATACTTATTGAGCAAGGTATAAAGATCGCGGCTTTGTTCCGCATCGAGTTTCATGCTGCTGTTGTAGATTGGCGCATGGAATGGACCGATGCCATCACGGGAGTTGTCGTTCACTCGTACATTGCGAATTTCCAAACTAAACTCATCCAAGTGCGCCTCTTTTACTGCGCCCCCCGCCTCCAAAATTTGAGTTAGCTGAACGGCATCCGCTCCACTCACAGAAACCGTTTTTGCGGCAAAAGCTTGGCTAGCCAGTAGACTTAAAACAACCAAAATTAAATTCATTTTTTTCATATTCACTCCAGTTTTTTGTTCGTTACAAATTCCTTGTTCGGCACAGTGCGAAGAACATGCCAATGCCTAAAACGATTTAATGCGATTTCGGGCCTAGAAAAAGTTCCATTTTGGCTTAAGTGCTGCTCGATCCCTGCGCACTGGTTCCAAAGCGATCACGAAAAGCGAAGTTTTTAATCTCCTCGCTATACACGCGCAACCTAGCGATATATAGATGGGAAAATATTGGTGAGCATTGGGGAGCCTTAGGGGTGAGAAAAAATAAAATCGGTTTTTGGTCTCAGGTGGGCATTACCTTTTTTATCGTCTCTGGCGGCCCCTACGGCCTAGAAAGCGCTGTAGGAGCCATTGGGGCCGGCCGCACTCTTCTTTTACTCTTCCTCATCCCCGTGCTTTGGGCCCTTCCCACCACTCTGATGGTTTCCGAACTTTCGGCCATGATGCCCGATCGAGGCGGCTATTATACTTGGGTGAAAAAAGCGATGGGCCCCTTCTGGGGATTCCAAGAAGGTTGGTGGACACTCTGCTACTCCGCCGTGGATTTAGCCATTTACCCGGTTCTCTTTGTTACCTACCTCAGCTATTTTTGGCATGGACTGCAGGAATCGGTTTGGCGCTGGCCTGTAGCCGCTTGCTTTGCCCTATTTGGATTTCTAGCTAACCTTCGCAGCAGCGAAAGAGTGGGCAAGGATAAGGTTTGGGAAACCTTCGTGGTGATGATGCCGTTCGCAGTGCTCGTGGTGATCGGTCTGTTTTTCGGCGATTGGAACCTGCCCAAAACGGCAATTCTCGAAGTAGCTAAGCCTAAGCCAGAATTTACGGCTGGGCTCTCCGCGGGTCTCGCGATTCTCATTTGGAATTTTACGGGCTGGGATAATGCCTGCACCTATGCGGATGAAATTGAAGATGCTGCTACAAGTATCCCTAAATCTCAGTTTTTCACGCTTGGTCTCGTGGTGCTTTCCTATATTTTACCACTCTTAGCGGGCTATAAGGCCACCATCTCTCCCGCCGATTGGGGACAAGGCTCCGGATGGCCAGATATCGCGGCGAAATTGGCTGGCCCTGCCCTTGGTTTTTTTGTGGCCTGTGCAGCTATCATCTCTGCCTGGGCGCTCTATAATAGCCAACTTCTTTATATAGCTCGTCTACCAGCAGCGATGGCAGAGCATGGTATGCTCCCCAAAATATTAAGCCACGAATCTCGCCATAAAAAAGTGCCGTGGGTATCTCTCGCTATTGCCGCTAGTGCAGCAGCGATTCTCTGCGGCTTCTCCCTCGGAAAACTCATGATTCTAGATATATTGCTCTATTGCCTTGGTCTCTCTTTGGAATTTATTTCGCTCATCCTACTTCGCATCAAGCAGCCAAATGCCGCGAGACCTTACCGAATTCCACTAAATACTTTTTATTTAATCGCGATGTCGCTGTTTCCCCTTGCCTTAGCGCTTTTGGTAGCTGCCTCTTCGCTCACTGGCGAAGCCGGTAGCCCCTTGCAACTAGAAATGGCAGCTGGCGCGGTGATTATCGGCTTTATTCTCTATAAGGTTTTTTTACACAAAAAAAAGCTCAATGACAGTGTAAGGCAAGGTTCGCGCTAACATCGTTGCCCTCTTCATCGCAAAGTGCGATCTCGTGCCCCTCTCCCCCGCAGCGCAAATACTGCACTAAACGATAAATAGGAGCAGAGGTGGACGCATCGCACTTTGCTTTTTCCAAAATAGCATCGCCATGAATTGGCAATACCATCCACCAGTACTTTTCCTTTCCATACTCCGACATATCTACCCACTTGTGGTGCCTGGGGCTCACCAACACAAACTTACCGCACTTGTCTGCCGGCTGAAGGTGGGAGTAATCATGGAAATCCATAATGTCCCAGTGGCGACTACACCCGGTGCCCCCAAAAATTCCTACGGCAAAATCCGTTTTCTTTCCCTCATAGGGAAAGCTAGAAATGTCTTTGGCGAAACAAGAAAGTGAAACGAATAGCAGCACTAATTTTAGCATTTCTCTATGAAACACGAGATTAAGCCCGCAGAACAAGGAAAATCCGGTATAGCTGATAGATGAGCTATGAATCCATCGCAAGATGCTTAGGCAAAGAGAATTTTTGCGTTTTTCCCAATTTTTTAAGCGTGCAAGAGCTGCAAGATACCCGCGATGATCTGCAGAGCCTACAAGAACAAGGAAGCTTTCACCACGCCGGCACTGGCCAGGGTGACGCACTTTCCAAGCTTAACGATATTCGCCGCGATAGCATTTTTTGGCTGGAGAGAGAAGGCGCTAACCAAGTGCAAATACTCTTATGGAAAAAAATGGATGCGCTCCAACAGAGCTTTAATCGCGCGCTCTTTCTTGGTTTACAATCCTTCGAGGGCCACTACGCTTCCTATCCTGAGGGTGGCTACTATAAAAAACACCGCGACTGCTTTGCTCACGACCAAACGCGAGTAGTCTCCATGGCTCTTTATCTCAATCATAACTGGCAGAAAAGTAATGGCGGAGCGTTGCGAATCTATAACGAGATTGGCCACCAGGATATTACTCCCATTGGGGGCACTCTGGTTTGTTTTCTCAGCGCAGAGTCAGAGCACGAGGTGCAGTGTAATCTTGTGGAGCGGCTTAGCTTTACTGGCTGGTTTAGCCGTGCGCGATAAATGTCGCTAGCAGGTAAGG
This sequence comes from Oligoflexia bacterium, assembly GCA_903867855.1. Taxonomy (GTDB): domain Bacteria; phylum Bdellovibrionota; class UBA1018; order CAIPTA01; family CAIPTA01; genus CAIPTA01. The sequence continues at coordinate 18,149 of CAIPTA010000198.1, read as the reverse complement.
AGCGCTGCTGCTGCATTTCAGAGAAGCGGCGCTAGATAGTTTTTCGAACGCGTGAAATACTAAAGGCGTATGGAATTTGTTTCTGTTCGCACCGCCACTATTCGCCCCGACACTGAGCTCATGTTCGATGTCTATGTGCTATTTCAAGATAGTTATCTTAAGTATAGAAGTGCCACGCAATCGTTCAATACTCCCTCGCTGGATCGCTTCAAGGCGAAAAAAGTGAAAAAAATCTATATTCCCCAAGAACAAGAAACACAATATCTTAGCTATTTGGATAAGGCACTTGAGCAACTCCAAAAAAAAGATCTCTCCGTATCCAATCGCGCTGAACTCGCGCAAGATACACTGAAACAAGAAGCAGATAGCATTTCAAAAACACTAGAATCGGAAGAAGCCTATCGCAGCTCGGAATCTCGCATTCAGCAAGTGGTAGATTTCATGATCAGCGAACCCAAGGCCCTAGCAGGAATGCTTACCTCTGCCGGGCTTTCTGTAGACGATTCCGCTCATGGCTCCACCGTATCCTCTCTTGTGCTAGCCGTGGGCACGGCCTCCAAATATATGAATCGCGATGAATTAACGGATGCTGCTGTGGCTGGTCTCCTGCACGATAGTGCACTTAAAAAACTAGGCTTTGATGTAAAATCCGACATCACGAATATTTCGAAAGAAAAGCGCATCGATTTTAAGAAACATCCTGCGATCGCTGTAGAGCAGGTGGCAGGCAAGCAATTCATCACGCCCCGCGTGCTACGAATCATCACGGATCACGAGGAGTATGGCGAGGGTTTAGGTTTTCCTGAGAAAAAGTGGTTTGAAAAACTTCAGGTGGATTCTCAGATATTCAATCTCTGCGATGCCTTTGATCACTTTTCCATCCAGGCGGGGAAAGCCAGCAAAGATTGCTTCGATGATTTTGTTGCCGCCCGAGGTGAGCACTTCGATATGGATCTCATTCAAATTCTAGAGCAACAAGTAAAGGCCTAGCCTAGAGCTTCTTCAGCATCGCCATTACTTTTTCTTTTTCCTGCGGACTATTCGGCGCAACTTTTTCCGCGAGCCAATTAAGACGCTTCTCTAGCACAGGAGAACGCTCTGAAATAATTTTTTTTGTTTTTTCTTCAGAATCAATATTTTGCAAAACTAAGAGCATGAGCTCCACTGTCTCTGCCCAGAAACCAGCGAAGATCGGAATCAGGTTCGTGCGCTGTAAAACAGCGGCCTGGTAGCCCATGGTTTTGCACATCTCTGCCACGTTCGACAAGAAAGCCAAACCCTGATGAGTGGGCTCTAGCATCAATAAACTTTTTGAAGCTCCCATGATACGATCTATCTTTTGCGAAAACTCTTTGAGTGGATCAGCTGGGAAAACCACGCCGTGATCTTCTAGATTGTCCACTAGCTCCTCTAGTTCAGCCAGTAAATCGAGTGACTCTCCTTGAAAATCTACCAAAATCTCTAAATCTAGCGCCATCCCAATTTCCCTCAACAAGTAGCAATAAAAATATCTGCTTTCGGAGTGCTAAGCAAACTCTTCGCAATTACTTCACAAAATGAAAACGTGTAAGCCTCGCTTTGAATAAAAATAATGGCAATTGGTTTTTCAATTTGGATTTCAAGAGTACAATCAACGAGAACTATCTTGAATCGTACTGATGGGAGTAAGCATGTTCGACCTTAAAACTCGTATCCTCGTGATCGACGATATGATGACCATGAGAAAAATTGTGAATAAGAATTTAAAGGAACTCGGCTTTACCGACCTTCAAGAGGCCGCTGATGGAAACCTAGCGTGGGCAGCCCTCACCGCCGCAAACCCACCAATTCAGCTCATCATCTCAGATTGGAACATGCCAAATTGCTCCGGCCTCGAACTGCTAAAAAAAGTACGTGCTGATGCAAAATATGCAAAAGTGCCTTTCATCATGCTCACCGCAGAAGCGGAAGCCACGCAGGTGAAAGAAGCTGTGATCTCCGGTGTTACCAACTATATTATTAAACCCTTCACAGCAGACGCTCTAAAGCAAAAGCTTGAGCAGGCACATAAAAAGGTGACTGGTTAATTTATGAGCACACCAAATCAGGCAGTTATCCCTCTATCCCTACAGCAAGCTATCACCGATACATTTCAAGTTCAGCTGAGCATGCCCGTGAAAGTTTCTGTTACTACGATGAGTGCTTCAGAAACCCTGAAGGCAACCTCGATTCTAGATATCGTGAGTGTGATGGGCGTGAAATGCACCGGATTCACTGGTTCACTCGCTCTTGGATTTCCAAAGGTAATGTTTATGCATGCGCTAGAATCCATGCTCGGTGAAAAGCACACCGAAATTACGAATGAAAATGCTGACGCTTGCGGAGAGCTACTAAATATTATTTACGCCTCTTCTCGAGTGAAAATTAACGAATCTGGCTTCGATTTCCAACCAGCCATTCCCTCTACTGTTTGTGGAAAAGAAGTATCGCTGCCGATTGGTCAATTTAGTAGCTTCATGAAGTTCACCTGCGAGTCGGAAAAGGGATCCTTTTTGCTCGCTTTCAGCCTCAAGCGTGTTGAAGCCTAAATTCAATATAAATCCTTGTGAAAGCTGATAAAACAAACATGCTTTCTCTAGCGCTGGCCCGGCTGAAGCCGGATAGTCCGGCGCCATTTCCGCTCTATATTTTTTTACAGAAAAATAATCGCATGGTGCCTGTGCGACTCCAGGGAGACTCTCTTGGCGAAGAGCAATACCAAGAGCTTTTGCGCAATCATCATAACGAACTTTGGATTCCAAAGACGCATGAAGCAGAGGTAAATGCTTTCCTCGACTACCTAGAGAAAACTGGATCCTTTCCAAACGCTGAAACAGATTCTAAGAAAGATGTAGAGCCTACCAGTGAACCCGAAGTAAGCGCGGAAGAAAAAGATAAAAATGAAATGGCGCTTTTAGCTAAGGCCATGCTCCGCGAACTTCGCTCCATGAAAGAGCACGGGATGGGTGCGCAAAAGGAATTAGCAGAAAAAGCGAAGCGATTTGCGGATCAATTCCTTAGGAAATGTGCCGAACAAGATAGCTTATATGAAAGCGTGCTGCTACTGCGTTCCATCCAAAACCCAACGGAACACAGCGTATATGTGGGCAGCATTGCCGCACTCTTAGCGGCAAGTATCGATAAAAGCGAAGCGATCGATATCGCGAACCTACTCGCTGCCGCTACATTCCACGATGTAGGGCTAAAAGATGTTCCCACTTCTATTTTAAGTAAGCCGGAAGAAAAATGGAAAGAGGCTGAACGCGCCATCTATGAAAAACACGTGGAGAACAGCGCAAGTATTTTAGAAAATTCGGAAGACAATATCCCAAAGGAAATAATTCGCATCGTAAGAGAGCATCATGAAAGAGTAGATGGCCGAGGATTTCCTAATAAACTTTTAGAGGAAAATCTATTAAGAGGTTCGAAGCTATTGATCCTAGCCAATGAATTCAATTTACTTTGCGAGGGCAGACATATCCCTAGAGAACTCTCCCCCATGGAGGCAATAAATACATTGCAGCAACAGGCGCCAGGGGGCAAAAAACTGCAAGAACAACTCGATCTGCTTTTCCAAGAAACTTAAGCGGCTGCACTTTGCTCTTCAGCAAAACTTGGGCCCACGAGCAAGGCCAAGGCCTTAGCAAAGCTTTCAATGATAAACCGCTCTCGATCGGAGAACTTTCCACTGGCAGAACTTGTGGTAACGAAAAGATTTCCAATGGCACAAATAGTCTCGGATTTATCAATCAACTCAAGCGGACCAGTATCCTTCACGTACTCAAAGTTGAGCTGTGGGTGAGCCAAGTGCATCAGCTTTAGAATTGTAACTATTTCCTTCTCTAAGGAATTGAGCCTACTTTTCACATCATTAATTTTCACGAACACGAGAAGCTCTTTAATTGTATATTTCTCTTCGCGAATAACAGTCTCAGCTCTTTCACGAAAGCCTTGCTTGGCATTCGCATCAGCTAATACCGTAACGCTACCTAATTCACCGCTTAGCATTTCTTCTAGATGAGCTTTCCCAAATGCGACCTTTTCCGCAGCTTCTTCTTTCACTTCCCCATTATCTTCAGCGTCTACTTCTTCAGCATGGAGGAGACTTGAATCTTTGCCGTCGTCCAATAACTCCTCTTTTACTCCACCGAAATCATCTGCCTCATCCGCAAGCTCTGCTGCCAGGCCTGATTCCCCTTCGGACTCTATTAATTCTCTATTAACTTTTCCAAGTGCTTCTACTTCAGATTCATCTCCTGAATGTGGGCCTCCCTTTTTAGCCCCATTTGCCTTTTCACCGTCACCTAAAATGTTTCCATCTTCTCCTACGCCAGCCTCTGTAGCATCGGCAAGCTCGCGAGCCGCTCTTCTCTTTTCTCGATCAAATTTTGCCTTGCTGTATTGCTGTAGGCGATCCTTTAACGCAAAACTAATTCTGCTCGTGGATTCCACGAGGTAAGGAGCGGATCCTAAGAAGCGCCATTTCTTTTCTGCCAATAAAAGGTTGGGCGCTTCAGATCCATCGAAAATCCAGGTGGGCAATAAATCTTCAAGTCTTTCAAAGCCACTATTAAAAATATGTGCAGATAAATAGATCCAATTCTCTTCTTCGCAAATCCACTTCCCGCCTTCCGGCTGCACTTCTTCCTGAGCCAAATAAAAATATTCTGAATTCGAGGCACTCTTGTTTTTTGCTTCTTTTTGCTTCTTTTTTAGCTTAGCTAGCGTACTATCTTCTTCATATAAATCCTCGTCTGCACTTTCGATGGCTCGAAAGTTACGTTCTCGCTCCGTAACACTTAGATCCTCTTCGTTCCAATCGTCTGGCTCATCAGTGAAGAAAATGGATTCTAACGATGTGATGCCACCACTAATGGCATCCTCTAAGGCCTTAATTTCTTCCTGTCGATGTTTCTTTTTTTGTTCTCTGGCACGGCGCTCAAGTTCCTGCCTCGTTAGGGATTCATCATCGGCAATATTTAATTGTTTACGCAGGCGATTCACCTGCTCGTCATCGGGCAATTCTACTTCCGATATTTTTAGATCTTCGCCTTCTTCAACAGCCATCAGCGCCAAGATTGCTTGTATTTTTTCTTTAGCGAGCTTTTCTAGCTTTTCCTTACTCAGCTTCTCTCGCCTAGGCTTATGCGCACCAAGCTCCTTTTTCTGTCGCTTACTATGGCGAGATTCGGGGTGATTTTTGTCGAGATCAGCAAGGTCACTCTTAATGGCTGCGTCGTCTTCCTCCCCCTCATTTAAAGCACCTATAGATCGCAATTTCTCTTTGCGATTCATTTTACCATTGAGCTGTTCTTCATTTAGGCCTTCTGCCTCTTCCTCTGGATTTAGCGAAAGTGAAAATTCATCTCGCATTTTATCTCTTAAATTTTGCTCGCCCGTTAGATCATCCTCTTTTAAGCCATCTAACTTTTCTTCTTTAGTTTTCAACTCAAGATTGGACGCGCTAGGTAAATCATTACTGTCACCAGCCTCTTTATGATTCAATTCCCGCGCTTTCCCCGCACCCCTATTAGAGAGTGAATTCTTTAGTAAGCCTGATTCTGGTAGATCAGAACTAATTTTAGAGCTCCATTCGATGGGAGCATCTCCTTCTTCTTCGGATGAAGCTTTATTTCGCTCTGCAGTTTTCTTCTCTCTTTTTTTCTTTTCAAGCTCGCTTCGCGCTTCATCATCCTCTTCCGCATTCTCTCGCAATGTGCCGCTTCTCGCCCGCTGTTTGGGCGGGATTCGCTTCTCCACAACCATTATTTTCCGAATTTCCTCTTCCTCTTGTTCAAGAATGGCTTTTTTTAATTGCTCTTCTTGCGCTTGCGAAACAAGAGTTTTATTTAACATTAAATTGTCTTTGGCGGCCTGCGAGTCTTCTGCAATACTCACTTCGCCATGGTCATCTGTTTCTACTTTGTTTGCGACTGGCTTCGCTTTTTTATAAAAATCGAGGCGCGGCTTGAGAGACTGCATCTGCCATTTTCCGGTGCGCACATTGTATGAGGGCTTATCGCCCTCATAAACCCAACCGCTATCTTCCTCTTGGGGATTATTTCCATCTTCCTCTACAGTTGGATTCGGCACCCACTTCCACTTTTGAAGCTCTCCGGATTTAGTTGGTAGCTCATTCCAGGTGCCAGTTTCTGGAGATGGGCCTTCCGCCTCCAGCATAAGCTTATTATTTACTTTTCGCGGTAAACTGCCTTTGAACACAAAGGTATCTTCTGCCAATTGAAGCGCTGGTTTGTATTTAGCATTCAATTTCGTGCTTACAACTAAGCTATCCTTCTGCTCCTCTTGCGGCTTCGCTTTAAATACAGTAGTTTCTTCATTTTTATTTTTTGAATTCTTAGCCTTTTGCGCGTTTATCGCTTTAAAGAAAAGATTCATTTTAAATAAGAGTGATTTGGTAGTGGTTGGCTCCTCTACATAATCCTTCACACCAATCGTTGAGATGGCTACTGCAAGCGGGTGTTTTTTTACGGTAGAAATCACTAGCGGCTTCACGAGGCCAGACCGAATCGGCTTTTCCAGTTTTTTCAGTAGTTCAACTTGGGTATTTCCATCTAGCGATCCACGAATCGAGAGGAGCATTACGCAAGGCTGAAATTGTAGCGCCACTTGATGGGCCTCCTCCGCAGATGGAACGGCGATTAATTCCACCTGCGGTGATTTTTCTAAAACGCGAACGAGCGCCGCCATACTGTCGATGACAGGCTCTAACACGATCAAGCTAATAGGTGCATCACTCATAGCAAGCTTAAGAAAGACCTCCGCCTCTCTTAATCGACAAAAAACACTAATATTTTAAGCTGTTTCTCAATTTTACACGGAAGATAAAGCGCCGAAGAACTAGGCTACTTTTCTGATTTGTTTTTTTACGAGGGAATCAATTTGCGCGGCAATCTGCTCAAGCGGCAACACGAACTCAGCGGCTCCACGTTCGATCGCAGCCTTAGGCATGCCGAATACAATGCAGGAATCTTCATCTTGCGCGATAGTACGTGCCCCATTTTTTCTCAAGGCCAACAGTTGAGCAGCGCCATCGGCACCCATACCTGTTAATATCGCGGCTATCACATTTTTGTGCCCACTAGAGACTACGCTCTGAAAGAGATAGTCCACGGAAGGCTTGTGACGATTCATCGGAGTATCGTTGTTTACCTTCACAGTCCAACGTCCGCCGGTGGCATCAAAGGCCATCTGGGTGCCTCCTGGTGCTATCAAAACACGATTTGGGCGCACTTCATCCCCATCCACGGCTTCTTTGATTTCAAATGGACTACTCTGATTTAATCGATCCGCGAAGGCCTTCGAAAAGATTGCTGGGATATGCTGAACAATTAAAATAGGCGGCACTTGTGAGGGCAGAGATTCGAGCACCACACGCAAAGCTTCCGTTCCACCGGTAGACGCGCCAATCACCACCAGAGCGTCACGATCGATTTCACCGGAGCGCGACAATACTTTCCTCGAAACATGGCGCTTTCCTACCTTTGCTCTTGCTGCTGCCTTCAGACGTTCACGAATCACAGGACCCAGTTCCAAAAGATCAGATCGCTGCGGCTTTTGAATATAATCAACGGCTCCGTGCTCGAGGGCCTCGAATACCTGCGGTCCTTCTTCCTTGCTGATTGAACTAATCAGGACGGTCGGAATTCTGCAGGCGGGCGGCAGCGATTTAAAGAGAGTAACGCCATCCATCTTCGGCATATAGATATCGAGTGTCATTAAGTCGGGTTTCAAATCACGTATCAAGCCTTCTACTAGCAAGGGATCTTCCGCTTGCCCCACTACTTCGAAATCCGGATCTGCAGAGAGAATCCCTACTAGAAGCGTGCGAATAGTTTTAGAATCGTCCACAATTAATACGCGAATCTTAGAGCTAGCCTTTGGAGTGGATACACTCGTTTTTTGTTCCACTGTAACTTTGGCCGAATGCACTTTTGCCATTAAGCCTGTTTTCAACTTTGAGCGAATCTCATCACTGGCATAAGTTAGATTCGCGAGAGTAGGCTTTTCTACATAATCAAATGCACCAAGCGTGAGGGCTTTTTGTCCTAAACTAATATCATCCCGATTGATGCTAGATAGCACCATAATCGGCGCTGACCGATCGGTATACTGCTCTAAGAAGGTAATACCATCCATCTCCGGCATATGGAGATCGAGCGTGATCGCATCAAACTTTTGATTTTTGAGAATCTCTATCGCTTCCTTGCCATTTTTAGCGCGTCCGCCAATTTCAAAATCAGTTTCTTTCGTAAATATTTTACCAAGAAGCGCTTGGATCGTAGGAGAATCGTCGATACATAATAGGCGTATCGATTTCTTCTCTTGTACCTTCACAACAGCTGAAACGGCAACCGCCTCTTCTGCGATTTTTTTTCTAGGAAGCGAATAAATAGAGGGCCCTACTAATTCTACTGGCATCTTCAAGCCACTTAAGGTTTCCGAAACGCCCAGTATTAAAAGGCCTTCAGGATCAAGACCACTCAGTAAGGTCGAAGTTATTATCTTAATCTGTTCTTGATTGAAATAGATAAATACATTCCGACAAAACACTAAATCAAATTTTTTATTACTCACAAAGCCTGCAGCAGATTGCAGATTTACGGTATCGAAACTCAAATTTTTTCTCAAAAGATCGCCGGCCTTATAAAATCCTTCCGCGCTATCTTTTCCTTTGATCCAGTTAGTGCCCATATACATGGCAGGCACTGTTTTCAATTCTTCTGCGCGATACACACCATTCTTAGCAATCCCAACCGACTCAGGATCAATATCAGTTCCCAATATTTCAAACTGAATATCTTTGGCGATTAAATTCAAATGGTAGTTCAAAAACATGGCCAAAGAATAAACTTCTTGGCCGCGTGAACAAGCAGCAGACCATACTCTAATTTTTTTGTCGCCCCTCGCTCTAGCACGCCTTACCAGGGCCGCAAGGCCCTGATTCGCCAAATACTCAAAGTGAGAAAACTCACGAAAGAAAAAAGTGTGGTGCGTGGTCATCAAAGAGAGCAATACCTGCGATTCAGAGGTAATATTGCCATTTAGATGCTTTAGGTACTCATCAAATCTTGTAATGTTTAATCGACCCATGCGCGTTTTGAGGCGGCTCTCCACCATCGAAACTTGCTTTTCTCCCAATTGAATCCCAGACATATCAGAAACGATTTTGCACACGTCTGCAATAACCTTCTGGATTGTCGCTTTTGATTCTATATCCGTCATGAGCTTCCTAAAAAGTTACGCAGCCTTCTTCTCACCAACAATTAACTTATCTTCTACAGAAAGCGCCTTAGCAATATCGAGCAAAAGCACTAAATGGTCTTTATTTTGAAAAACACCCATGATGGCCTCGCTGCTCTTCGAATTTTCTAGGTGCGGCTTCGGCGACACTTTGTCTTTTTCAATAAGTAATACTGAATTGATACAATCCACCACCACGCCCAAATGGAGCTTTCCGAGATCCAAAATAATGATAGAGGTTTCTTTCGAAACGCTCGGTTTGATTCCGAGTTTATTGCGAAGATCCATGATCGAAATTACCGATCCACGCAAATTCACCACACCCAAAAAATGTGCCGGCATTTGTGGGATTGGTGTAATTTCAGGTAGACCAATTACTTCACGCACAGTTAAAAGGGGGATCGCGAAATCCTCTTTCCCCAAACTAAAACATAAGAAACGATTTCCTTCGGTCATGCGGCAGCCCTCTCTTGAAACGGTAAACGAGATATTTTTTTCTTAATCAGCTCAGATGGTTCCAAAATTAAAGCAGGTTTCCCATCACCGAGAATTGTAGTGCCTGAAACACCCTTTAGGGCGGAAAGTTCTACACCAAGCTGCTTGATCACAACCTGCTGTTGCCCCACGATTGAATCTACGAGCACAATAAAAGGTTCCTTGGTGGTTCGAATCACAAGAGCCGTCATCTCAAAGATCGAGATCGTGGGACGCATTCCAAAAAAATCGCCCAATCGGTATACCGGCAAATGATCGCCGCGCAGAACCATCACATCTCCCATATTGGTAGTATTGTGAATGAGCTCTGGCTTTGGCTGCAACGTTTCGTGCACATGATTCAACGGCATCACAAAACGTTCATTGTTGAGCATCACCACCATTGCATCAATGATAGCGAGAGTGAGCGGTAAGAAGATTCGAAAGGTAGTGCCCGCTCCGAGCACTGACTCGATTTGTACTTCGCCACCAAGCTCTTGGATATTGGTTCGCACCACATCCATGCCTACGCCACGTCCAGATACATCGGTAACCAGTTCTTTGGTCGAAAATCCTGGCGCGAAAATAAGCTGGTAGGCATCTGCATCGGATAGCACAGTGCCGGCTTTGAGAATTCCTTTTTCGATCGCCTTCTTCATCAATTTCGCTGGGTCGAGTCCACCGCCATCATCTTTCACTTCTATCACCAGGCGACCCGCCCGATGCGAAGCAGATAGCGTTACTGTTCCTTTAGCGGCCTTATTTTTACCTACTCTCGCCTCTCCGCTCTCGATACCATGATCCACAGCATTTCGAATTAAATGCACTAAAGGATCGTTGATACGTTCCAATACAGTTTTATCAAGTTCCGTATCTTCCCCTTGCAGATTGATGCCCACATCTTTTTTCAATGCCTGTGCCGTATCTCGAACAATTCGTTGCATCTTTTGAAAGGTAGGCTTGAGTGGAATCATTCGTAGGCTCATCGCAAGATCTTGGATTTCCTTGCTAACCTTGCCAAGCTGACTCAATGTTTTTTTCACGATCACAGATTCATTCGTCTTCAGTTGCTCTTTCAATACGTTCTGAAGGATGGCCATCTCGCCAATATAGTCGATTAAATTTTCTACTCTAGGCAGAGCAACACGAATCGATTCTTCTACCGCAGCTTTACCAGCACTACTATTTGCTTTGGGAGCTTCACTCGTTGCTGAGGGCGTAACACTTGGAGTCGTCACTACTTCTTGAGTTGGTACTTCCACTACTGGCGCCGCCACTGCCTCAATCGAGGCACTTACGGCCGCGGCTACCTCGTCGGAAACTTGCTGCAGTTCTGCAGGAATGGATTCTTCTAAAATTGCTGGTGGCGACGTGACTGGTGTTTCGAATACAGCCTCTGCCACCGCCTCAACAGGAGTTTCGGTGCTCTCTGCAACAACAGAATCACCAGTATCTTGAAAAGTGATCATCTCATTCGTGAGGGCGTTGCAATCTACCACTGCATTTAAATCAGCACTGTAGGCTTCAATCATGTGGCGCACATGATCGTTCACTCGCAGCATCAGGCTCACTACTTTTGGGGTTGGCTTTAACTCACCATTTTTTACGCGTAGGATAAAACTTTCAAAAGTATGAGTGAAAGCTCCGAGCTCATTGAAACCCACAGCTTTAGAACCACCCTTGATATTATGGGCCAGTCGGAAAATCTTATTGAGAGTTTCCGCATTTCCAGATCCATTTTCTAGATCGAGAAAACACTGCTCCACATCCGTAATGGATTGGGCAATCTCTTCGAGAAAACCTTTTTTTAATTCGAGCTCAAAATCTTCCATCACACATCCTCGCGGTACTACCCTTACCTATCGGAATATTACGGATGCGCTAAACCTGGCGTAAAAATAAATTAGACATAGAGAAAACCGAATACGCTAGCAGGTACGGAGCAATATTTACCCACACGCTGAGATGTAGAGTGCCGCCCAATCATTCAAGTTTTACGGTAGCCTTTCCGAAAAGAGGCTATGAGATTTTCAGTAAAAAACCTATGCTTCCTTGGCGCATTCCTATTTTCAATCTGCGCTAATGCCGAACAAGGCTGCGTGCTCTTTCTCACCGATTCAGAGGGCCTCACCTTCCACGGCAGCAATCCGAATATTGGCTTTGGAGTAACGCTAGATCGCTATTTTAGAAGTATTCCTGGCAATAGCGCTCAACAAAAATTTGAGGTTCATACTGCTCTTGTGGGTGGAAGTAATGCGTATACCTGGCTCATGAAAGTATATGATAATCCGTTTCAGATGGTGACCTATGATGAGAACGGCACGAAACACCAATTGCAAGCTTCAAAAGATTATACCATCCCAGTACCCGGCATCGATGAACAAGTAAAGTTATGCAAAAATCACGAACCAAAAGTTTTAGTGATCGAGGCAGGCGCAAATATGTTTGGCGATGGAGACGATGAACATAAGGGTAGAAATTTGCTCGTGCCAGAATTACTAAAAAAAATTCAATCCTATGGATTTAAATGCATTTGGGTGGGCCCTCCGCGGGTTGGGGTGAAAGCGCTAGCACCGGAAAAGTATGATCGCATTAACGCCAAACTTCGCCACATGATTGATCGGCCAGGAGGCTGCTTATATGTAAGCAGCGCAGACAAAATGGATCCTGCAAACCTTGGCGCCGCAAATCAGAATGAATACCACTACGACCCTATCTACGGCACTCAATGGGCAAAAAAAGTAATTCCAGAAGTAGATCCTGTTCTAAGAGGACTCTCGTTAGCGCAGAGTTCCACAGAAAGCAATCCTCGCTTTTTTGAACAAGCAGCACGATCCAGTAATCTCACCGGTGTGATGCAAGAAAAAGTTCATCCTAAACAAGAGCCCTTCCGCGGTAGTGGAGCCACGAGTTCCGATAAAGACCGAAGCGCCCCCGCCAACTAAAAATTCCTAATTCCTAGCATTTGACTTCATCTCCAAGCAGTAGCTAGAGTAAAGCATAATGCTTTTGTTAAAATACTTATGTGCATTCGCCTTACTGATCACCCCACTCTCAAGCTTTTCGTGCACTTTCTCCATGGATCCAAATCGAATTGATATTATCGGCGATTCTCATACCACGCAGGCATTTGGGGTAGAACTCGAAAAAAATCTAGAGCAAGCCTTGAATGGCAGCCCAGTAAATCGTTTTGCCGTTGCTGGATCCACGGCAGGCGCTTGGGCGGCGCCTACGAACTCCATTTTGCGCAGCTTAACGATTCGCTCCTATTGCCCTGGAGATGGAGATATTCAGGGAGCCCCTCCCTCTCCTAAATTTCCAAATGCCTCCCTGGTTTTCGCGCAAAACCCACCTCCGAAAGCCTATATCATCGCCCTTGGCACAAATGATATTGCCGCGAAATGTAAACTTCCGGCCGAACAACAGATGCTGGATATACAGGCTTTGCTCCAGGAACTTCCGGCAAGTTCCACCTGTGTTTGGGTGGGGCCAGCCACCATGACATCCGGAGACATCGTTACCCATTGTGGATTACCCGCCATGCAAGATTTCTATCAGGAACTACAAAGCACCTTGAGCAAATATCATTGCGCTTTTGTGGATAGCCGTATTTTTACTGCACCCGCTGGCCTAGAGCAAACAACTGCGTTAGACCAAACTCCGAAAACTTTGCAAGATTGTTTATCCCCAACCAATAAAATACTGGAACCAAACAATGGATTCCATTTTGCGGGTGCCTTGGCCCATTTCTGGGGCGATTGTGTGGCCCTAAAAGTGCAGGAGTTTCTCCATGCAGTTCCTAGCGACACCTCAACGCCTTAAGCCCGATTCTGTAGAATCAAAACTGACTCTCGCCGGAGAAATATTGTCTCAATTGTCGAATTCGACTTTCTTGGTAGGATACGATGGAAAGGAAAAGCTCTATGAAAATTGAGTGCCAATGGAAGGATAAAATGAGTTTCACCGCCAAGGCTGATCAGCACCAAATTAATATGGATGCAAAATCTCCGATTGGATCTGATACGGCGATGACACCGAAGCAATTGCTGGTGGCCAGTCTCTGCGGTTGCACCGCCTTGGATGTGGTGGCACTGCTAAAAAAACATAAGCAGCCCTTGGAAAAATTTTTGGTTGAGGCAGAGGTCGTCTCCACGGAAGGCGTGCAGCCAGCCACTTTCAAGAGCATCAAATTGCTTTTTAAGGCCACTGGAGCCATCAACCCAGATACGCTTCTTGAAGCTGCGCAACTTTCGCAGAGTAAATTCTGTGGCATTAGTGCCATGCTAGCTAAAGCGGTTCCGATTTCTTATGAGGTAGAATTAAATAAGGAAAAGATAGGTTCAGGAATTGCGGCATTTTAATACTTATAAAGGAGAAAGTATGAAAACAAATATTCATCCCATCGAACGCGCTGTGAGAGTTACGCTTGGTCTTGCACTAACAAGTCTCGCCTTTTGGGGTCCTAGCAGCTACTGGTTCCTGCTTGGTATGGTTCCCGTTTTTACTGGTCTGGCTGGCTGGTGTCCGCCCTATGCACTTTTAGGCATAAGCACCTGTAAAAGATAAAGTGCACCCAAGGGAGAACTATATGTCTAAAAGAATGCCCATACTGTTTATTGGCCATGGTTCTCCCATGAATGCGATCACTACCAACTCTTACACGAAGATGCTAAGCGAGCTTCGTCACAAGCTACCCAAGCCGAAGGCCATCCTCTGTATTTCAGCTCACTGGATGACCAATGGAACTTTTATCACCCACATGGAAAATCCAAAAACTATCCACGATTTTTACGGATTTCCAAAAAACTTATTTGATGTGCAGTATAACGCGCCAGGAAGTTCAGCCTTGGCAGAATTTATTCAAGAGCAGCTGCCTACGATTCAGCTCGACGAAGATAGTTGGGGCCTAGACCATGGCGCATGGTCAGTGCTGCGACATCTCTACCCAGAAGCGAATATTCCGGTGCTCCAGCTGAGTTTGGACATCGAAAAAGGGGCAGATTTTCACTTTGCCTTTGGCAAAAAATTACAATTCTTGCGGGATGAAGGAGTGCTGATCTTGGGGAGCGGAAATATCGTGCACAATCTTAGCACCATACAGTGGGATGAAAACGCTAAGTCGCCCCAATGGGCCCTGGATTTTGATCTTTGGATGAAAGCAAGAATCGATCAGCGAGATTTCGATCTTATCGTCAGTGACTATGCAAAGTCAGAGGCAGGAAAACTCAGTGTGCCTACCCCTGATCATTTCTATCCCCTCTTGTATATTCTCGGTGCCGCTAGCAGCAGTGATTCACTTCACTATATCTTCGAGGGCATGCAAAACGCCTCAATCTCGATGCGCTCTGTGCAATTTGGCTAATCGCTTATGCTTTCGAAATCCCTAACCCTTTCAATAAAGGCCACAAAAGTAGCGTGAGCACAGGCAAGGTGGCAAATACCACCACAATAAAGGCCCCTGCCGGCAAATCCCACACATAGCTTAGCGAGAGAGCCGCGAAGCTAAACACAAAACCTAAAATCCAGCCGAATAGTAAGCGCGCACGAATACTGCGGAAGAAAAATGTGCTCAGCACGGCCGGCACAATTAAATAAGCAAATACTTGCAATACTCCCGCAACACTAACAGAGGATGTGATCACTACCCCGAAAAGTGCGTAAAACAGAAAATCCCAAACTCCGTGATGCCGATCATCCTTTGAAAAAGAAGCTTGAATAAGCTGTTTACGAAAAATGAAGTGCGCAATGGATACCACCGAATAAATCGCCGCTGTTTTGAATACATCCATCCAAGTTACCCACAATACTTGCCCCACGAGCAGATCCTTGATGTGTTCCGCACCGTGAGCCATCTTATCCACCACGAGCACTACTCCCGCAGAAGCCAGCGCGTACACAATCCCGATGATTGCTTCTTGGGAAAAATATTTTTCCTGTTTTCGCGCCAAGGCAAATAGAGCTGCAGCGCAAAAGGTGCTGAATAGGGAAATAAAGTAAGTAGCCTTAGAGTGATGATCAAAGCCAAAAAGAATCGCAATAGTGGCGCCGAGAGCCGCCACTTGAGCCAGACTTAAATCCACGAAAATCACTCCTCGCGCTAGTACATGCAATCCTAAATAGCAGTGAATCCCTGCCAAAATAAGACACATCGCAAAGGGTGCTGAAAGAAAACTAAAAACCTGAATCCAATCTTGATGCATATTTATTTACCTTCTACAGCTTTCACAAGGCTCTCATAGAGATCGTCCATCGAGTGAATCTTCTCTTCGCCGCCAACCGCCACGGGTACTGTAACCGCACGGGCTGCAGGAATATCGTTAATGATTTTATTGGTTACTGTTGGATCAAACATATTTTCCACCATGATGAGCGAAATCTTCTCTTGTTTCATCAGTGCAATCACATCCATTACGTGAGCGCTAGTAGGAGGAATTCCAGGCTTTGGCTCCAATATTGCAGAATTTTTGATCCCGAAGCGATCAAAAAAGTAGGTGAGCGTTTTGTGGTAGCTAATTGCTTTTTTCACTCCACTCTTCGCAATTCTCTCCTTCCAAACTACTATTTTCTGTTTCATCCGATCTTGAAACTTTTTTGCATTCCCATGAAAAAGTGCTTCATGAGAAGCATCTAGCGCACTTAGGCGATCGGCGATAATTCCCGCAATTTCACCAGCTCGGATGGGATCTAGAGTCACGTGCGGATTGCCATCCGGATGCACATCACCCTCTGCTCGAGAAATGCTGCCAGTAGGCACCTCGAGGGGATTCACGAGAGGGCCCACTTCTAGAAACCCTAACTCACCTTGTTTAATTTTTGGATTTCTACCACCACGAACAAGGCTTGGCAGCCAACCCACCTCGAGTTCCAAGCCGATCGAAATGAGCAAATCCGCATGATTCACTTTTAACATGAAGGAAGGTTTTGCCTCGATATAGTGCGGATCTTGGGTGCCCTTGGCGATGCTCTCCACGGTGGCTTCATCGCCTGCCACTTCTTTCGTGATCGCAGCGAGATCTGTGAGCGTGGTTACCACATGTAACTTCGCAACTGCCAAATTTGGAAAAACAAACAAGCACGATAGGATGAGAAAAAATAATTTATTCATGGTGAACTCCTTTAGTAGGCATGCGCAGGGTGCGCACCGATGGTAACATTATATTGTAATGCGATTGCGTGATCTGTTTGTGGACGAGCCTGATTTTGAATCAAATCGTATTGCACACGAATTCCCGAAAACTCGGAAGGGAAGAATCCTAGGAGTGCACTTTCTTTCGATTGAATGCTCACCCCAGGAGAGCGCGGCAAGCCCACATACTCATAGCGTCCTTGCCCATACCAGCGCTGAGCAAATTGATACTGCACCCAGGACGCTATACCTCCAAGCTTTTGCTGAGATTCACCCGTGGTAGTGCTAACCATGCCTTGCCTCTGCCCATCAAGATATTCCGTTGACCAAATGAGGGCACGATATTTTCCGCCCACAGTTGGCCGCCACTTAAAGGTGAGATCAGAAGCGAGCACGCTAGAATTTTTGCCGTACTGATTATTGCCAGCCGTCCCTGATAGGCCAAACTCCATTGTGAGACTATCATTCAAATCCCAAAGATTTTTGAGATGAGCTACGCCGCCAAAATCACCCGAACTGCGAGAAGTATAGAGCGTATCGTTAGCAAGCGAGATTCCTTGCAAGGTAAATTCGGAGTACCAAGGCAAGGGAATCAGAGCATCGGCGGATATACCACTCTCATTCAATCCCTCGCTACCCAATAACAATTGGTTAATCAGTGGCGCATCGATGAAAGGAAACGCGTGAGTATGTAGCTGGTTATGCTTACCAAGCGCCATCTTAAACTTCCCAGCTCGAATTGTGATATTGGGAAGCGAGATTGTTTCTAGATATACTTCTTCTGGGTCAATTCCATAGTCAGTAGAATTTGCCTTTTGCGAAACGGAGAATAAAGCCACCGCGCGAAAATACACATCCACATCGGAAGTGAATTGCATTTCTGCCTCTTGTAAGGTGAGTCCATTATGAGTGGTTTGAGTGCGATCATTGGAAATGGCAGAACCATATTGTCCGAGACCCAAAAAATTAACGCTAGTATCGGGATTAAAGGGCTTCCCACTTGGCCCTCCACGAGAAGCAGGCGAACTTGCATCCCCCTCCTCTGCTAGAGCAGAGTGTGCGGGCAAAAAAATTGACAATAGTAAAACTAGATAAACACGAACCATAGGGCTCTCCTTCATAAAGATTGAAATGAATTTAAAACGTCAGTCTAGACGTATTGAGGAGGAGCGCGCGCGGAGAAAATTCGCGCCTGACGATCTTGACGATCCAGGCAGATCGGAAGAGCGTCGTGTAGGGAAAGAGTGTCTTCGCCTGTGTAGATCTC
>CAIPTA010000197.1 GCA_903867855.1 Oligoflexia bacterium | reverse complement strand
CGGGCGAAGAATACGCTGGCGCGCTTATGGCTGGCCTCCAGAGTGGTGGGGCAGAGGTGCTTGATCTCGGCCTCGTTACCACCCCCATGACCTATTTTTCCATTCACCAACTTCACACCGATGGCGCCATCATGGTTACCGGCTCACACAACCCGCCGGAGTATAATGGCTTTAAAATTTGTGTGGGCAAAAGCACCCTATTCGGCTCCGATATCCAAGAGCTGAAGACTCTGGTAGCTACCGAGCTTGCTCCAACGAGTCCCACAACTGGCAAGTACCCCACACACGATATCTACGCCGAATACTCGAAATATTTAAAGGAACATATTCAAGTGAAGCGCCCGCTGAAGATCGTGGTGGATGCTGCCAATGGTGCGGGTTCAAGCTTTGCGCCTGATATTTATCGCGCTCTTGGCTGTGAGGTGATTGAGCTTTTTTGCACGCCAGATGGCCGCTTCCCCAACCATCCCGCCGATCCAACGGTGGAATCTAACCTTCAAGACATTATTAAAGCCGTGCGTGAACATAAGGCAGACGCTGGTATCGCTTTCGATGGCGACGCCGATCGAATTGGCGTTGTCGATGAAAAGGGCACCATCCTTTGGGGTGATGAACTCATGGTGATTTTTTCTCGAAGTATTTTAAAAACAAATCCTGGCGCCACGATCATCTCTGAAGTGAAAAGCTCCCACCGCCTTTATAACGACATTGCGAAACATGGTGGCAATGGAATTATGTGGAAAACGGGCCATTCCCTTATCAAAGCTAAAATGAAAGAAACGCATGCCGCCTTAGCGGGTGAAATGAGCGGTCACATTTTCTTCGCCGACCGGTATTTTGGTTTTGACGATGCGATCTATGCCGGCGCTCGCTTCCTAGAAATCCTTGGCGGCCAGAATCAAGCGGCCTCCAGCTTTTTAGCTGACCTCCCGAAGGCAGTAAATACGCCCGAGATTCGCGTGGAGTGTGACGACGATAAAAAATTTTCCATCGTCGAAACAATCAGAAAAAATCTTTCGGCAAAATTCAAAACCAATCAAATCGATGGGGTTCGTGTGGAATTTGGTGATGGTTGGGGGCTTGTGCGCGCCTCTAATACACAACCGGTGATTGTGATGCGTTTTGAAGCACAAACGGCCGCACGTCTTGCAGAGATTAGAAATACCATTGAGAGTGAAGCACGACGTGCGGGACTAAAAATAGATTCATGACCAAAAAACTACCCCCCATTAAGACGCTTGAAAATACGATCATCGTTCGGGGTGCGCGTGAGCATAATTTAAAGAATATCGATGTCGATATTCCAAAGGATTCTCTTGTAGTAATCACTGGCCTATCTGGCTCTGGAAAATCCTCACTTGCCTTTGATACAATCTATGCAGAGGGCCAGCGTCGCTACGTGGAAAGCCTTTCGGCTTATGCGCGCCAGTTTCTTGAGCAAATGACAAAACCAGACGTTGATTCGCTCGAAGGGCTCGCTCCGGCGATTTCCATCGAACAGCGATCAACGAATCATAATCCTCGTTCCACAGTTGGAACTGTTACCGAAATTTACGACTATCTTCGCCTATTGTACGCCAAGGTTTCTAAGCCACTTTCTACTGTTACCGGTGAAGAACTAAGCTCCCAAACCGTTGAGCAAATCGTGGATAGAATTATGTCCTTCGGAGATTCCGCGCGCATTCAAATTATGGCACCGATTGTGATCGCGAGAAAAGGCGAACACACGAAGGAAATCGAGGCGGCAAGAAAAGCTGGCTACACGAAAATTAAGGTAAACAATGCGACCTTCGATATTTTCGACGAACTGCCGATAGACAAAAACAAAAAGAATAATATTTTTATTGTCATTGATCGATTCGTACTCAAAAGCGATGTGCGAGCAAGAATTCACCAATCCGTAGAGGCCGCCATTAAGAGCACCGCCGGTGTTGTGGCAGTTGAAAAAATCATGAGTGAGGGTGGCGCTAGCACAATCATGATGAGCACAAGCCTCTCTGATCCATCGAGCGGAGCAAGCTTTCCAAAACCAGAACCGCGCCTCTTCTCTTTTAACTCTCCCGTAGGGGCTTGTTCGAACTGTCACGGCCTTGGTTACTTGAATGTTTTTGATCCTGACTTAATTGTGCAGGATAAAAACCTTTCTATTGCGGCGGGAGCACTAGAAAAATGGGCCGGTCCCATACTCGCAGGTAAAATTTCTCATGAGCACCAGGCGCTTGAATCGCTCGCAAAACACTACCGCTTTGACCATCAAACGCCTTTTTATAAGTTGCCAGAGAAAATCAAAAAAATTCTTTTCTATGGCTCCGACAAGGAGGAAATTCAATTTTCTTTCAAGGGTCGCCAGGCAAACTACAAAACGAAGCGCTCTTTTGAGGGAATCATTAAGGATTTTGAAAAGCGCTTAAGCGCCGCGAGTCCCGATGAAATTCCGCTTCTAGAAGAGTATATTTCTCGGCATACCTGTCCGGAGTGTCTGGGTCAGCGCCTGAAGCCGGAAGCCCTCGCGTTTAAATTGAATGGCAAGAGCATTTCCGAGGCATGTAATCTTCAACTGCGAGATGCAGTACGCTTTTTTGATTCCATTAAGCTTCACGGAAGAGAGCAAGAGCTTGCCGGCACTGTCCTAAAAGAGATTTGTGCTCGCCTGAATTTCCTCATTGAGGTGGGGTTGGATTATCTTGCCTTAAGTCGCTCTGCCACCACACTTTCTGGCGGAGAAATGCAGCGGGTTCGATTGGCCACTCAAATTGGCTCTTCTCTTCGCGGTGTGCTCTATATTCTTGATGAGCCGTCGATCGGATTGCATCAGCGAGATAATGATAAGCTTTTAGAGTCGCTCCGAGAGCTCCGCGATCGCGGCAATACGGTAATCGTGGTGGAGCACGATCGCGATACGATTGAACAAGCAGACTATGTGATTGATATGGGCCCTGGCGCAGGCAAGCTTGGTGGAGAAATCGTTGCTCTTGGCACGCCGAAGGAGATTATCGCCAACCCCAAGAGTATTACGGGCAAGTTCCTCACAGGAAATGATCAAATTCCACTACCAGAAAAGCGGCGCGCCTTTGAAAAAGACCGTACCATTAAGATTACCGGATGTTTTGAAAACAATTTAAAGACCGTAGATGCTGAATTTCCTCTCGGTAACTTTATTTGCGTGGCAGGTGTTTCCGGCTCAGGAAAATCTACGCTTATTTTTGATACTCTAATTCCGGCCATTAGATCAAAGCTCTATCGCAGCGTCGCAAAAAACTTAAAGTTTAAAGAGCTTCTTGGCGTCGAGCATATTGATAAAGTTATTAACGTGGATCAATCTCCGATTGGGCGCAGCCCTCGGTCTAATCCCGCCACTTATTCAGGTGTATTCACCCAAATTCGCACGCTCTTTGCGCAAACGATGGATGCGCAAATCCGCGGCTATGATATTGGGCGCTTCTCTTTTAACGTGAAGGGTGGTCGCTGCGATACTTGCGATGGAGATGGCGCCATTAAGGTGGAGATGCATTTTCTCCCTGACGTTTATGTTCCCTGCCACAGCTGCTCCAGCCTTCGCTACAATCGCGAAACATTAACGGTAAAATATAAGAACAAGAATATCGCCGATGTTTTAAATATGACGATTGAAGAAGCCTTAGTCTTTTTCGAGAATGTTCCAAATATCGAAAAGTTTCTGCGAATCTTAGTAGAGGTCGGTCTCGGCTATGTAACTCTCGGACAATCTGCAACCACGCTATCTGGTGGTGAAGCGCAAAGAATGAAACTGGCGAAGGAATTAGCGAAGCGTCCAACAGGAAGAACGCTTTATATTCTAGATGAGCCCTCTACTGGTCTGCATTTCCAAGATATTAGCCAACTTCTTCTGGTGCTCCATCGTCTCGTAGACCAGGGAAACACAGTAATGGTGATCGAGCATAATTTAGATATTCTCAAGCACGCAGATTATCTGATCGATATTGGCCCTGAGGGCGGATCCGCGGGTGGCAATATTGTGGCGGCAGGCACGCCGGAGCATGTGGTATCAACGGGGCTTGGTTATACTGCGAAGTATTTGGCTCCTTACCTAAAGCGCTCGTCGAAATAAAAAAGCCACCGGTGATTTCTCAACCGATGGCCATTATAGTTTCTCTTTAAAAAACTAAGCGTTGATACCAGATAGGAACAACGTAAAGATCAAAAGGGTTTCTACGAAGGCAACACCAAGCAACATAGGCGTGAAGATTTGTCCTGCTGCGCCTGGGTTACGTGCGATACCGTCTACTGCAGTAGCAACGATCTTGCCTTGGCCAAATGCACAGCCCATTGCTGCGATACCAACTGCAAAGCCTTTTGCAAGTGCATACATTGGCTTACCAGCTGCTGCGTCGTGTGCCACTTCGTCAGCAAAAGATAGAGCTGGCATCAAGAAAGCAATCCCTGCTGCACCCAACAAATAATTCGTTTTTTTCATTCCATGTCTCCTTGTTTTAGTTAAACCGTTAATGGTGGTCGCTGTCTCTGGCCATGGCGATATAAACCATAGTCAGCATGACAAAAATAAATGCCTGTAGGAAGCAAGTTAGCAATCCCAAAAAGTAAGCGGGAACCGGCACCACATATGGAGAAAGGCTCGTGAATACAGAAAGAACGGTGTGATCCCCGGTCATGTTGCCCTTAAGACGAAGCGCCAAGGTAAATGGGCGAACAGCATGACTGATAAATTCAATAGGAAGTAATAACCAGGCCATATACCAAACCGGGCCCAAGAAGTGCTTCAAATAGCCAATGCCAGCCGCGCGAAAGCCGCGATAGTTATAGTAAACATAAACAAAAACACCACAAGCGAGGTTTGTGTTTACATTGTCTGTAGGTGGGGAAAACCCAGGGAGCAATCCCAATAGGTTGCTTAGAAAAATATATAGAAATAACGTGCCGATAATGGGGAGATAAAATTCTGTATCTTCGCCCAAAGTGTTTTCCGACATTTTATAAATGCCCTCAACAACGATATCGCAAAAA
The DNA here is from genome assembly GCA_903867855.1 of Oligoflexia bacterium. Classification (GTDB taxonomy): domain Bacteria; phylum Bdellovibrionota; class UBA1018; order CAIPTA01; family CAIPTA01; genus CAIPTA01. The sequence continues at coordinate 1,465 of CAIPTA010000197.1, read as the reverse complement.
TGGAAAAAACTAAGGCGCTTCGGTGGCACCAGTGCATCGCCTTGGCGCTTCAGAGCAATTCGAGCAAAAATCGAGAAAATAACTAAAATAGCTGCGACCAATAAGGATCCCGCTACGTGTTCGGGAAAGGCTTTTAATCCAGGAATTACTTTTAAAAAATTAAATGCTTCGTGTTCCATGTTCTACTTTTCTTTTCCAGAGGCTTTCATCCAGCCACTTGCTTGTTTGCTTATTCGCCAAACACCGCACGCCAACCCTAAACTTGCCAGTCCTGCGGAGAACCAAGGAGTTAAATGAAGCCAAGCATCTAACCACTTTCCTAGCAAATAACCGCCTCCAACAGAGCCAATTAATTCGCCGGACACCTGCCCAAAAACCGCTGTTCTTTTTAATAAATCAGCGTCTAATAAGCTCAAACTGCCCACCCAAAAACATTGACTTTCCAAGTATCACGCGCCTGGAAAGGCCGTCAAGATTCTCCTGTGCCTCGGACTGGTGAAATCTTCGGAATTCCAAAGAGCCATAAGCCAAGCGCAAGCATCGAAAGCAAAAATGACGCGAGACCCAATGCCACCCCAGGCAGCAGCGCCTTGCTGATGTGCTTTGAAAGCCAAAATAGCAAAATCCACCAGGATAGTTTGGCCAAAAAAAGCAATCCAATTGCACTGCTATTGGCCTCTCTTACCCGCGTGAACACTGCGATCAGGAGCTCCGTAATCCGCAACCCTGCCGACAGGCAAAGTGCGGCAAGCAAACATGCGAGCGCCGAAGATATACCCCAAGAATAGCCCGCAATGGCCCCTGCGATGAGGGCAAAGACCAATGCGATGGGATATAAACGATTGGGCCAATTCGCCGGAATAGTATTTTGCATGGACCACGAGATACAAGAATCGGAAGGGTTTGCCTAGCGCTTTCGCAAGATTTTTCGACGTTTAATCTTTTGCATCTTTAAAACTACTACGTTGGGGCTAGGATACTGCGATTTGATACTAGAAAGTAATTCGTAGGCCTTATCGAGGTCGTCTTGTTCCTCATAGCAAAGAGCCTGATTGAATGTTGCCAAGGGGCGAGACTCTCCATCGCCTGTTGCGATCACTTTATCAAATTGCTTTATAGCCTCTTTGCATTTTCCTTCGGAACTCAGGGCGTTGCCTATTTCTAGGTCAACTTTTTTCGCATATTTTCCGTTGGGAAATTTTGCCTTTAATTGCTCATAGACGTGAATGGAATCGGCAAACTGGGTTTTGAAGAACAGGGCACGTCCAATATTAAATAGGTAGTGCTCCACCTCTGGATCGTTTGGATTGTCTTGAATTAGTTTTTTATAAGATGCGACCGCATTTTCATAATTTTCGAATGTTTGAAATTGAAGGTCTGCTAAGGTTTTCTCAATTTCCAGCCTTGCCTTTTCATCATGATTATATTTTAGGCTAGCTTGATAGGACTGAATGGCGTCTTTCGT
>CAIPTA010000196.1 GCA_903867855.1 Oligoflexia bacterium | reverse complement strand
TCAAAAATTCAAGGATCTCCTCATTGGTGCCTCATCAGAGGCAATAAAGGAGGCACATCGCGATCTTCGTTTAGCTAGTATTCAAGTAAGGGAACAAATCGAAGCAAAACTTGCACCGACCTCTCTAATGTCTAGCGCTACTAGCCGTTACTTCGATTTTTGGTATGGCGATAAATCTCCCCTAGCAACGAAGCTGAATCCCCTGGTTTTGGCGGCCACGCCAATTCGATCTATTATTCATCGACAAAAATACGACACACTAACTGATTTTGAAGAGTCTCTTTTTGTTCGCGACACATTGCCTAGTCATTCAACTTTGGCGGCAATTTATGCTTCATTGATTACGTACCCTGAGTGGCTCGATGTTTCGCGCTCTTATGACCGTGCAAGACACTAAATAGTTTTTTCCGCATTTCCCCCTTGCCTGTGAAAGGCAGGTGCGGAATGGATCCTCACAATCACATCAACATTCGGGAACTCCAGGCGGAGATCTCCCAGACCAGAAAAAACCTACTAGACCTCCTTGAGATGGCATTCGGTGACCATCCAAAATGGCCGTATGCCCGCAGCCGGGTATTGAGATCATTGGGCCGATCAGGAATTGAAGGCATTCTCGAAAGAATGATAGAAGAGGAAAAGGCGCGAGGTAAACATGCGTAGCCGGCGCATTAGCTCCTCAGTGAATAGACGTAGTTCCCTACTGAACCCACTAAATGTCGGAATTTGCCTAGAATGCAAAAAAACTGGTATCAGAACTGAGAAGCAGTTCTTTGAAAATCAGCTCATAAACTACAAACAGGCCGCTCAGTATCTCTCGGTCTCGGAAGTGTACTTACGAAAACTCAAAGCCAGAGGAAAAATTCCTTATGTGCCATTGGGTGATCGCGGGGTGCGCTTTCGCGTCAAGTCCCTCAATGAATGGGTGGAAAAGAGAGAAATTGGATGAGCAAAAAGAGAAGACAGAAGGCAGTTCCGAATTTTCCTGGAATCTACGAAAATCAAATTCAGGATTCTGTTACTGGAAAATGGAAAGAGCCGAAACGAGGAGCAAAGTATCTTGTCGCAAGACCATCAAAAGGAGCCGATAGGAAATTTAAGCGGGAATACGAAAGCTTCCATAGTTTTACCGAAGCGAAGGAATTTCGTAATCGAATCAATTCCCCTCAGCTAGTTACAGTTCAGCCCGTGGAAACATTAGCGAAAGGAATCACGCTTGAAGAGCTCATTGGAGAATGGAAGGTAAATTGGTTGCCGAACAAAGCGATAACAACCCAAGTTCGTTACATTTCCTATCTTCCTCACTTTGATTTTCTTAAAGAGAAATACGTGGAGGAAATCGAACCCACGGATATTGATCGCTGGATAGCGCACCTGAAACAGCCGGAGTATTTGAGTGGCTATCATTCCACTCGTCTCGACTATGAGCATGAATTTAGAATCCTAAGATTGATATTGAACTATTATATCACTCGAAAGAATCGCAATTATCGGTTGCCTTTCGTTAAGGATCACAAAGAAATGCTCAAGGTTCGGGAAAAGAAAAAAATATCCCAAGATCTGACAGTTGAGCAATTCAGCATATTTATCTCCACG
>CAIPTA010000195.1 GCA_903867855.1 Oligoflexia bacterium | reverse complement strand
ATCTCCTTAGTTGTTGCTTCTGGCACTGTAAAGGATGGCGATAATCAAACAACATACTGGCAAAAGGCGAGCTGCTGCATTCCAATTAGCTGGGTCACTTAGTACTACACTATTTGGATTATTAAAAACAAACTGCTGAAGATTTTCGCTCATAGTTTTTGTTTTGTTATCAAGATGCCACTTTGAGGCCACAAAAAGCTTTGGGATGGTTAAATCATTTTTTATCAGAATGGTTTTTTCCGTATTTTCATCATAAATGTAGCGGCCACCTTTCAAGCGGAAAAAATCAAATTCGTCATGTTTTTTAAGTTCGTCTTCTAATTGCTTTTTCTCCATGGATTGATAGCTCGCATAGTAAGAAGTCGAGTGAATACCAAAATAGCCAGGTAAGTTTCCATGTAAATGAGCCCAAGCATCGGAGAACATATCAATAAAATTATGCCAAGGGCGATGAGAGGCTGCAAAAATAATTTGAAAGCCATTGGCGACTGATGGCCCTCGTTGTGTTGAATCTGCTAAAATTGCCTTAACCAAAGAAGTGGGCGCACAAATCTTGCTAACTTCTCCCCATGCCATAGATCTTGTGGAGACAAACACTAATTCTATTCCAAGAAGACAAATAACAGCAAATCGATATATTTTTTTCGTAGAAACAAATTTTAGAAAGAATCCTATAAAAAGATACCCGAAAAATATTGGCCATAATACGAGGCGCTCCGGATAGCGGAAACTTTTCCATGCAGGCAGGTACTCACAAAAAATACGCCATAGGTCGATAGGAGAGTGATAACCCATAGAAAGAAAAAGTAAGAATACTCCAGCACCAAGAAAGTAAGTACCTCTTCTATTAATTTTTTTAATTTGAAAAACAGCTGCGATTAATCCAATTGGAAACAGCCACCCTGAATGAAAGTCCCAAATATAGAAGCCAATCATTTCATTTGTACCTATGAGAGCCTGGCCCTTAAAGTTTTCTATATCCATTATATGTCCATAGGCATGAGGCCAAATGAGTTCTAGTAGTCTATGGGGGTGAAATGTCCATTTAAAGGGATTTTGTAAAACACCAAAGCGATCCGAATTAACAAAACCTTCAGCTAAGGATGGGAGCTGAGGGGCAATTATTAAAAGACTTAAAAGCAAAGTTGATATGAAAAAGAGGATAGATTTTTTTGATGTATCCTCTGCTAGTAAAAGAAAAAAGATACAGAGAATTAGGACATAAGTTTGCGCGGGATCTCCCCCCAAAAAGGAAAACGCTAAAAGAGCAGAGCTAAGAAACATCCATTTAGAATCTCCATCTTCCTTCCAACAAAAAAACGCCCAAAAAACTCCAGGCGCCACACAAAAACTTAGTAAACATTGGGGGTTCATTAGGCCAGAGATTAAGGGTCCACTCCAAGCCAGTGCTAAAGCCAAAATCGACGCCAAGAATCGATCGATTCCTAATTTTAAACAAAGCGCTCGCATTCCAAGTGCACAGGCGGTGCTAGCCAACGCAAGTATTAACGTGGCGGCAACCGGAAGCAAAACTCTTGGAAATAATAGCAAAACAAGGTTGAAGGGATGCAACGGGCTAGCTGTGAGATCTTGCAAAAATGGCGTTCCGCCGTCAATAAAAGGATTCCAGAGTGGAAACTCATGAAACTTGTATATGGAATCCCAAATGATTGCTTTCGATGGGATAAAATTTAGCGATAAATCTCTACCAAGAAGCGCCTCGCCGAAAAAAATTCGGTAAAATGGCAATAGCGCGAAAAAAATTAGTATTATCTGCTCTTCCCATTTTTTTATTTCTTTTAAACTTGCCTGCAGCATATCTATTTTTCTCAAATTCTCATTGATTACCGAGCCACTCAACGCTTAGCGCTATTGACAAAATCCTAGCGCAATTACTTTAAGAAGCATATCGCGGAGAACAAATACGATATAAATCTGGCTATAGTTTTTTTTATGTAAATAAAAACGATATCTGAGGCGTTGATTTAAAGTGTATTTCTCTGCTACGGGCGGCCTAATGGGGTGCTAATTTAGTATTTTTTGACGAAGTTTTTTTAATAATATTTCGCAAGTCCTCGAGGCGTCGCAAAATTTCAGAAATCGGCAGAGGCGCTGGAGTAGCCGGATTCTGCTCAGGCGCTACCATTGGTGCTTGCGCACCGGCAATGCGCAAGCGAAAGTTCTCGTGGTATTTTCCCTGGTTCCATTTTTTACAGCAGCTGAGGCATGCAACAGACCCAAGGCGCCTTCGCGCCGGGCTTTTATGCAAGCATCTCGGGCATTCATACCAATACTTCACCGCCGAAAGTTTCGGCACAGGATTATAGCGCCGCGCACCTACGCGCTTCATGATGTGGTGGAATTCTGGGGTATGTCCATAGGGCTTATGCTTAATCCAGAGCCAGTAGTGGATCATTTCGTGAAGCAGAGTATCGGTGATGTGAAGGAGACCATCGTCTAATTCCTGCAAGTAGCTGGCAATTTCGATGAGCGGGGCGCGGGGCTTTAGGATATTGCGGCTGCCGGGGCAGAAGCGTCCTGCACTGGATCTAAGCCTAGAATTCCAAGTGAGCTTCGGTAAAGGGAGCTCACCAGAGAAGTGCTGCTGATTTAGGCTACTGAAAATATCGCTCAGGTTCATCAATACCGCATAGACTAGCGTGAGCGGGCATTTGCTGCAAAGCCAATTCTCCCTCTTGCTAAACAGTTGGTTTCAGGCTTAAAACTAGGCCCATGACAAAACTTAAGGGCGCAGTGGTAGGCTATGGATTCATTTCTGGAAAAGGCCATATTCCGGCCTTTCAAAAGCGGAATGATGTAGAAATCGTGGCAGTAGCGGATATCTGTGAGGCTCGCCGTGAGCTAGCGAAAAAAGCCCTTCCAGAGGCTCGCATCTATGATTCCTATGAGACGCTTCTGGCGACCGAAAAACATCTCGATTTCTTGGATATCGCTACTCCTCCTTGCGATCACGCGAAGATCGCAGTTGCAGCATTAAAGCATGGTTTGCATGTGCTCTGTGAAAAGCCGCTAGCGCCAAGCACCGCAGACGCGAAAGCGATGTTGCTCGCCGCCAAAGAAAATGAGCGCGTACTATTCCCCTGCCACAACTATAAGCATGCGCCAGTGGTTAAGCTGATCGAAGAAACCATTCGCTCTGGAGAAATTGGCGAAGTGACTGGTGTTACCCTGCAAACTTTCCGCAATACCCACGCGAAGGGCGTGCCCGAGTGGCGCACCGATTGGCGCCGTGATTTTAAAACGAGCGGCGGCGGCATCGCCATGGACCATGGCTCGCATACTTTCTACCTCACTTTTTCTTGGCTCGGCTCCCTGCCCACGGAAGTGACGGCGAAATCGCTGCGCCTTAATCCAGAGTGGGACACGGAAGATAATCTAAGCTGCGTGCTCACTTACCCAGGCGGTAAGTTTGCCCACTCCTATCTTTCGTGGACAGCCGGGATGCGGAAAGTGATCTATACTGTGCAAGGCACGAAGGGTGGGATCCTCGTTAATGACGACGAGGCTGAAATCTCCATCGGCTTCCCGAATACTGGTTCTCACGCAGGCACGGGAGATCACCGGGTGATCAAGCAAACCATTGAAAGCGATTGGATGGATGCTTCGCACACGAAATGGTTCAATTCGATGTTTGATAAATTTTTGAAAGCCATTGCCGGCAATGATTTCACAAACTCCGAAATCCGTGAATCCTATATGTGCGTGGAGATTATTGAAAAATCCTATGCGTCGGGAGCCCAAGGATCACAATTGAAAGCGCTGGACGGCTCGTTCAGCTTTTTGAAATAATGTACGATTCCAAAGAAACCTTAGAGAAAATTCGTGCGCTGCTGGTGCCGGCGTTTGGCGAGCAAGTGTCGCTAGACGATCAATCGCGCTTTCACGTGGGCCACCGAGCGGCCGGGGGCGGGGGGCATTTTTTCGCCGAAATTCGCTCAGATAAATTTAATGGCCTCTCTCCGCTCGCTCGTCAGCGCCTGGTGCTAGAAGTGGTGAAGCCCCTCATGGATCGCGAAATTCACGCCTTTACGATGAAATGCTTGCCACTGGAGTAGGGAAATGCTGCGTCTTCTTTTTTTTGTCACTATTTTAAGTGCTTGTTCCACCACGTCTAAGGTCACGAGTATCCACGAACTTCCCGCGCTGAATGCGAATACCACTGGTGTGGCTATCCCTATTCAAGTGGATACTTCCGATGCGACATTTAAGGATCTGGATTGTTCGCTCAATTTGCACCCCAAAGAGGCCGCTAAATCTTATATTGTTGATTTGATCAAGGGTAGAGATGTTATCTTTGCGGAGCTTCCCCCTGGAATCTATGGTTTTGATTCGATTTCCTGCGGTGTGCGCCAGTGGAATTTCATTTCGCAGCGCCTAGCGAATTTCGAGGTCTATCCAGGAAAAATTTCCTTGGTGAATGGTTTTTCCGTTTTTTTGTCAGGACGCGTGAACCTTACATTGGAGAAAAATAATCGCACCCAAAGTAGGAGCAATGCTTTGTCCTTTTTCGGGAGACTCTCCGGAGAGAACAAGGCTCGTGTTGTTTCTGCCTACACCGGCAAGGCAATTGCTGCGAGTGAATTAGAAAAATCGCCGCGCTGGAAGCATTGGGAACAAAAGAATGAGCAGGGTGAGCTTGTGAAAAAGCCAGAAAAAGATTGGCCGAGCTTTCATTCTTGTTATGCGGGGGAGTTTGATATCAACCCGCTGTGGCTGGGTGACTTACGGCTTGAGGCGGTGTTTGAAAAGGGCAATTTGCTGCAAGTAAATTCCATTTCTTCTTGGAATAGCTACACCGAGCATTTTTCCCAATGTATCCGGGATTCTCTCAAAGATTTTCATCCGAAAAATCAGCAGCATTTCTCCTATGAGCTCTATCTCTAGTTTGTTACACTGAGGCCTATGAGAATTTTACTGAGTCTCCTATTATTCGTTTGCCCATTGCACTCTGCGATTGCTTCTCCCTTGGATGGAGAATGGGTGGAGATTGGCAGTGGCGTGATGATTGAGCTTGTGAGCTTTCAAAATCAGGCCAGCTTCCAGAGCACGAGCTACTACGAAAATGGGGCAGAGGTTGATTGGAGCTTCAAGTTTCAAATTCCTATAAGTGGTCTAATTAAGCCGAATCAGCTCTTGGCGGGCACTGTACGCTCTCAGGATGGATAATATGGCTGCACATTTATGGAAACCGCTCAGGCGATGCTGGATGAGCAAGGGCACTTTAAGGTGCACTATCCTTTGCTCACCTACCAGTTGCAGAACGGTCATTGCCAGGTTACCGGCCGCAATTGGGTGACCAATCTTTTTGAGAAGCTATAGCCGGTAGTTTTGCTCTGCGTCGAAGGTGGGGAGGGAATTTCCCTAAGCCCTTGGTTTTTATAGAAAGCCCTTGTTAATTTGCGCGGCCTATAATAAAAAATCCCGACACTTTACGTTTAAAAAAGCACCCCAAAAAGGAAGCATTCATGGCTGCATACTCGTTAGAAAAAATTCGTAATATCGGTATCTCTGCGCATATCGATTCCGGAAAAACCACCCTCTCTGAGCGTATCCTGTTCTACACAGGAAAAATTCACGCGATTCACGAAGTGAAGGGAAAAGACGGTGTGGGCGCCGTGATGGATTCCATGGATCTTGAGCGCGAAAAAGGTATCACGATTCAGTCTGCCGCTACTTTCTGTGAGTGGAAAGATATCAATATCAACTTGATCGATACTCCCGGACACGTGGATTTCACCGTGGAAGTGGAGCGCTCCCTGCGCGTGCTTGATGGCGCCATCATGGTGCTTTGTGGGGTGTCTGGCGTGCAATCCCAGTCGATCACTGTAGATCGCCAGATGAAGCGCTATAACGTTCCTCGTCTTGCTTTCATCAATAAACTCGATCGCGCTGGTGCAAACCCTTTCCGCGTGATCCAAGCCATGCGCGACAAATTGTTTTTGAACGCGACTGCCGTGCAAATCCCAATCGGTTTGGAAGACCAACACCTTGGTGAAGTAGATTTGATTCGTATGAAGGCAATGTACTTCGAAGGCGATAATGGCGAAAATATTCGTGAAGTAGAAATCCCAGCTGAATTGAAAGCATTGGCTGATGAAAAACGCGCGGAGATGATTTCCCGTTTGGCCGATGTGGACGATAAAATCGGCGAAAAATTCCTCATGGAAGAGCCTATTTCCGAAGCGGAGCTTGTGGCTGGTCTTCGTCGCGCCACGATCGCTTTGAAGTTCGTTCCTGTATTCATGGGCTCTGCCTTCAAAAACAAAGGCGTTCAGCCTTTGCTTGATGGTGTGGCCGCTCTTCTTCCAAGCCCAACTGATGTTCCAAACGAAGGTTTGGATCAAAATAAAGGGGAACAAAAAGTTGCAATTCCATCGGACCCAACAGCTCCACTGGTAGCTCTTGCGTTCAAATTGGAAGATGGTCGTTATGGTCAGCTCACTTACATGCGCGTGTATTCGGGCTCTGTGAAAAAAGGCGATATGATTTTCAATATCGCGGCTGGCGATAAGAAAATTAAGATCCCACGTATCGTGCGCATGCACTCGAGCGTGATGGTTGACGTTGAAGAAGCCCGTGCCGGTGATATCTGCGCGTTCTTCGGTGTGGAGTGTGCTTCTGGTGATACATTCACGGATGGCAAACAACGCATCACCATGACTTCCATGTTTATTCCAAACGCCGTTATCTCCTTGGCTGTTACGCCAAAAGATAAAGCTGCCGCACAAAGCTTCTCGAAGGCGCTTAACCGTTTTACGAAAGAAGATCCAACTCTTCGCGTTTGGCGTGATGAAGAATCCGCTGAAACGATCATGAGCGGAATGGGCGAATTGCACTTGGAAATTTATATCGAGCGCATGAAGCGTGAATATAACTGTGAAGTTATCGCTGGTAAGCCGCAAGTGGCCTTCCGTGAAACAATTTCTGCAGCTACTCCGTTTAACTACACCCACAAAAAACAATCGGGTGGTAGCGGTCAGTTCGCTAAGGTACAAGGCCAAATGGAACCAATCGTTCCTCTAAATCTCGAAGCTCCGTATGAGTTCGTGGACGATGTTGTGGGCGGAACCATTCCTCGTGAATATATCCCAAGCTGCGATAAGGGTTTCCAAGAGCAACTCAAAAAAGGAATGCTCATCGGGGCTCCAGTGGTGGGCGTAAGAATGCGTTTGGAAGACGGTCAGTATCACGATGTGGACTCCTCCGATATCGCCTTCCGTATTGCTGCGCAGGCCGCAATTCGCGAATGCTATATGAATGCAAAACCAACCATTCTCGAGCCGCTGATGAAGCTCGAAACCCAAGCTCCAGAAGAGTTCCAAGGTTCTGTAATGGGCCAAGTGAACCAACGTCGCGGTGTGATCCAAAATACCTCGAACAACTTGGGCTATGTAACGATCGATGCTCTTGTGCCGCTTGTAGAAATGTTCGGTTATTCTACCGATCTACGTTCTGCTACGCAGGGTAAGGGTGAATTCTCCATGGAATTCGCTGAATACGCAGCTGTGCCACGCAACGTACAAGAAGAGATGGTGAAGAAATATCAAGAGAAGCGTGCTAAAGAAAATAAATAGTCTTTAGTTATAAAACTTTAGAAGGCCTCAGTTGAAACACAACTGGGGCTTTTTTGTTTATAGGGCGGATGCGGGGATTACGCAGAATTGGGTTTGGGTATTGCTAGAGTAACTATAGCTGTGAGCGATCCCTGGTCCTGAAGTGGGCGCCTTACAAAGCTGTTGCGTAGAAGTAACTGTGCCCGTAGAAGTGGTAACAGAGCCACAGGAGCCTCCCGTATATTCATATACGTTCAGCGTTGGTGTGGTTGTTGTTGTGCTCACTGCCTGTGCGATTGTATCCACCAGTCCCGAAGGCACATTGCTGCTCACAAAATCGGTAGCTGCTGGAGTGGCCTGGTAAAATATTTCAGCACTCAGGCCGGGTGGGCAAACTGTGTAGGCAGTCCCTGTATAGGTAAAGGTGCTAGTGGGAGCTGCATAGCCGTATAGCGCGCTGCCGGCGGTGGGAGATGCAGTCATGCTGATCGGTACAGAATAAATTCCGGTAGATGATCCATAAAGCCCGAAACTAAGCGCAGGAGTGCTAACAGTACAGTCTTCTTGATTAAGCTGCATGCCGCAGAGAATACCTGTGGGGCCGCCATATAATATATCAGTTGGTTTCGAGCCAAAGTTTCCGGCCGACGAATAAGTTCCGCCCCAGAGGTAATAATTGAAGGGGAATACAAATTCATTTAAGGCGCCCGCGGTGCAATCAAAGGAGGCAGCTGTGGTTCCCGTTTTCTGTAAATAATTTAAGTTGCAATAGTACTTATAAACAGAAATTAAACTACTCGCGGACAAGGTACCGAGAAGATCGGATGCTGTGAGCGTACTTTTCACACTTAGTACACTGGAGCTCGCAGTGCCGGCAATATTCGTTACATACACTTTTGCGATGCTGGCCGTGATGCTCGGGTCTGCCTGGCAGCGAAGGTAATTTCCTGTGCTATCATAGCTAATGGTAGTGGAACTCGTGGTGCCGATTTGAGTGCCGGCAGAGTTTTCAAATACGCACTTACATCCAGTGCCAGAAAAGTTGCAGGTATCCACGATAATGCTTGAGGTGTTTTCGTTACCCTGCAGGAAAACGAATAAATTATTCGGAGTGGCCGCTGCCGTATTCAATAGCGCAAATTTAAAGCTAAAGCTGCTCGTGGTGGCAGTATTTGAGGGTGAAAGGCTCACGGCGTTTGATCCGAGAACTTTCACACCAGGATTAATACAGGCCGTAACGAAAAGGGGAGTGAGGAGAGCCAATGCCAAGCGTTTAATGCGTCGTGGAAGGCTCATAGCAGACTCGCAGGTATCGCGCAAAGCGAGGGAGTTTGTACGCCATAGGTAACGGGAGTGAGTGCGGTGGTGCCGCCTACGGCAGAATAGGTGCAAACATAATTTCCATTCGCATCTTTCGGGGAGGTGCAAGAGCTGTCGGTGCAGCAAGGTGTGGAGTTAGCCTGCCGAGTGACGGTGAAGTTGCTAAATCCCGAAGTGGCTGGCACCCAGATTTTATCATTTAGGCTTCCCGCATTATTGATGAAATTAGAGGGCGGATTAGTGCCCAAGCTGTTGAGTAGAATCGAGTAGGGCTGAGCTACATAAGGAGTAATTTTTACGAGGCCAACAGGACAATTCCCCGAAGCGTCCGGAAGAGCGGCGTAACCGTATACGGCTTGTCCAATAGTAGGCGAAGCTTGCATCACAAGGCCTTGAGTAAATTGACCGGCAGCTGTTGGATAGAGGCCAAATACGGGGGCAGAATAATTGCCACAGCTATATTGGGCTACTGCCTTGCTGCATATTCCTGAAGGAGTTCCGGTGGCATTGTAGAAAGTATTGGTATTCACTGTTCCATTTACATTTGTATTAAGGTCTGTTCCACTTTCGCTCTGGTATAAATAGAAATTATAGTTTCCGTAGATAAACCCTAAGTGCTGACCGCTGAGGCAAGTGATGCTTGAGCCCGAGCCACTTCCAGAAACACCCTCTCCCTCAAGGAAGGTGCGTACACAACTATAGTTATAGATTTTTCTTACCGCAGTGGTGGATAGGGCAGTGGAATTAAGGGCCTGCTGTAGAGTGAGAGTATTCGTTACATTTAGGTAACCACTCACTTGAGAGCTACTTGTGGTGCGAAGCCTAATATACGTATAGTTAGCTGGCGTGGCACTGCTAGGAAGCGTGCAACTGATGGTATTGGTGCTTAGGCTATAGGAAATATTAGTTGACGTTAATGGACTCGAATCACTCGTGCTCTGATAAAAATCGCAAGCACAGGAGGAGCCATCCGAGCCGCAGGTACTCTGGAAGCTTTCAGCAGTATTATCCGTGCCTCCCACAATTTGGTAAACTAAATTTGTGGATGGGTTGCTATTTCTGTAGGCTAAATTGATCACAAAGGGATCAGCATTATTTGTTGAGCCTACGGTAGACCCGCTGCTACTAGTGCCTAGCGTTTTTACGCCAGTGTTCAGGCACCCCAAAAGGGAACCGCAAACAACCGCCAAAACGAAAAATCTACTCTTAAACATCATATCCGCCCACCAAGTTATATTATACACGCGTCCGAAGTTCGCTGGCAAGGCAAGCTAAGGCCTTGAAAGCTATTCCAAATTCCGTGTAAGAGTGCGTGCAAGCCGTGCAATTTCTGCGGCCTTGAATGACTGCGGAGCCACGTCCTGAGCGTAAAAGCCGGTAGAGAGCACATTATTTCTTAGAATATCTACCACCTCAGTATCCGTGGTTTGCAGATCCTTACTCTTGAAGAGTAGCCCGCTGAGACCCGCAAAATGGAAGTAGGCATCAATGGAGCTCGGATCGATTGATAGGCTGGCAGCAAGGAGGGATAGGGGCCAACTAGTATCGGAAAGGGAAATGGTTTTCACCTCGCTGGCTGCAAACTGCACTTCGCTCAAATTTCGCGACACATAGGCAAGCGCATCCTGGCGGCTAGCCACTAAAAAACTTTTCGCGAAGAATTCCTCGGGATTTAGGATTTCGAATTCTTTATCGGCAACGTAGTCAATTCTAAATTGGCTATTGCGACGAAAGAAAAATGCTCTCGCCCGTTTTTGTTGGGTATCGCTAGATTTATTTATAAATAAAAATGCTGGAATTCCAGCCTGATCCTGGATGAGTACTTTCTCGGAATTCGCTAAATACTCATTGGCTACCTGTAACATTGCGATTTTGAGCAAGGGCCCTTTGAAGAATGAGAAATCCGGAAATGCGCCTCTCGTGGAAAAATCAATAGCTGTGCCAATAAAGTTGGCCTCTTGGGATTGCTCTGGGAGTTCTGCCAAATGCATCCCTAAGCTCAGCCACCAATTCGATTCCGTGCGGCGGCCAAAATAAATAGCCTTTTCTTTCGCCTTCATGCCTTGCTTGGAAAAGATCAGGCTTATTTTCTCAATATAACGATCTGGCGGCCCCTTTTTGTATTCAAGGCTCGGCAATATCCAAAGATTGTCTAACTTGGGCAGAGGGCTCATTACCTCGAAGAAGGGAAGGCTCTTCTCCGTTCCCATCGCGAGACTCTGTACTTTTACAACCGGAATCTCCGGATGGCTAAGGGTGGCAACTAGGAAAAAATAATATCCCGCTGGTAGCGCTATGAGTAAAAAAAATAGAAGTACTGGAATACGACGAAACATGCTTTCTACTCTAGCTGCCTACTTCCCATTTTGCTAAAACATTTAGATGAATATTGAAGTTTTTAGTCAGCGACGCACACAGTTTTTTCAACAATTGGGCAAGGCCTCAGCCATCCTCTTTGCTGCTCCATCTCAGGTGCGAAACGACGACAATTCCTTTCCTTATCGAACCTGTAGTTTTTTCTATTACCTAACTGGCTGTCGAGAGCCAAACGCGGCAGCGATTTTTTCTGCTTCCAGTAAAGCCCCATTTCAGCTTTTCGTTCAGCCCAAAGATTCAATGGCTGAAGTTTGGAATGGCCGCAGACTCGGAGTCGATTTGGCAAAGGATGTATATGGGGCAGATGCCTGCTATTCGATTGAGCTTTGGGAAGAAAAATTTAAGCAAACATTGCCGCACACAGAAGAACTTTTTCTTTTGATGGGCATACATCGCAAACAAGAAAATCATGTGCTTGATATACTGCGGAATCATTTTCCAAATCGAAAAAATGGCGAGCGGGAAGTTGTGGCGATTAGAAAATTACAAAGTATCCTTTCACCGATGAGGATGGTGAAAGATTCAGGTGAGCTCGCTTTGATGCGGGAGAATTGCACTAACTCTGCGCGCGCTCACGCTAAGGCGATGGCAGCCACCCGGCCTGGGCTCTTTGAGTATCAAATCGCAGCAGAGATTGAATTTCAATTTAAATACCAGGGTGCGAGCGATCTGGCTTATCCCTCGATCGTAGCTGGTGGCGAGAACGCCCTCATTTTACATTATGTAGACAATAAAGATGTCTTGCGGGATGGAGATTTATTGCTGATCGATGCGGGTGGTGAGCGAGGGCTTTATGCTAGCGATATTACGCGAACCTTCCCAGTGAATGGAAAATTCTCGCCGGCTCAGCGCCAACTCTATGAGATTGTTTTACAGAGCCAAAAGGCTGCGATTCAAGCGGTGAGGCCGGGTGCGCGCTTTCATGATGCCCACGATGCAGCACTGAGAGTATTATTGGAGGGCCTCCTCCGTTTGAAAATCCTAACTGGATCTGTGGAAGAGCTCATGAAGGATCGAAAATCCTATGGAGCATTTTATCCCCACGGTACGAGCCATTGGCTGGGATTAGATGTTCACGATGCCGGAGCTACTTATCAACGCAGTGGGGAGAGCGTGATCCTGGTCCCAGGAAACGTACTCACAGTTGAGCCCGGACTCTATATGCCCACAGATGACGCGAGAGTGCCGGCAGAGTTTCGTGGCATTGGAATTCGTATTGAAGACGATGTGCTCGTAACAGAAAGTGGACGGGAAGTTTTAACCGAGGGAGTTCCCAAGGAAATAGCCGCTATCGAGGCGTTAGTTGGCTCTGGAAGCGTCAAGATTTAGCAAAAGTTAATTCCTTGTGCTATGCAAGTATAGGCATGAGTGCAATCAGCGGAGAATTATCAAAAAAAATTTTGGAAGTGGTTCCGCCCTGCATGGAGCGGCTCCGGGAGGAGCTGCGTTCAAGTTGCGGCAATATTAGCGAACTTTCTGTTCCCCAGCTCCGAGTGTTGGGTTGCATCAAGCGAGATCTAGTGCTGGTGGGAGATATTGCGAAGCACCAGGGTGTGAGTCAGCCGGCGATGTCGAAGATGGTGGATGTCTTGGTAGACAAAGGCTATGTAGAGCGCTTTGAACCAAAAAAGGATCGCAGACAAGTTCCTCTTAGGCTCACTAAACGCGGCTCCACGCTCTATGCTAAGATTTGGCAATCCGCTGAGGTGAAAATTGTAGAGTCGCACTTGCCGAAGCTATCCCACGAAGAACAGCTGTCTTTGCTGAAGGCGCTGGATCTTTTAAAAACGCTATTTTTAACCTAATCTTAATCTCTTAGCCAGTTCCAGGCTTTTTTCCAAATGGGTTGAGGCCCGTGAGACGCGCAATTTCTGTAGGCGCAGGGATTAGGGCCGGGAAAATCGCGACACATCTTCGGTCTAGCTTCGTATATCCCACAATCCCCGTTTTTATGGAGATGCTTGCAGGTGAAAAGCTCTTGGCTCTGGAATACACCGAGGGGGATTAGCATTTCGTTGATAGTGGATAGGTCTAGGATAAAGCTTTTATAACTAGAGTCTATTTGTTCTTTTCGCCACTCGGCTTGCACTATACTGAGTGGGTGTTCGAGAGAAAATCCGCGACAACAATCGCCCTTGCATCGTGGTCGCGGATCAATGCTACCATCTGTTGGATCATAGATAGTCATAAAAAAGCGCGCGCATGCGGAGCTCTAAGCGCGCTTTTTTATGACTATCTTTTCTGTTTAGCAGACCAGGCGAGATAGTCTTCGTAGTTGCCTTGGAAATCCATTACTTCGCCGCCAGGGAGAATTTCTAGCACGCGGGTGGCCAAGCTATTCACGAATTCCCGATCGTGGGAAACGAAGAAAACGGTGCCGGCGAATTGCTTCAAGCTTTCATTGAGAGCCTCGATACTTTCCAAATCCAAGTGGTTGGTAGGTTCATCGAGAATTAGCACGTTTGGCTCATCCAGCATCATATTGGAGAGAGTGAGTCGCACTCCTTCTCCTCCGGAAATCACACCAGTCACTTTATCGCCATCTTCACCAGCGAAAAGCATGCGCCCAAGCACGCCTCGAATCGAACCCATATCGAGTTCGGGATGCTTATCGTGCAGCCAGCGGAAGAGGGTAGTGTCCTTTGGGAGAGAAGCTTTTGTGTCTTGTGGGCAATAGGCGCGCACCGTGGTCACGCCCCAAATCACATTTCCTGTAGAAGGCTTTAGATCCTGCATGAAGATGCGAGCGAGGGTGGTTTTTCCGATACCTGATGGACCAATGATCGCCACTTTTTCGCCAGCGGAGAAAAACATATTCGTTTTTTTGAGCACAGTGGTTTTGCCATCATAGCTATGGCTCACGTCTTCGAGGCGCAATACGTCTTTGCCTAGCTCGCGCTTTGGCTTAAAGTAAATGCGTGGATACACGCGGGAGCTTGGGCGAATCTCTTCCATCTCCATCGCATCTAATTGTTTCTGGCGAGACGTTGCTTGGCGTGCCTTCGATTTATTGGCACCGAAGCGGGCAATAAAGTCTTTCAGTTGAGCGGCGCGTTTTTCTTTCTTCGCTTGGTCGGTAAGTTTTTGATCCCGAGAAACCGCAGCAGCTTGTTGGTAGTAATCGTAATCGCCGCTATAGAGGCGCATTTCGGCGAAATCGATATCTGCGATATTTGTGCACACGGCATTCAAGAAGTGACGATCGTGGGAAACGATAATGATGGTGCCATTATACTCATTCAAGAATTCCTCTAACCAAGAGATCGTTTTGATATCGAGGTTGTTGGTGGGTTCATCGAGCAACATCACTTCTGGTTTTTGAAAGAGAATTTGTGCGAGCAATACGCGGAATTTATATTGAGTGGGAATTTCTTTCATGAGTTCATTGTGAAACTCATTAGGAATACCGAGACCGTGCAAGAATTCTGCAGCTTTAGATTCGGCAGAGTAGCCGTCGAGCTCCATGAACTCGCCTTCGAGTTCGCCTAGACGATTCGCCTCTTCATCATTCAACTCACCTTTGGCATAAAGCTCTTCGCGAGCCTTCATGATCGCCCAGAGCTTTGCGTCGCCTTGATAAACTGCGTTCAATACTGTTTCATTATCGAAACGAAAGTGATCCTGACGGAGCCAACCGAGCTTCGCATTTGGATCGATAAAAACGGTGCCTTTATCAGGGGATTGTTCGCCGGAAAGAATCCTTAGGAAAGTAGATTTTCCTGTGCCGTTCGCACCAATAAGGCCGTAGCGACAGCCTGGAGTGAAAACAACGCTAACATGTTCGAAGAGCTTTTTGTGGCCGAAGCTAAGGGCAATATCTTTTGTGCTGATCATGGCGCTTTTTATAGCACAAAAGGCCTTAGAAAGTTAGCTTTTCGCGAGCCTCAAAATCGTCTGCCATTCCGCATGACTTACTGGCATCACGGAAAGGCGCGTGCCCTTTTGAACGAGGGGCATTTCCGAAAGTTCCGGTTCGACTTTTATGCGCTCAAGCGGCAAAACTGCCTTAAATTTTTCCACGAATTCTACATCAACTAACTGCCAAATCGGCTTTTCTTTAGTGGCCTTGGGATCAAAGTATTCTGATTTTTTGTCAAATTGAGTGGGGTCGGGATAAGCGGCGCTTGCCACTTTGGCAATTCCAGCGATGCCCGAAGGTTCGGCATTCGAATGATAAAAAAGAATGAGATCGCCGATTTTCATGCCATCGCGCATAAAATTCCGAGCTTGGTAATTCCTCACTCCATCCCAGGCACTTCGTTTTTTCCTCGCTAAATCATCGATAGAGAAAACATCGGGTTCGCTTTTCATGAGCCAGTGATTCATGAGTATTCCTTCACTTGGGCCAATAGGGAGTGTGGGGCGCTGGCAAAGTCGAGATTTAGCACAAAATCAAAGCGATCAATATCTAGCGATGCATTCGTATCTTCTCTGCCGTGGGGAAGTTTCCGCACCAAATCAGTTACTCTTGTGGACGCGAGAATCTTTGCTTTCGCCGATTCTGCGCATTCGCGCACGAACTCAGCATTATCCGAAAAACCCTCGAGGGCAATGGCCACTGCCTGTGCAGCAGCTTCATCTTCCACATGGCCCCAGCTAGATGGGGCAGCGGGAAGCAAAGTAATAGGTTCCTCAAACTGGCTAAGTACTTTAATCAGCGCAGAAAAATTCATGAGGCTTCCGAGAAATACTTTTCGGTATTCGCGTGCGGCGAACATAGAGGGTGTGCCTGTTGTGGTGGCAATGAGCACGCGATCCAATAGCTTTGATTCAAGGGCAAGATGCGGGGAATTATCTAAGCGCTCCATGCATTCGATACTTTGCGAAAGTTCGGAAAAGATCTGTGCTTCTTTTGTGAAGCTAATGTTGGCTTCTCTCAGTTCGGCCAGGGATTTGCCCACGAAGATAGATTTTGGCTTTTTCGAGAACAAGCAATGCACGGTACTTGTGCAGCGAAAGATATCGAAAACCACGGCTATGCCTTGGTTTGGCAAGGGTTCAGACCAGTTACGAATAGAGATTTCACGCATCTTGGGGCCAAGGCTCCCACATGCTGCGCCGCACCCGCAAAAGCTTCTCCCTATTTTTTGTTGAATGCGATACCCGTAGAGCATGGATCTATTTGCGAAAAGCCAGGAGAAAGCCAAGCAAAGGGAAGACATTCCCCTCGCGGAGCGCATGCGTCCGAAGGTATTGGCAGACGTGATCGGCCAAGAGCATCTTGTGGGGGAGGGAAAGCCCCTCTCTCGATTGCTCAATAATCCACCGAGCCTTATTCTGTGGGGGCCTCCAGGCGTTGGTAAAACTACCATTGCCCGGCTTTTGGCGGGGGATCGCAACTTCGTGCAGATTTCGGCGGTATTGGATGGAGTGGCGGAGCTACGCAAAGTGATTGATCGCTTGCGAATGGAAGATCGCCGCGCTGTGCTTTTTGTGGACGAAATTCATCGCTGGAATAAGGCGCAGCAAGATTCCCTTCTTCCTTACCTTGAAGATGGTTCGATAACCTTGATTGGAGCCACCACGGAAAATCCCTCGTTTTCCTTAATCGCTCCGCTCTTGAGTCGCTGCAAAGTATTTGTGCTCCGCTCGATCGACACGGAAAAAATGCGCAAATTGATTGAGCGCGCGCTCTTTGATCGAGAAAAAGGGCTCGGCGCAAATTTTATAAAAATTTCTGACGACGCGATGGAGTTTCTCATTGCGGATGCCTCAGGGGATGCCCGCCGTGCGCTAAATACCTTGGAGATCGCGGCGCAACTTCATCATGAAATTACCCTCGATAATTTGCAGGAAGTTTTTCAAAAACGTACTTTACGCCATGATAAAAAGGGTGAGCAGCACTACGATCTCATCAGTGCCTTTATCAAAAGCATGCGGGGCTCCGATGCGGATGCGGCAGTGTATTATTTGGCGCGTATGTATGAGGCGGGAGAGGATCCCCGCTTTTTAGCAAGACGTATGGTGATCTTTGCGGCAGAAGATGTGGGCTTGGGTGATCCAAGAGCCTTGCCCCTGGCTGTAGCGGCGGCGGAGGCCTATGATCGCATTGGTCAGGCCGAGGGTTGGATTCCACTTTCCGAAGCTGCGATTTATTTGGCTTTAGCTCCAAAGAGTAACTCTACCTATATGGCGTACAAGAATGCGGTGGCTGAAGTGGAAACCAGTGGAGATTTGCCTGTGCCACTCCATTTGCGAAATGCTCCAACAACACTTATGAAAAATTTGGGCTATGGGAAGGGCTACGAATATGCTCATAACCAACAAGTTACCCACGCCCACTTACCAGATGAGTTAGTAGGAAAACATTTTTTTCAAGCCGGGCATCGCGGTTTTGAAAAACTTCTTTTCGAGAAAAAAGATAAATGAAGTATTTCCTGCTTCTTTTTTTGGTTGCCTGCGCAAGGGCCCCGCTCAAGGATCCAGAGCAAGCAATGCGTGCCACCGAGCTTATGCCTGTTTTTACAGATAGCCTTTCACTCGATTCTCTCAAGGAAGCTTTTCAGAAAAATCGCACAGCTCTCCTTAATGCCAAGCTCCCAGATCCGATGCACTTTGGTTCGCGCACCATTTCTCGGGCGGATTATTTGCGGGCCATGGATGATTTGTCTGCGTCTTTAGATTCATTGGAGCATTTCGCGAATGCCCTGCGCTCGCACTTTGAAGTTCTTGAAGTTTACGGCGATTCCGATTGGGGCAAGGCTCTCATTACTGGTTATTATGATCCAGAAATTGAAGCTCGCGAAAAGCCGGAACCGGGCTTTGAGGAGCCAATTTATCGCTTGCCACCAGATCTTGTGAAAGTAGATTTACCAAGCTTTGCGGACAAAAATCCAGCCTTGGAAGCTTTGCATAAGGCAGTGGTGGAACAAAAGTCTCGTCAAGGCATGCTCATGGGGCGCTTGAGCGAGGGCAAGATCATTCCCTATTATGAGCGCAAAGAGATTACAGCAGCTACACGTCCGCTTGCGAAGAAGAAACTAGAGATCGCCTGGATGAATCCGATCGATGCTTTTTTTCTAGAAATTCAAGGCTCCGGACTTCTCCGCTTCCCGAGTGGAAAAACCATGCGAGTAGGCTTCGCTGCTAGCAATGGCGCTCCCTATGCGGCGCTTGGAAAATTTTTGAAAGATGTGATTCCGTTGCAAGAGATGAGCATGCAGCGGATTCGTGCCTATCTGGCTACACTTCCGGCAGAGAAGCTTTATGCAGTGCTGGCACAAAATCCTAGTTATGTTTTTTTCCAAGTTTTGGATGGGCCCGCACTTACTTTTTCTGGTGCCCCGGTCACGGATGGTCGAACGATCGCCACAGACTCTCTCTTTTTCCCGAAAGCTGCACTCGCTTTTCTGGATGTAGAAATGCCGGTTTTTAGCTCACCCAAAGATGCGGTGCCAAGCGCATGGGCGAAAAGCCCTCGTTTTGTGTTCGATCAAGATATTGGCGGCGGAATTCGCGGCGGTGGGCGTGCTGATCTTTATCTCGGAGATGGAGAGTTGGCGGGGCAAAGCGCAGGGGTGCTAAAGCGCATTGGTAAATTAATTTATTTCATCCCAAAGAATCACTAACCCAAAAATGGATAGCGATAATTCGTAGGCGGATTGAAAGTTTCCTTGATCGATCGTGGCGATGTCCAACGAATCAAATTCAGGATAGATCCAGCCTTATCGTTTGTGCCTGAAGCTCTCGCGCCACCAAAGGGCTGTTGACCCACTACTGCACCCGTAGGTTTATCATTAATATAGAAGTTCCCTGCGGCATGACGAAGCTTTTCGCTGGCGTATACGATCGCGGCGCGATCCTGAGCAAAGAAAGCGCCAGTAAGCGCATAGGGCGAGCCCTTGTCGCAAAGATCGAGAGCCGCTTCATAGTCTTTATCCTCATAAACATACACGGTGAGCACGGGACCAAAAAGTTCCTCGCGCATCGTCTCATAGTTCGGATTCGTGGTGACGATCACAGTGGGCTCCACAAAATACCCCACGGACTTATCGCACTTACCGCCTAGGATCACTTTGCAGTCCGCGCTTTTCTTGGCGCGTTCAATATAGGCGTGTAGTTTATCGAATGATTTCTCATCGATCACTGCGCTCACGAAATTCGAGAAATCACACACATCGCCCATTTTAATTTCGGAGAGTTGCGCGCGCATTTCCGTTTCCACAGAAGTCCAAATCGATTTCGCAATATAGGCGCGAGAAGCGGCGGAACATTTTTGACCCTGGTACTCAAATGCACCACGAACAAGTGCGGTGGCCAATTCTTTCGTTGCCGCAGACGGGTGAGCAAATACGAAATCTTTGCCTCCTGTTTCGCCAACTAAGCGGGGATAGCTTTTATAATTTTCCAAGTTCCCAGCTACCTTTTTCCAGATATCGTGGAAAACGGCAGTGGAGCCAGTGAAGTGCACGCCGGCAAAGTCTGGATGAGAGAAAAGCGCGGGCGCAATCTTGCTGCTCGGTCCGGGAAGGAAATTGATCACACCATCGGGCAATCCTGCTTCTTGCAAAATCTTCATCACCCAGTGGCCAGAGAAAAGTGCGGTGCCTGATGGCTTCCACACTACCGTGTTACCCATTAGGGCGGCAGAGGTGGGGAGATTTCCTGCAATCGCGGTGAAGTTGAAGGGAGTGATGGCCGCCACGAACCCTTCTAGGGGGCGATAGTCCATACGGTTCCACACGCCAGGGGAACTCTCGGGTTGTTCCTGATAGAGCTTCGTGAGGAAGTGCACATTGAAGCGAAAAAAATCGATGAGCTCACAGGCGGAATCGATTTCGGCTTGGTAAGCAGTCTTCGATTGGTTGAGCATGGTGGCCGCATTGAGCGTGGCGCGATACTTGGTGGCGAGTAAATCGGCAGCTTTCAAAAAGACAGCGGCGCGCTCCTCCCAGGGTGTTTTTTCCCAAGATTTTTTTGCGTGCAGGGCAGACTCGATCGCTTTTTGCGTTTCTGCTTCGCCCGCTTCGTGGGCAACGGCGAGCACGCTAGCGTGTTTGTGCGGCTCGATAGCTTTCGTCGTTTTGCCTGTTCGAATTTCTTTCCCGCCGATCACGAGAGGGATTTCAGCCTGATTGCCGCGAAACTTTTCGAGCTGTTTTTGGAGCTCGGTGCGGGCTTGGTCGCCAGGGGCATAGGCAAGCACGGGTTCATTTTTTGGGGCCGGGGTGCGGAAAAAAGCATCTGTCATAGTGATTAAATTTGTACAAGGAACGCTTTCAATCGGCAAGGGATAATCTTGAAATATCAAGGAGTTGTAATTATGCTGCTCGAAGGTCTTGCAAGTGTTTGAAGTTATTGCAGTTTTAATTTTTCTCTGGGGCTTAAAGGTAATAAAAAGCCTTATACTATCAATTGGTTACAGCTAATTAGTTAAAGATACGCTTTCTGTCATTTATTGTCTTTGTGACGCCTAACGCCATATTTCTGTTTGACACCATGCGCAAGCTTCTGCTATCTTGCGCACCTAACCACCGAGCCAGATGTTTGGTTCAGGGACAGAAGAAGGAACAGCTTTATGAAGCAACCAATGAATCGTGCACTTTTTGCCATCTCTTTAAGCCTGGCATTCAGTGGCGCTCTCGGATTGAACTCTTCCCCAGCTCGCGCCGAACTAGTGCGGGAACAGGTACAGTCGGATGCGATCACTCCGGAGGCTGCGCCTGCCGCCGCGGATACTGTAGCGTCTAATTCAAGCAATAATGGCGATGAGGAAGTGATCTACGTTCGCAAACGTAAGCCCGCTCCGAAACGTCGAATCGTGTATGTGGATGCAGAAGAGCAAAGCGCAGAAGCCGCCTCCCCACTACCAGATCCAATTCAAGCTCCTGTTCGTCAACAGGTAGCAATCCAACCTGGTGCCACCGTAGCTACCACTACAACAGTTACCCAAGAAACCCCCGCAGCCAAAGCTGCTGGTATCGGCACCTCGATCGACAATTCCATTTCTTCGAAAATGGATGGCGTAAAGCAACAGTTTGAAGACAAAGTGGTAAAAATGCTGGATCGCATTAAAATCACCGTGGATGAAGATCAACCAGCCACTCAGGCAGCGCCCTTATCGCAAACCGTAATCAAAGATGACGTGAAAGCCACTAGCGCAGCTCCTGCAGTAGCCGCTCCAGCTCCAACGGATAAAACCTATATGAGTGTAGACCAAGGTGCGCAGTTGAGTCCTGCGGCTTCCGAAGGATCAAGCACGGCTGCGAAAGACGACCTTAGCGATGAAAACCTCAAAGGTAAAATTTCCATCTTCCCACTGGCTGGTATCACGAGCATTAAGTCGAGCAACTATACAGTGGATGCTCGTTACACGGCTGGATTCGGTATCGAAGCAGAAGCCACCAATAATATTTCGATCGTAGGAAGTTATTCCTATTCGCAATTCAACGTAGGATTGGGCACCTCAAACCCATACTACGGCTACTACCAAGGCACCACTTTGGTGAATAGCAATAACTTGAACGCACTTCAGTACAATCAAAACTTGGTGGATGTGAATGCTCGCTTCTACTTAATGCCGAGGTCTTCTCGTTTCCGTCTATATATCGGAGCGGGTGTTGGCTACAGCAAGAGCTACTTGAACTATAACCAAAACTCCTTGAATACCTACTCGGGTAACCCCTATGCCACTGGCCAATCGAATGATTACTCGGTAAGCCAGGTATTGGGTCAGCTCGGCGCTGGCGCGGAGATTCAGATTTCGAAGACGATCGCCCTCGGAGCAGATTTCAAATACGATACCGTATTGAGCTCTTCGCAGAACGATCCTCTGAATAATAACGCATTCGTAAATAACGGATACGGTTATACAGCTTCGAACAACCAATCGATCGTGGGTGGTTCCTTGGCTTCGGAAGCTTTCTACTCCCTAACCGCAAACGTGAAGGTAACCTTCTAGTATTGCGCTGCAAAACCCCCCGAGAGACAGTTTGCTCTAGCAGACTGTCTCTTTTTGCTTTTTAAAGAGAAATTAGCCTACAATACGTTGAATTCATTCTAGAGACGTATTTGGAGGCTTTTTTATGTCCACTCTTCGCGACGTTGTGATCGTTGACGGCATTCGCACCCCCTTCGTAAAGGCTGGGGCCGATTTTTCCAAGATTCGTGCTCATGAATTAGGCCGCGTGGCCCTGCGAGAATTGTTGGAGCGCCTAGAGATTGCGGATGGCTACGGGCCAAAGGCACGCGTGAAAGTGGATGAAGTTTCTATTGGTAACGTAGGTAGCCCGGAAGACGCGGCAAATATCGCCCGCGTTGTGGGCATGACAGCTGGATTACACAAATCTATCACTGGCTATAGCGTGCACCGTAACTGCGCTTCCGGCTTAGAAGCGATTGCCCAAGGATACATGAAAATTGCGGCCGGCTTTGCGGATGTGATGATCGTGGGCGGAACAGAATCGATGACGAATATGCCGCTCATTTATCGCCCGGAAATGGTGGCAATTTTTGGCGAACTCATGAAAGCGAAAACGGTGGGTGCGAAACTCGCAGCGCTAGCAAAGATTCGTCCGGGTGTGATTTTAAATCCAATTGTGGCGATTCAAGAAGGTCTCACGGATCCATTCTGCGGATTAAATATGGGACAAACTGCCGATCTTCTCGCTCGTGAACTACGAATTTCTCGCGAAGAGCAAGATGCTTTTGCCTTGGAATCCCATCGGCGCGCTGTGCTCGCGACGGAAAATGGCAAACTGGGTGAAGAGATTGTGCCGGTGCCAGTGCCCACGAACTATAAGCAAAGCGTGAAAGAAGATGTGGGCCCTCGTAAAGGCATGGGCATCGAGCAACTCGCAAAACTAAAACCTTACTTCGATCGCGTGAACGGCACAGTGACTGTGGGTAATGCCTGCCCGATCACGGATGGAGCAGTGATGCTCTGTATGATGAGTGCAGAAAAAGCAAAAGCGGCAGGTTATGAAGTGCTTGGCAAAGTGCGCTCGATCGCCTTCACTGGTCACGAGCCAGAGCGCATGGGTCTTGGCCCCGCTTACGCCATTGCGACTGCTTTAGACAAAGCGAAACTTACTTTAAAAGATATGGATGTGATCGAGATCAATGAAGCCTTCGCGGCGCAGGTGATTTCATGCGTAAAAGTGATGGCCTCCAAAGAATGGTGCAAAGAGAAGCTGGGTCGCAGCGAGGCTGTGGGCGAAGTGGATCGTGCAAAACTCAATATCAATGGTGGTGCGGTGGCGCTGGGTCATCCAGTGGGATCGAGCGGTGCGCGCGTAACCCTAACTGCCCTCAAGGAATTAAAGCGTAGCGGAAAACAATTTAGCGTTTCCTCTCTTTGCATTGGCGGTGGCCAAGGCGGAGCGATCGTGATGGAGCGCGTATGAAAAACGAATCTGTAGGCACTGCCGGAGGACGCATGAAAACATATACAAATTATAAATTGATTGAGCGCGGTGATGGTTGGCTAGAAATGCAATTTGATCAGCCAGACTCTAAAGCGAACGTGTTTACTGAAGGAGCCATTCGCGAGCTAGATTCCTTGGCAGACGAATTGATGGGCCGACGCGATTTGAAAGGCTTGCTGATTACGAGCCCAAAGAGTGATATTTTCATCGCTGGTGCAGATATCAGTCTCATTAAGAGCTTGGATACAACGGCGAAGGCCGAGGCTGGCGCAACAGCCGGTCAGCAGGCGATCCATAAGTTCTCTAAAATGCCTTTTGAAACAGTAGCTGCTGTAAATGGAGCCTGTTTAGGCGGTGGTTTCGAACTCGCGCTGGCTTGTAAAAAGCGAGTGGTGGGGGATGGCAAAGCGGTAAAAATGGGATTGCCTGAAGTGAACCTCGGTATTCTGCCTGGTTTTGGTGGATCTACTCGTTTGCCTCGCTTGATTTCTCTTCCCGGAGCGCTTGATTTAATTCTCACGGGTAAGCAACTCGATGGCTCGCGCGCCTATAAAGCGGGCGTAGTGGATGCGCTCCTCCCCAGCCAAGATTTCAATGAACGCGCTCTCACTTGGGCAAAGGCCAACTTGGGTAAGCCTGGCCGCCGAATTAAAATCAATTTTATTGGCAAGCTACTCGAAACATCTCCATTTCGTAATTTGGTGATCTTCCGTGCCGCTCGCAAAAATGTGATGAAGCTCACTAAGGGTAAGTATCCCGCTCCTTTGAAGATCCTAGATTTGCTCGCTGAAATTCACGGCGAAAATATCGAAACAGCCCTAAAGAAAGAAGCAAAAGCATTTTCCATTCTCGCTGTAACCCCTGTATCCAAACGCCTCATCGAGCTCTTCCAGCTTTCAGAGTCAGTGAAGAAAACGAACGGCGTGGGAGAAAATGTAGTTGCCAAGAAAATCGACCGTGCGGCTGTGCTCGGCGCTGGCGTGATGGGCGGCGGTATTGCGTGGGCATTCTCCAATAAAGATATTCCAGTGCGGGTGAAGGATTTGAATCGCGATGCGATTACCTTGGCCTATCAGCATGCTGCAGAAACCTTCAACTGGGATGTGAAGAAAAAGAAACTTACGAAAAATGGCTTCATGGGTAAGATGGGCTATATTTCTGGCACCGTAGACTATAGCGGCTTCAAGATGGTGGATGTAGTGGTGGAAGCCGTGGTGGAAAATATTGAAGTGAAAAAGAAAGTGCTCGCGGAGACAGAGAAATATATTTCTCCCGATTGCATTTTTGCTTCGAATACTTCTTCGCTGTCGATCACGGAGATTCAGTCGGCGGCTACCCGTCCGGATAAAGTGGCTGGCTTGCACTTCTTT
>CAIPTA010000194.1 GCA_903867855.1 Oligoflexia bacterium | reverse complement strand
TGTTGATGATGATAGCGCTCTAAGACTAACCATTAGTTCCGCCTTTAGTGAAAGGAACTATGTTGTGGACCAAGCCTGTGACGGCGAAGAGGCCACAAATAAGGTGATGGCTGGTGATTATGATCTGGTGCTCCTTGATGTGAACATGCCCAAAATGAGTGGGATCGAGGCGCTCAAGCAGATTAAATCGTTCGATAGCAGCATTATCGTGATTATTCTCACTGCCTACTCGAACGTGAAAGATGCAGTAGAGGCTGTGCGAATCGGTGCGTACAACTACCTAGAGAAGCCCATTAAGAGTGAAGATCTTGTTGCCCTCGTAGATCGTGCGCTAAAAGCTCACTCTATCGTGAAAGCGGTGAGCTTCTCTGCTCCTGCATTATCAGATTCCTCAGAGGCTCGCGGTTTGATTGGCGCGTCTAATGAAATGAAGCGGATCTTCTCCATGATCGGAAAGCTAGCAAGGGTTGATACTTCAGTTCTCGTGCGCGGAGAAAGCGGCACAGGAAAAGAGCTTGTGGCGCGAGCCATTCACATGAACGGCTTAAGAAAAGATGAGCGCTTTGTGGCTGTGAATTGTAGCGCGATACCCGAGAATCTCATTGAAAGTGAATTTTTTGGGCACGAGAAGGGTGCTTTTACCGGTGCTGACGGACGAAAAATCGGTAAGTTTCAATTTGCTGACGGCGGCACTCTTTTCTTAGACGAAATCGGGGATATTTCTGCTGCACTTCAAGTTAAGCTACTTCGCGCGCTTCAAGAACAGCGCTTCACTCCCGTTGGAGCCAATCGTGAAGTTGAGGTCAATGTTAGAATCATTGCGGCCACGAATAGGAATCTTGAAGAGATGATTCGAAAGGGCGAATTCCGTGAGGATCTTTTCTACCGCCTCAACGTTTTGCCCATTTTCTTGCCCCCCCTAAGAGAGCGCAAAGACGATATCGCGAGTCTTGTTCTACATTTCTTGGATAAGTTTAATGCGCAATATGGACAGAAAATTGCTGGCCTGAGCGCTGACGCCAAAGCCATGCTGATGAAATATAATTGGCCCGGCAATATCCGCGAACTTGAAAACGTGATGGAACATGCTTTTGTGATCGAGTCTGGAAAGGAAATCACTGTTGACTCTCTTCCCGATTCTATTTGCGGCCTCTCGCGTAGCGCTGCAAAATCTTCGATGGCATCCGATAATTCACACTTTCAATTTTCTGCCGAAGCCGCTCAGGCGGGTGAGCAGCTTTATCCCATCAACCTAAGCAATCTAGATTTTCAGGCGCAGAAAGAGGAGTTTGAAAAACAATTTATTATCAGTGCCCTGAAGGTTTTCAACGGGCGCATCAATCAGACAGCTTTACACGCCAATATTCCCAAGAAAACACTGCTCCGTAAGCTGGAGAAGTATGGCCTCACAGCCAAAGACTATCAGGATGTAGATTGATTCCGGTTTCTATTGCCTAAAATATGCGTTATTTTTAGGCATGGTTATTAAAAGAAAATATCTCATCCTGGTTTCGCTCTGTGGCCTGTTGATTGCCGTTGATCAGCTTACGAAGATCTACGCCGTTGAATGGCTTCACATGAATCAGAGCATGCCTATTTGGCCTGGTTTTTTTAATCTCACCCTGATTCACAATCCAGGGGCGGCTTTCGGCATGTTAGCGAATCTCCCAGCTAGTCTTCGTGAGCCATTTTTTCTAGTTGTTCCGCTCGCCACTTTGGCAGCTATCTTATTCGCGTTCGTTAGGTTGAAGGAAAGCCAAGCAATTAGTATAGTTGCCTTGTCGCTGATCGTCGGGGGCGCCATCGGAAATCTGATTGATAGAGTGCGCCTTGGTTTTGTGGTCGATTTTTTAGATTTTCACTGGGCAGAGGATTACCACTTTCCTGCCTTTAATGCTGCCGATAGCGCTATAACCATTGGCGTTGGTCTACTCATGCTAAGCATTCTTCTTGAAAAAGATAACTCCGAGACCACCTAGGTGTTTCCGATTTTATTTCAGATTGGAAACTTCAAAGTTTTCTCTTATGGTTTTTTTATTGCGCTTGGCTATCTTGCGGCAATGTTCACTTGCGTGCG
The DNA here is from genome assembly GCA_903867855.1 of Oligoflexia bacterium. Lineage (GTDB taxonomy): Bacteria > Bdellovibrionota > UBA1018 > CAIPTA01 > CAIPTA01 > CAIPTA01. Next base: position 11,952 of record CAIPTA010000194.1, on the reverse strand, counting down.
CCTCGCCAAAAAAGTAAATATTTCGCCCGCCTACATCATCGATGTGGTTTTCATTTCCCTGCTCATGGGGCTGGTTGGGGCAAGAGTTCTATTTGTTATCACCACTTGGCAGTACTTTAAGGCTTCGCCAAAAGAGATTTTTTATATTTGGCAGGGTGGCTTGGTTTTCTATGGCGGCTTACTTTTCGCCATTCCGAGCATTTGCACCTTTGCGTATATAAAAAAAATCCCGCTACTTCCCTTGCTTGATGTGCTTAGCTTTGGCGTTGTTATTGGCCACGCCATTGGTCGTATCGGTTGCCTCGCGGCAGGATGCTGCCACGGCAAAGCCTGCTCCTTGCCCTGGGCGATTCGCCTAGATACAGATCTTGTAGATCCTTCCGTTCGCGATATTCCTGTACACCCCACACAGATTTATGAGTCGCTCGGCCTATTAATGTTATTTTTCTTGCTGCTACAGATTAGAAAACGAAAGCATGCGGCTGGGTCAATCGCGCTGGCCTATCTTATCGGCTATAGCCTTTTGCGCTCACTCATTGAAATTTACCGTGGCGATTCGATCAGAGGCTTTTTGTTCTTTAGTTGGCTGAGCACTTCTCAGTTTATTTCAGCCATTATTGTTTTGGTGAGTCTAGTGCTGACTTGGCGGCTGAGCCGCTTGCGGCATAACCACTAGATCTTCTTTTCGCTCCACGAGTGACTTTACGTTAGTGGTGGATTTAATTTTCCAAGTACTACTTTTGGGGTCGAGCGTAAGAAACGCGATCTTTTTATTCGTTAACATCGAACCCACATTGTTAGCCTTATCTTCAAAGCTAATTTCATAGATAAGGCTCACGTTGCCATTATCTTCTTTGCGCAAATCTTTTGTTTTTAAGCTCACAAGTCGCAGTTTCGATTCCACAAATTGATGAACAAAATCTTGATCCGTAATTTTTTCTAAACTATCGAAGGCCTCTCCAGTAGATAGATCCAACAGTTTTTTCTTGTCGTCGAGGCTTTTAGCCGAGAATCCAGTGTTGATATACTCCTGTAACGCTTGCTCTGGGGTGTCACCGCCGCTGTGCCGAGTACAGGCGGGAAACAAAAAAACAATCGCGATAGCAGAAAAACAAAATTTAAGTTTCCACATAGCCGGATCTCCTAAGGTGGCCCAAATAGTCTTCAAGATCTTTGCTCCAATCGGACGTGCCCCCATCAGACAAGAAGCGAAGACCCATTCCGAATTTATCATCGGTGACCACAGTGGATTCAACAGACCTTTCCAAGATTGTACTATCTCCCAGTCGTATTGCCACCTGTTTTGGACGAGATTGAAGCGGGCGATCTGCGGAAAATACGTAACAGCCAGCGCGCCCAATATTCGAAAGCCTCACGGGTATTGGGTCTTGCTTGTCCGAGGAAAAATAGAGAATGGCGTGTAAATTGGGAATGGCTTTCGGATAGGATTCCCACCAGCGCCGACCGGAAAAATAATAAGGTTGCAAAAGCACGGATCGAATATGCTCAAAAATTGCCACCTGTATGCACAGCAAGGCAAACAATAAAACAAGTAGGAAATGACGGTGCTCGCGCATCGCCAAATAGCTTGGCTGACCAATTGCCATTAAAATACAGATTGCATAGGCAATCATGGCTCCATGATACAATCGATAAATTAACACCGCCGCCACCAGCGCGGTGACCGAAATCACGGCTAGCGTAATCCAAAAGGGAAGATAGGCACTTTCCCAAACCCAAAGTAAAACGCGAAATCGCTCTACAAAAAATGCATATGGCAGCAGGAAAATGATCGGTAGTGTTAGACACCAAAGTGCAAGGACACTTCTTTTGTTCAGCATGGAATTCATTTCTATATTTTTAACATATTTGTGGCGACGATTGCCCAGCAATAATATGTTAATTCTCAACATGCCAATTATCGTATTTGTTTTAGCCGCCTTCTTGCTCGGCTCTATTCCTAGCGGAGTTTTGCTGGCACGCGCCATGGGCCTGGGTGATCCTCGCGAGTTTGGTAGTGGCAATATTGGTGCATCGAATCTCACGCGTCTCGGCGGAAAAAAGCTGGGGGCCCTCACTTTTCTTTGCGATTTTTTAAAGGGTCTTATTCCCCCGCTTTGTGTGATCCTATTTTTTCCTGACGCTCCGGGTCTCGCAGCCGCTGCTGGATTTGCCTCCGTGTTTGGGCACTGCTATTCCATTTTTTTAAAGTTTGATGGAGGGAAAGGCGTGGCCACCACGGCTGGAGCGCTGATGATTCTTTCCCCAGTTGCTACACTTATTGGGCTTTGTATTTGGGCCTTTATCTTTTATCTCGAAAGAATTAGTTCGCTCGCGGCGATGGTGGCTTTGCTGGCCATTATTATCTCTTTAGGGGCACTTCAAGCTGATAAAACCACGATGTTAGCGGCCACGGCCTGTTGCTTGGTAGTGATTCGAAGGCACGATACGAATCTGGTTTCACTCCTAAATTCAGTAGAGCGAAAATTCTAAGTATCGCTACATCTTGATCACTAAACCAAAACTAACATCTCTTTCAATCGGCGCGTAGTAGGTGGTCTTCATCGCAAAATCCAACCCGAGCCGAGGTCCGGCCCAAGATAGCCCCAGAGCCGCGCCACGCTGGCCGATGATTGCGTCTCGATAGAGGCCGCCGCGCAACACAATATCACTAAACATCGCGAGCTCTGCCCCGAGCGACCATAGCTTATTATTTTTTAGCGGTCCCTGCATGGCAGAACCATAGTCACCATAGAGCCCCACTCCGAAGCCAAGCCCATAATTCAATCCACCCGCAAGGGTTGGCGGACGCTCCCCCACCTGTTGGCTCGCATTTTCGTAGGTGATGCCAGCGCGCATGTCAGCGGCTAGGTTAAAAATTATCCCCGCATCCCCGGTGAAAAATTTCGTATCGCCGCTCGGGCTCTTATTAATCACATAGCGAGGAGTTACACCTGCGATCAAGCCATCCGCCAACTCTCTTGCTAGGCCAAAGCGAAGCTTCGAATTATCCGCATAACCCTGCGCGCCATTATTGGTCACAGTAGCCCGCGATTCCCGCTCATAGGCGAATCCAGCATGGGCGAAAGTATTAGTGGTATCATAGATGCCAAGCGAATAGTCTTTACCGCCAGCATTGAAATCATTGATGCGGGTTTTAGAATAGTTGAAGAACGAAATTGCATTCTGCAGAATTCCGATCGCGGCAGGGTTTAGAAAAATAGAGGCTTCGGGAATACCCGAACGGCCAGCTCCGGCAAGCCCCTCTAACACAGGCGAGCTCGCCTCTGCTCTCGAAAGAGAAAGAATTAGCGTAAGAAAACAGATGCAAATACAGTTTCGCTGCGGCATAAATTTTTCATACCATGATATTGTTGCTCAAAGAAAGCAGGATACAACATGCGCATTAGAACAGCGGTCATTCCCGTAGCCGGAAAGGGAACTCGATTCCAACCCGTCACAAAAGCTGTGGCCAAGGAACTATTGCCCCTGGTTGATACCCCCACCCTTCATCATATCGTGCTGGAAGCCGCTAATTCTGGAATTGAAAAAATCGTGCTGGTTACCAGTAAGGGGAAATCTTCGATCGAAGATTATTTTGATTCAGACCTAAACGACGAGGTGCTCAAGAAAATTCAAATTGTTTCCATTCGTCAAAAAAATCCGCGCGGACTTGGCCACGCCGTTCTCACAGCAAAACCCCTTGTAGAGAATGAACCATTTGCTGTTCTTCTTGGCGACGACGTTATCGTGAACAAAGGGCGTCCATGCATTGGTCAGCTAATGGATGTTTTTGAAAAAAGAAATGGCTCCCCGGTGGTGGGAATCATGGAAGTGCCTGCGAGCGAAACCCACAAATATGGAATCGTGAGTGGCCAACGCGTGGATGATCACACCATTCTCTTAGATAAGCTGGTGGAAAAGCCCGCAGCGGGCCAAGCCCCCTCCCAATTCGCCATTCCGGGCCGTTATATTTTAACGCCAGACGTTTTTCCTATCTTGGAAAATGCCCAACCCGGAGCGGGCGGAGAAATCCAGCTCACCGATGCCTTGCAGGCCCTGGCCAAGAAGCGGGAACTGTTTGCTTTTCAATTTCAAGGTCGTCGTTTTGATGCCGGTGATCGTTTTGGATACTTGGAAGCGAATATTTATTTTGCTCTCCAACGTGAAGACACCCGCGAATCAACAGAAAAACTAATTAAGCGCCTTGCCAAGGAACTATTGTGACCAAGTTTTTATCCGCAATTCTTTTATTGATTTTTTTTAGTCCGCTAGCGCAAGCCTATATTCCTCCCTGTAGCTTTATGTTGAAAAAAATGAGCAATGAACGCCCCACAAAGCACGGGGCCTTAGTTTACGCCGCCATCTATAAACCCGCCGAAACCGACAAAAGCAGCGACATTCTTCTCTCCGAGGAAACTCTCTTCTTTAACTCAGAAGCAAGCGTGCAAGAAGGCGAGTGGCCAAGCCTTTCGCTTTTGCTAGAAGCTAATGGAGAGCGGCTGATCCACGCCATGAGAGGTTTTGGTTTAAGAATTCCAGAAGAAAAAGATCTCCTGCGCTTTCGCCACGATCAAGTGATATCTATGAGAGAAATGCCAAGTCCGTTCTACCAGCAAGAAAAGGGCGTGGCCCTACATCGCTTTCGCAAAAATTCTTATGTGTGGGCCTGCGAGGACGCAAACCAAAAAACGGCGCTTTGGATTGAGAAAGATAGTTTCGTTCCTGCCCTGCTGCGCGCCCAATGCCCAGAATCCCTGGGCAATACCTCTAGCTGCAGCATTGAGTTTCAAAATGCCTGGAATCTTCCCGAAGCAAAAAGTGCCCGCATGATCATTCGCAAGGATGATAAGCTTGCCTACATTGTGCGCATAGAGCACGTAATCATCAATCCCACTCCCGCGCAGTGGCGATCGGCCAAAGATAGTGCTGCCAAAAAAATTTCTAGCATTCCCGAACTCGCTCCATTTTTTCACTAGATGCTCGTAAAGGTTGCACTACCCCTTCCCATCCCCGCACTCACCTATTCCGTTCCCAGCGAAATAGTGCAGCATGTGCGCGTGGGAACGCCTGTTATCGTGCCACTTCGAAAAAAAATGCAGATTGCCTTTGTATTAGAGCTAAATGTTTCTCTCGATGGTGACTTTAAAGTTCAAGACATTCATGGCCTCGCAGAAGAATATCCTTCGCTCTCAAGAGACCACGTAGATTTTTTAGTTTGGCTTTCCAAGTACTATCACTATCCTGTGGGCGCGTTAATTCAGTCCGCCCTACCGCCCCACCCAGAATTGGAAGTAGAAAAAATTTTTTCAGTCGCTCAGAATCCTGATGATTTTCCCGATGAAAAAAAGCGAGCGCTGCAACTTCGTGGCGGCAAACGCTGGGGGCTTTTACAGTGGCTCTTTGAGAATGGGCCAACTGCCTCGATCGAAGCTCAACACAAATCTACACTGCAATCACTCATCAAAAGTGAGCTGGTGCAAGTTTCAATGCGAGCCAAAGAGATCGAGCTAAAAACCTCTACGACGAAAAGTGAATCACCCAATCTTCAAGAGGCGCAGTTGAATGCTGTTGCCAAAATTGGAACCGCTTTAGAAAAAAATTCCTTTACCTGTTTCTTACTCGAAGGTGTAACTGGCAGCGGAAAAACAGAAGTTTATCTCCATGCCGCTCAGCGAGCCCTCGCGAGTGGTGGTGGTGTTATCGTTTTGGTGCCAGAAATTGCGCTTACCCCACAATTATTTCATCGCTTCCAATCGCGCCTGCAAGAACCGATTGCCCTGCTGCATTCGGGGTTGAGTGATCGTGAACGTAGCCGGCAATGGCAACTCCTGCAGTCTGGCCGTGTTCGCATTGCACTTGGCGCTCGCTCCACCATACTCGCTCCCGTAAAGGATCTCCGCCTAATCGTTGTAGACGAAGAACATGAAGGCGCCTTCAAGCAAGAGGATCGTTTTCGCTATAATGCGCGTGATGCAGCCATTCTTCGAGCGAAGCTGGGGAATGCTACGATTGTGTTGGGGAGCGCAACACCTTCGCTAGAAAGCTACCTACAAGTGAAGAGTGGGCGCTACGCATTGCTCCGCCTAGAAAATCGAGTAACCGCACATCCCCTGCCCGCAGTAGAAATTGTGGATCAAAAGAAAAGCACGATGACGGGTCTCCTCACCCGAGAGTTGATTTATGAGATCGGATTGATGCTAAAGGAACAAAAGCAGACCATGCTGCTTTTGAATCGCCGCGGACTCGCCTCCCACATTCATTGTGAAAGCTGCGGCTTTGTTCCTGAATGCACTAATTGTAGTGTTAGCCTCACTCTTTACGGCATAGCCAGGGAGTTGCGCTGCCACTATTGTGGTTATTCACAAAAACAAATTCGCGTTTGCCCAAAATGTGGCTCTGAAAAAATGGAGAGCGGAAGTCCCGGCACCGAAGCGTTGGAAAAAACTGCGCAGGAATGTTTTCCCGAAGCAAGGGTTTTAAGAATTGATCGGGATAGCATGAGTGCAAAAAATAGCCTAGAAGACGCCTTAACTAGCATTGCTCGCGGTGAGGTGGACATCATCATCGGCACGCAGATGATCGCCAAAGGTCACGATTTTCCGAATGTTGGCTTGGTTGGCGTGGTGAATGCTGACGCTAGCTTCTCCTTCCCCGATTTTCGATCGAGCGAACGAAGCTTCCAATTATTTACCCAGATGGCGGGTCGTGCCGGACGCGGTGATTTCGTGGGCAAGGTTTTGCTCCAAACCTATCAACCAGAACACCCCAGTGTGCAATTTTCAGCCAAACATGATTTTCGCTCATTTGCCGAGCAGGAGCTTCGTCAACGACATAGTTTCCAATATCCTCCCTATACACGTTTGGCGAGAATACTTGTTAGCGATGCAAGCGATGCTAGAGCTCGATCCCTTGCGGAGGCGATCGCAAAAGATCTACTCAACTACGATCAAGATGGCGTGATTGTGCTTGGTCCTGCGCCCTCTCTTCTGCAAAAACTCCAAAATCGTTTTCGATGGAACATCATCCTGAAATCGAAAGATACGAGCGCCCTGAATGCAGTGCTAAAAACCACACTGAAACGTTGGAACCACAAAATAGGGGCTAGTGCTAGCCTTTCGGTTGACGTTGATCCTTCGTCTCTGTTCTAATTTTTTAATCCATGGCCGATCAAAAGCAAACCAAAGGCTCCAAGCGTCTCGAAACGATTATCGAGGAAAACCGCGTTCGCCGGGAGAAGCGCCGATTTTTAGAAGAGCTTGGAAAACGAATGAGCATCGCCAAGCAAGGCCGCGTTGCCTATGAAAAGGGTGATTTTGCAGATGCGCTCAAACATTATCGACGCTTCATGACTCTGACGGCTAAATTTCACGATGTTGAAATGCAAGATCTACATCCCAAACTTTTTGATCCCAAAGATCGCGTTGCCGAGGCACTGCTAATTTCTGCCATTAGTCTTGATATCGCCAAAATTGTGGACCTTCTAAAAAGTGCTGGCGCACGAGAAGAGCGTCTTATTGCATTGAAGGTTTTTCGCCTCTTTACGATTGGCATGCCCTTTCAGGGCTTCGTGGCAGAGGGGCTACGCAAATACATTCAAAACAGTAAACTCATTAATAATAAGAACGACTTTCAAGCCACTTATAATGCCGTTAAAATTAGCGGCGTTTGTTTTGTGGCCACGGCTGCCTTTGATGGACCTCAAGAGCCAGAAGTAATCGCATTGAGAATGTTCCGCGACTCTTATTTAAGAACCAATAGCCTTGGTCGAGGATTTATAAACTTTTACTATCTAGTGGGGCCAGCGCTGGCAAGCCTTGTTCGTAAAAGCGAAGCGCTAAAACGAGCATCGAGAGCGGCCATTCGGTCTATCTTGGTTCTATTACCAAAAAACTAACGAATCATCGTTCCAAAGCGCTCTAGGTGCTGACCGAACTTGAAGCCGTCGTCATCCATGCTGAGCACAAAGTTGAGCCAGATGAACATCGCCTTGCCCTTGATATTTTCGAGCGGTACGAAACCCCAGATGCGGCTATCGGAACTGCGATCGCGGTTATCGCCCATCACAAAGATTTTTCCTTGAGGCACTTCTACGGGCCCATAGTCAGATCCAAGCAAGCTGTTCATGTTGTATAAAACAGGATGAGGAATGCCGAGTAGATCCTCTTGATGGAGAGAGAGCACCTTGCGATCATCGTCACTCTCAATGCCTTCAGCCATTTTATCATTTTTCAAATCCGTGATTTGAATCGGCTTATTGTTGATATAAAGCACTTTGTCGTGAATGCCCACGCTATCACCAGGCAAACCCACCACTCGCTTGATATAGTTAATAGAGGGATTCTTTGGGTACTTAAACACAATCACATCACCGCGCGCGGGCACAGTTTCATGTGTCACATAAATTGGGTTGTCTAAGAAAATTTCTGTGAACGGAACCTTGAAGCCATAGGCGAATTTGTTCACGAAGATATGATCTCCAATGAATAGCGTTGGAATCATGGAGCCAGATGGAATCTTATAGGGCTCTACAATCGAAGAGCGCAATAGCATCACGATAAAAATCGCGATCGCTAACTGTTTACCGGTATCCGCAAGCCAAAGTTTTAATTTACCAAAAATTCCCATGTCTTTTCCCTATGCAATTTCTGAATTGCGAGTGTAACAGCAGGGCATGCTTATGATAAGTTAATTCTGTGAGCATCCTCGACCGCTATATTGCTGCTGAATTTTGGAAGGGCCTTCTGGCGGCCATGGTAACCTTTTTGGTTCTTTACCTTGGTGGCGACACTATGCGCCAAGGCCTTCGCGAGCAAGTGCCGCCCCAGTATTTATTTCAATTCACGCTCTATCAAATTCCCGAAGTGCTCGTGCTACTTCTGCCGGCTGGCTGTCTAATGGGAACCCTCATCTGCCTCTCGGGGCTTGCGCGTCGCAGCGAACTTACGGCTATGTTTGCGAGTGGTGTTTCACTTGCCCGCATTGCTTTTGTGCTTCTATGCATGGTTTTCATGCTTTGTTGCGCGTCCTTCGTGGTGACCGATCGGATCATTCCGCCGCTCACCAAGGCTCGTGCACAATTTTATCGAACTGTGATTCAAAAAAAGCCCGATCTGCAAACCGCGATTCGGCAAAGCAAAATCTGGTATCGCAGCAAAAATCTAATTTATAACCTCCGCAATTTCGACGTGAAACAAAATAAAATCGAAGGTTTATCCATATACACTTTTGATAGTCAATTTTCGCTAATACAACAAGTGGAGGCCAAAGAAGCGAACTATAGGGACGGCAAATGGATCTTGTCTGACGGCCTGGTAACGATCTTTGATGGCGATCCAGTTTATCCCCTCACAAAGCATTTCGATACCCAGAGCGTTTTCCTCACAGAAAAGCCCGACGACTTTAAAGAGATCGATCGAGAAGTAGAAACCCTTCGCCTGAAAACCCTATGGCATTTTATCACTCGCAATAAAGCAGCGGGTATCGATACCCATGCCTATGAGGTGAGTTTTTGGTCGAAAATTAGTATGTCGTTTGTTCCATTGATCATGGCACTGCTGGGAATCCCGTTCGCCACGCAGCATCAGCGGCAATCAAGCCTCGCGCGCGATGTGAGCGTTTGTTTCCTTCTTGTAATTTTATACTGGCTTTTCTTTTCTACTGCGCTATCCATGGGGAAATCTGGCTGGATGGCCCCGATTATGGCAGCATGGCTGCCCAATCTGGTGTTTCTGGCCTTCGGACTCTTTCTCATTTTTAGAGGCAAACGAATTTAATGGCGATTCTAGAAATCCTTACCTTCCCAGATTCACGTCTTGCGAAAAAAAGTGCCGCTGTCACTAAGTTCGATTCTTCGCTGGAAGCTCTTGCTGCCGACATGCTCGAGACAATGTACGAAGCAAATGGTATTGGTCTCGCGGCGCCCCAAATCGACGCCCATGTGCAGCTCGTGGTGATGGATATCGACTTTGAAAGCTCCGAAGACGAGCCTCCGATTTTGACGAATAAAAATCCGCGCATTTTTGTTAACCCTAAAATTGTATCCAAAGAAGGCCAACAAGTGGGCCAAGAAGGCTGCCTCAGCGTGCCGGGCGAATATGAAGATGTTTCCCGCGCGGCAAAAATTCGCCTCGAATATCAAGATATAAATGGCACGCCGCAAAGCCTAGAGGCAGAGGGCCTGCTCGCGGTTTGCATTCAACATGAGCTGGATCATCTCGATGGCCGCCTTTTTTTAGATCGTCTTAGCTTTGTAAAAAGCAAATCTGTGAAAAGAAAAATTCTCAAAGAAAAGCAGCACGAATGAAGTGCGTTTTCTTTGGTAGTCCAGAATTCGGCGCAGCCTCACTGCGTGCGCTTCTCGCCAGCCACCATGAAGTGCTCGGTGTGATCACTCAACCGGATCGCCCCGCAGGTCGCGGCCTCAAGCTTGAGATGCCTGCCGTAAAAAAAGTGGCGCTCGAGCACTCACTCCCCATTTTTCAGGCGGAAAAAATTAATACAGAAGAGACGCTTGCGTGGTTAAAAGAAAAAAATCCAGAGGTGCTCGTGGTGGTTGCTTTCGGCGCCTTCCTCGGGGAAAAGTTGCTGCACTTCTGTAAGCACCCGCCCATCAATGTGCACCCATCGCTCCTACCAGAACTTCGCGGCGCTGCGCCCATGCAATGGTCTGTGCTAAGAGGATACAAAGATACGGGCGTGAGCACACAGTTTATGGCGAAGGCGATGGATGCGGGCGATATTCTTCTACAAGTGAACGCAACTATTGGTGCGAACGAAACCTCGGGCGAACTTTCGGAGCGCCTTAAGCTTGTGGGCGGTGATCTGCTCGTGGAAACCCTCACCAAGTTAGAGCGCGGTGAGATTAAACCTAGGCCGCAGAATCATGCGGCCGCCACTTTTGCGCCCATGCTTGAGAAAGAACATGGCCTGGTGAAATGGAATACACTAACAGTGCACGAAGCCCACGATCTAGTGCGCGGCCTTCATCCATGGCCTGGTGCCTACGCAACGGTAGCGGGCAAAAGAGTAAAACTTCTCCGCTCGGCCATTCCCCCTGAAATGGTTTTTAGAAATGCAAAACTCTCTCCTGGAGAATTTTATGCATCTGGCAGCTCCATTTTCGTGCGCTGCAAAGATGTCTGCCTGGAAATCCTTGAGTTGCAGCCCGAAGGCAAGCGCCCACTGCCTTGGCCTCTGCCGCTGCCGCCCCGGCCCTCCGCATCCACCCCGAGCTCTCTGCCTTGTACGCCGTCATGTTCGGCCTGGCCACGACAGCCGAAGGGGGCCTGGCGGCCCTGGCGCTCCCCCCCATCCTCTCCGCCTTCCGCCATCTGCCCTCTTATCAGGGAAAGGGCGAGGGCCTGTGCCAGTCCCTCCGCCCTGCCGCTCTGGCCGCGGGGGCACTTCTGGTGGAGGCAATAGTGGCCTGGAGCAAGCCCGCCCAGGTTGCTCTCTCGGCCCTCGCCTCAGCAGCGGGCGATGCCGAGCGAGATGCTTCCACGGCTGCGGCTGTAGCCTCGTCCTCGGGCTTGGGCGTGGGCTCGGGTTCGGCACACCCGCCTCCGCCTCCTGCCCTGTCTGCCTCCTCTTACTTCCTCTCGCCCTCGTTCTTTGGGCCCGAATCGGTGCTCGGGCTCAAGGCTCTGAGCGACCCCAGAGCCGGTGGCGATGGCGACGGCATCGGTGAGCACGACGAGGGCTCGCTTTCGAACGACAACGGCCGGGAGTGGATGGCTGCGAGGAGGGCGGCCGCCCGCGCGGCCTGCACGGTGGTTTCTGTCGCGCACGCGGCAGCCGCCTCGGGCGCGGATTCGGGACTGTCAGCGGAGGTCGCCTCCATTGTTGAGGTGAGCTGACCGGCCATAAGATGTAGCAATCACTTTACGGGGAAGCGCGCCTCATGCCTTTTTCCGTTTGAGCCTCGCTCATTTTGCGTGTGTGTGGGGGGGG
>CAIPTA010000193.1 GCA_903867855.1 Oligoflexia bacterium | reverse complement strand
GGTGAATGGAAAAATAGGTCATGGGGGTGGTAACGAGGCCGAGATCAAGCACCTCTGCCCCACCACTCTGGAGGCCAGCCATAAGCGCGCCAGCGTATTCTTCGCCCGTAAGACGACAGTCACGTCCAACACTTATCAAAAGCTTGTTTTTGCCAAGCGCCTTGGTGGCGTATTTAACGTATGCTCGGCCAAGGCGAAATGCCAAACTTGCATCAAGGTCTTTGCCCGCGATGCCGCGGATATCATATTCACGAAAAATGGCAGGATTCATGATTTGCTGCTCCGTATAAAACAGGTTGTTCGGAAGCGCAAAGTATATCTTGGTGTGCATAGCGGCCACAAGCTGAACTTGCTTGCCTTTTCTGGTAGCGTTTCGTATTGTGCGGCAATATCGCGCGGGTAGCTCAGTTGGATAGAGCAACAGACTACGAATCTGTAGGTCGGAGGTTCGATTCCTCTCCTGCGCACCAATTTTTCGCTTGGAGAGGTGGCCGAGTGGCCGAAGGCACACCCTTGCTAAGGGTGCATACATCAAAAGTGTATCGAGGGTTCGAATCCCTCCCTCTCCGCCAAGTTAAAAAGCAATAGAGTTACTGAGTTGCGAAAGAGCAAGCCCCTGAATCACGGATCTACTCTGAGTAAGGCCTGAACGGTGAAGGGCCGATAAGCTGTTCGCACCAATCCAACTCATCTGATTCGAAGAGCGCCAACCTTAATTTTCCGATTACAAAACTAAACAAGAGCCTTGCCGTTGAGTTATCTTTCCACCGCGATATGCTATTTCAAGATTTGCTTCGCTTCATCGAAGAGAAAGAATTCAATGTATAAAAATGTTTGGAAGTATTTTTTCACTTTACTGTTTTTTCTACTACTTCTATTTATTCCCGGCTTCAACCCACCACGCACGCCTGAACCGCCTATGGCAGAAATAGGCCGAGGCCTTGGATCAACCATCAGAGAGGAAAACTTGAAAAAATTTCCTACCGAGGATTTTTTAAGTATCCACTTTCCTGGACAGGTGGATTGGACGCTCAGCAAAGGATTGTATGCGCCAAGCCCCAATCTTGGTTTTCGAATTAGGCCGAACTATCTAGGCCGGATGATGTTCGCCTATAAAAACACGACCATCTACAATACCGTCATCGAAACAGATGAATACGGCAGGCGAATTACCCCTCAGAGTTCAGCTAAAGAGCCACAGAAGTTTGCGGCCTTTTTGGGGTGTTCCTATGCTTTTGGAAAAGGCGTTCAAAAAAATGAAACTCTTCCATTTGCATTCCAAAATGCGGCTCCGGAATTCGAGGCCTATAATTATGGAGTAGAAAGTTGGGGACCGAATAATGTTCTGGCGCAGATTCAGGAAAATAATTTTCCAGAAAAAGGCGAAATAAAGCAAACTTCAGGATTGTTTTTTTATATTTATATTGATCACCACGTGAGGCGAGTAGTTGGTAGTATGTTGATGGTGGCTTACTCTAGTCGTTATTTCCCCTATTTTGATTACGACCCACTTGGAAAAATTTTTCGTCTTGGCAATTTCGAAAAAAACCGTAAATGGACCTCTCTTTTTTACAACTGGATGGCCAGGAGCTGGATCGTTCAAAAAATTGGCATCGATTTCCCACTCATTATCCAAGATCATGACGTAGAGCTCACCGCGGATTTAATATTAGAAATCAAAAATGAGCTCGCTAGAAAAGTTAACGGCGGCCGCTTTGTAGTGGTGCTTTTTCCGTCGATAAAGGTGGGCGGGCCGGACATTATTCCAAAATTACAGGCGCGAGGAATAAGCTATTTCGATTATAGGAAAGTAAATTTCCGAGAGTTAACAGATGATAGAGAATGGATTCCCGTGGATGGCCACCCAACTCGTTATACTCAAGAACTTGTGGGGAAAATGCTCGCAAAAGATGTGGCATTGATGAAGTGAAAAAGACTATAGCGATTCACCGGCGTAGTCTCTCGCAACTTTAGAATTGCCTAGAGAATAATTAAGTGTTCAATGGGGGTGCGTGCCCAGATTTTGTAGTCGGAACAGCGTAATTACCTGCTAGAAGCAAGAGGTTACAAAGGGATGTGTGGGCTTGTTTGACATGCACTCCCCTGAATCTTTAGTATGAAATAGTGCACGATTGGAAAACAGCGCCAAGGAATGGCCAAACACGACAAGAAAATTTACTCACGCAGCCGCTGCGTAATTTCCGAGCATTTAATAACCCAAAATTAGTAACAGAAGGCTGGTATCCACTTTGTAGTGTCAAAGAAGTGCGGCGCTTGACTGCGAAGAGCTTCACCATTTTAAATCAACGCGTGGTTGTATATCGCGGTGAGAGCGGGAAGCTCAATGCCATGGATGCATTTTGCCCACATATGGGCGCAGATCTTTCTAACGGAAAAGTGATTGGCGAAGAAATAGAGTGCTATTTTCACCAGTGGCGTTTTTGTGGGAGCGGTAAGCTAACGAAAATTCAGTGCCAAGAAAAATTGCCCAATGGCGTGCAACTGCGAAGCTACCCAGTAGAAGAAAAGTACGGCACGATTTGGATTTTTGCCGGAGATAAAGCACCCTACCCTGTGCCCAACCCACCCGGCTTGGACGGAAAAGAAACCGTGGGGATTCGAATTGCGCGAAGAACTCTCTTTGTTCATCACCACATAATAATGGTGGGCGGAATCGATATGCAGCACTTCGGAACCGTTCATCAGTTAGACATTAATTTTAATTTTGATATTTCGGAAAAGCACGAGGGAGTTTTTGATTGGAAGGTTGGAGGCGAATTTCCTAAATTGGGTTGGCGCGCGAAGCTCGGCAGGCTTCTATTGGGCAATAGTCTGGATTACCAAGCTAGATTTGCGGGTGGCTCTGTGGTTACGCTGAGTTACGGAACCAATTCCGAAAAAAAGCAATCCGGATTTAAGTTTCCACAGGTACATATCTTTTGGGGAAATGTGCCTTTACTCAATGGAGTAAGCCAAAGCGATATACATATCGTAATGGAAAAAAGAGCGGGCATTTGGGGACGAATAGTAAACGCTGCTCTCTTTGCCTTTACGATAGCCCTGTTATTTTTGTTAAGAGACGACGATATCAAGGCATTTCCTTATATGCGCTTCGACCCGAAAACAATCATTCCGGCCGATCAATCCGCCTTTCGACTAATTTCACTCCTAGATAAACTGAAACTGTCGCCATGGACACCCCTAGATGACGATTCAAAAACTTAGTCTAGAACAGTGGTTCACCAATTATCAGCTCGCGGCTGTTCGTCGCCGGCATTTTCATCTTCCGATGGAAGTTGCGGCCGATATTTCCCTCGTTCTCAAAGAGTGGCGAAAAAAAAATAGTGGTGAACCACCTTATACCGCACTTCTCGCCAAGGCTGTTGGCATCTTGGCCAGTGAAATGCCTCACGTGAACCGCGCCGTGTTTTCTACCTTCTACGGCCCACGCTTAATACAGTTTGAACGGGTGGTTGTGAATATGCCTATTATAGTGCCCGCCGACGGCAGAGATCACTTAAGTGCGATTCTTATTCAAGATCCCCAGAAGCTATCACTTGATGAGATTCGTGGAGTGATTGCTGCGGGAAGGAAGCGCGATATTAATAAAATGCCGTTCGGAAGATTTTTGGTTCGGAGTGGAAACTATTTTTGGAATCGCGCAATCCTGCGACTCGTGCATTTCCTGGTCTTTCAGTTTCCGGCTATTTACGTTCGATTCGGTGGCGGCGGCGTAAGCGTTAGCTCTCTATTGAATCATCGTGGAAAAACCTTCAATGGTACACCCCACGCAGCATTCCACACCGCGTTTACCTTTTGCTCGTTCAGCGCTTACGAAGCGGGAGACGGAAGAACCATAATGAACGTGGGTATTAATTGGGATCACTATGCCGCCTCAGGCAATGAGCTTGGCGCCGCCATTCGAAGATTCTCAGATATTCTATCGGGAGAAGATCCTACGGTGTTGATGGAGCTGATTCGCTAGGTGCGGGTTTCCCGTCAGCAGATTTGGCCGCCTCATATTCCTTCTGAACGCGTTCGTGAAACTCAGTTTCAATCTGTTCGGCTGGCATTAGCGATAAATTTGGATTTTCTGGGTGCTTGTTGATTTCACCGAGCTTCTTATACTCGCTTTGGAAAATTTGTCCCACCACATCCGTAAGCGCTTCTTTAAGGTCGTCGTATTTTGCGGGCAGCATACGAGAAACGATTAGTTTATCATCTAGTGCGCTGCTGTGTGCGCCGAGTTGTAGGAAGGCAATTGTCGCGTCACCAATTGTTTGGTCTCTTTTCATTACGGCCAGTGGATCGGGGTTCGTTAAGTTAACTACGGCGGCTGCGACTGGTGAGACAACGCCCAAGCCCAAATTTGAGGTTAGGATTACGCTTGTGCCGGCGAGGGCTTTTAGAACGAGAAGCACCTTGTATTTCAAGCCAGACGTTCTTTGCAATAATTCTTCTACCGGAACATAAAGGGATTTATTAAATAGGGTTGGGCAAGATTCTGTTGGGGCCGGCGCATCGTTCCCTGGAGTATTGGAGTCGTGCTCGCAGGCGTGAAAAATAAAGCCGCTAGCCGTGGTTTCAATAAAAATTGTGTTGTTGTTATCATAGGCACCAAGCACGGCCTTAAATCCGGGCTTCAACCACTGGGGAACGCCGGCGTTCGGTGAAATTTTATAAGAATCTTTGGCGATGGAATCTATCGTCTCTCCAACGGAACTAAATTTTGCAGAATCACTAAAGGCGCAGCCATGCTTTTGCATTTCTAGGGCAAGCTTGTGAAAGAAGTGACCCTCTACATCCTTAGAAAAGGCGGCCATCATCTTCTCATCTGTTGGCAATGCAGCCATTTTTCCGCCCTTTGCCGGAACTGTTTCGGCTACAAGGGATAGAAAAATTTGTTGTGCTGCATTTTGTTTTTCAGCATCAGTTCCCTCAAGGCATGGTGCTTTGGCGTCTACGCGAACTGGGGATTTGGCCCCCATTCCCTGGGCGTTTGAGGTGGCGAAAAGTAGGGCCAGGAGTAGGATTTGGGTTTTCATGTCACCCAGGATAACCCGCCGAGTCAATTGCGGTCAAGTACTTGTTATTGCTGGGCTTTATTGTATATCTGTTGGGCGGCTGTAAAGAGTTTATACAGCCAGTCTTACGCGGGCGGCACTTATATCGAATCTGGGTTCACCATTCCAACGAGCTTCAGGGCCTTGGCAGAAAAGAGCCCATAGCCAATTCGAATGAGGCGGCTAGTAAAGCTCGGAAAGTGACGATGTAATGCAACAAGCACGAACGAATCTATGCTCAAGAATATTTCTCTTCTTCCGCGCAGTACTTTTTTAAAAATTCTATCCGCCGCTTTCGCTGGGGAGAGCGCATGAATTTTAGGAAAATCATCCCCCAGCTGAACCGCCTCCCCTTTATTATTTTTGGAAAGAAGTTCCGTCGCGATTGGGCCAGGGCAAACCACAGAACAGGAAAATCCCAAGGTGGGCTCTTCCGCAAACAGGCTCTCTGCTAATGCGCGAACAGCAAATTTTCCCATGTTGTAAGGGGTTCCAAGCGGAAATGCGAGATAGCTATTCAAGCTACCAATGATAATGAAACGGCCCTTGCTAGATTTAAGTTTGGATTGAGCACCTCGAAGAGTGCGCAAGACGCCAAAGACATTCACGGCGAAGTGCCGCTCATAATCTTCGATGTTTAATTTATCTGTGCGTCCTGCGGCTCCAGCACCAGCATTCGCATAAACGTGAAATAAATCGCCAGGCATTTTTTCTAGAAAAGTGGTGAGATCATTTTCAAAAGAATTTTGCGTAACATCGGCCACCAAAATTTTTGCTTTTACTCCGCAGCGCTTTGCAATTTCCTCTAAGCGATCTCTTCGCCGAGCAATTAGCACAACATTCCAGCCTGCTTTAGCATAACGCTCAGCCAGGGCTGCGCCGATTCCAGAAGAGGCACCAGTAATAACGACAGTTTTTTCCATGTTGCGCTGCATTTTATCATGGGCACATTGGCCCGGCCATCTTTTCCGCTCTCCACTTCAAAGAAGTTCAGATAAAGTGCTCTTCATGATTGCCATCCGCACCACTGCTCTCACGAGAGTTTATGAAACTTATGAAAAATCCGACGGGATTTGGAATTCGATTCGTGGCTTTTGGGATCGAAAGAATATTCAAAAAATCGCGCTTCAGCCCACAACGCTAGAAATTCAGCGCGGACAAATTGTTGGATTGGTTGGCGCAAATGGCGCCGGGAAAACCACATTGCTTAAGCTTTTATCGGGATTGATTCATCCAAGCGGTGGCGATGCCGAAGTGCTTGGGTATCGTCCGTGGGAGAGGAAGAATGAATTTCTTCGGCGCATGAGTGTGCTGCTCGGACAAAAGAATCAACTTTGGTGGGATCTTGCGCCCGCCGATAGCTTTGATCTCCTGGCAAGAATTTATGATTTGGACCGCCGGCTTGCAAAGCAGCGCGTGCAGGAATTGGCAACTCTTATGGACTGCACCCAGGTTTTGAAGGTGCAGCTGCGCCGCTTAAGTCTCGGTGAGCGAATGAAGATGGAAATCATCGGCGCCCTACTTCACGAGCCGGATGTTCTTTTTTTAGATGAACCTACTATTGGTTTGGATGTGGTGGCTCAAAATGCCATACGGCAATTCTTAACAGAATATGTGAAAAACAAGCGTCCAACGGTTATCCTCACGAGTCACTACATGGATGATATCGCCAAGCTCGCGGATCGCTTGCTGCTGATTAGTCGCGGGGGGCTGGTTTATGATGGAACCGTAGATGGTTTCATTGGCAAAACGGAAAGCACTCAGCAGATCCGATTCCGCTATGATTCACCGCTCACAGATGATTTACGAGTTACTTCGGATGAGGTGCTCAAAAAGGGAGCACAAGAATTTCAGTTTCGCATTCAAACAAAACAACTATCAGAAGTAGTAAAAACCATCACCGGCTTCGGCACGGTTCATGATCTCAAGATAGAAGAGGCAGATTTTGAGGAAGTTATTCGCCAGTTTCTGGAAACGGAATCTAGGGTTCAGCCGTCTCGCAATACTCACTAACTTAGAGTATCGGCTGAATTATATTACCGATGCGCTGATTCAGCCCATCACCACCATGCTCATCGAGTTCACGCTATGGTTCGCCATTTTTCGTGGCGTTCACCAGCTGTCTATCGGTGGATATGCCAGAGAATATTACCTAAGCTATGTTTTGTGGGCGGCATTCGTGGCCCGCATAACTTCAAGCTGGATGTATGAGTTCAAGATGATTGAGGAGGTGGATTCCGGAAGTATCAATGGCCTCCTGGTACGCCCCATGACCTTCTACGAATATTATTTGAGTCAGCTCTTGGGATATAAATTAATCACCTCCGTGCTTTCGCTCATTTTCCCGATCACAGTAGCCTATCTTTGGCACCTACCAACGGATTTTTCAAGATTGCCGCTGGCGCTCCTCTTGGTGACGTATTTTTTAATTCTCGTGCACACGATTAGTTACTGTGTGACAGGCGTAGCCTTCTTTATCAACAAGGTGCACTCCCTTACGGTGGCAAAGAATCTGGGTTTATGGTTGCTATCCGGTGAGTTATTTCCTCTCGATTTGTTGCCGCCATTTTGGCGCCATATTTTATTAAATCTCCCGTTTAGTTCGGCGGTATATGTGCCCGTTGGGTTTGTTACTGGGCGAGTGGGCATTTCTGATGTGCTGCAGGGATTTTATTCTGTCACGCTTGGAATTGTTTTTTTTGCGTTGCTTGGCAATTTACTTTGGACCAAAGGCATGCGTGATTATACGGGTACTGGTGCATGAAGAAATACGTAGAGCTTTATTGGGCTTTTTTTCGAGCGAGCTTCATTGCAGACATGGAATTTCGCGCTAACTTTCTCACGAGAATTCTCACGGATATTTTTTGGTATGTGGCCCAAGTGGGAAGCTTTGAGGTGTTCTATCAATTCACGCCGAAAATTGGTGATTGGGGGCGCGCGGAGACGCGTGTTTTCTTGGGCATACTATTCGTGGTGGATGCAATCTATATGGTGATGTTCAATGAAAACTTGGATCAGTTGCCCGAGAAGGTGAGAAGGGGACAGCTAGATTTACTACTGGCGAAGCCAGTAAATTCGCAGTTTATGTTGAGCTTGCAAAAGGCGAACACCGCAATTCTGGGGAATTTTATTTTGGGAGCCAGTTGGCTGGTTTGGGCCCTACTTCAGCGCCCAGATTTTTCTTGGTGGCGAACGCTTTGGCTACTCGTCCTCATTCCCTGCGGGGTTTGCATCTTTTATTGTGTGCGCTTTTTGTTTGCCACCACGTCTGTGATGTTTACGAAGGCCGAAAACATTCAGTATCTTTGGTACCAAATTTATCGTCTTGGGATGAGGCCAGACAGTATTTATGTTCCCTGGATGCGCGTGTTGATTTTATCTATTGTGCCCGTTGGTATTATCGCCAGCGTGCCAGCGCGCTTTTTACTAGAGGCCCCAAATTATCCGATGCTACTTTGGGCGATCTTTCTTGCTGGTTTCGCCCTGTTTCTTAGCTCTCGATTTTGGCTATATGCTTTGGGCAAATATTCGTCGGCGAGCAGCTAAGTATACACTCTGCTCGCTGCTCTCTGCAGCCGATCCCAGATGGCATCCCACATTCCATCCGTTTGCTCTTTTCGTTTCAGCACATAAATAAACGCGGCGCCATTTTCTACGCATTCGCGCATGCGGATATAGAGGGCGCGAGCGGCAAGGCGCGGATTCGGATCGAGACGAAGCTCTGCCCCACGAGAACTAGGTGGGAGTTCAAAGTCGGCACAAATTTGATCCCAAGTGCTCCGCTTCATCTGAGTCTGCTCCTGTTCAATGATAAGGAGCGGGATGCTTGGCATATAGTGGTGTTCGGTGTGGCCGGGAGATTCGTTGCTGGTTTTGCGCTCGAGGCGAGCGGTGATGCCAGATTCCTTTAGGGCGGCATCCAGCATATCGGCCGTGATGGCTCCTGGTCTTAGGATAGAAACAACGGGCACCTCATTGGGAACGATGGCAAATGTAATCACCGTCGATTCAAGCCCAACGTCTGATTGTCCACCGTCGAGCACGTAAATATTCTCTTTAGGGAACGCCTTCAAAACATGTTCTGCTTTGGTGGGGCTGGTTTTACCAAATTTATTGGCGCTGGGAGCGGCCAGGGGAATTCCGGTGAGGCGTATAATGGCCCTCGCCACCTCGTGATTAGGAAGACGCAGGCCCACAGTATCTAAACCAGCGGTGATTAGCGGATTTAGTTGTGGGTGTTTGGGAAGAACCATGGTGAGTGGTCCGGGCCAGAATTTTTTCGCCAAAACATCTGCCAGAAGGGGCCACTCCCGAATTACCTGTCCCTTTTGCTCCAGATCGCAGATGTGCACGATAAGTGGATCGAAAAAAGGGCGCTCTTTGATAGAGAAAATGCGTTTCAGTCCATTTTCATTGCGAATCGAGGCGGCCAAGCCATAAACGGTTTCTGTGGGGAGGCCGATGATGTCCCCCGCCAATAAGAGCTCTTTTGCGCGCTGAAGTTCGTGGTCTTGACTCATGTTCTGTACTATAAAGTCAGCTAGAAGCCATGTACAGCCTTCTCCACTACCGCATTCCATTTTCTGAAGTTGATGCCATGAGCATAGTGCATCACTCCAACCATGCCCGCTACTTTGAGCGTGGGCGAGTGGATCATTTGCGACTGATCGAAATGCCCTATACTGAAATCATGAAACAGGGGATGCACTTTCCGCTTACCAGTATGACGGTGAATTTCAAGCGTCCACTCTATTTTGATTCTATCATTGTGGTGGAGACAAAAATTTCTATGCTTACCAAGGTTCGATTAAATTATTCCTATCGAATTTTAACTGGTGAGCCAGAGGGAAAAGATCGCTTGGTTAGTGAGGCACTTCCCGGGAATGCTCTGGTAACAGGATCAACGGAACATTGCTGCGTGAACGATGCGGGGCGCCCCATGGAAATGGCTCCGAACCTTTTTGCCATTTTACAGAAATACTACGTGGAACAAAAATTATGATCACTATTAAATCGCAGCGTGAAATTGAACTTATGCGAGCCGCCGGAAAGCTGGCCGCAGAGTGCTTGCGCGATATGGGAAAGCTTGTGGTAGAGGGGAATACGCCGCTTCAAATAGATAAAGCTTGCCGAGAGTGGACCGCTGAGCGCGGCGCAATTCCCGCGCCGCTGAACTACAAGGGGTTTCCCGCAAGCCTTTGCGTTTCCGCGAACAATGTGGTTTGTCATGGTGTGCCCACGAACCGTCCGTTCAAGAACGGTGATATCGTGAACCTTGATGTTACTCCCATTCTTGGCGGATACCACGGCGATTGCAACGCCACATTTATCGTTGGTGATATTTCGGATGAGCTTCGTCGCTTCGTGAGCACGGCTTGGGAGAGTATGTGGGCCGGAATAAAACAAGTGCGCCCTGGAAATACGGTGGGCGATATTGGCTACGCGATTTCAAATATTGTAAAGGCGCGCGGCTACTCTGTGGTGCTTGACTATTGCGGGCACGGAATTGGTAGGGTTTTTCATGAAGACCCAGCAATTGTTCACATGGGCAAACCAAAGCAGGGAATTGTGCTCAAGCAAGGAATGACTTTTACTATCGAGCCCATGATTAATATTGGTGGTTACAAAACTCGAGTAGACGAAAAAGATGGCTGGACTGTGTATACCGACGATGGAAGCCTTTCTGCCCAATTTGAACATACTGTTTTGGTCACAGCAGATGGAGTAGAAGTGCTGACTCTGGGTGAACATGAGAAAGCACCAGCGTGAGGATCTAGCGATGGATGAGGCTGCTCTCTATCGTCTTTGTGACTATATTCTTCGCGAAACGAAAGAGCCGCTCGCCGCCTTCTTTTTGAGTGATGGCACCGTTCGCTTAGGAATTGGTCGCGCAGCAAACAAAACAAAAACAAAATTTTTTGCCACCCCATTTGATCCTGTTTCTGCTCCAAAGAAAAAAAATCAGATCTGGCAATCGGCTACCCAACACGAATTTGCGCCACGGCATTGTATTGCGGGTAAGTTGGGCGATGAGCTTTCCATGCAAAGTGAAGATATGGATGCGCTTCGTTCAATTCTTGCCGCGGCTGACGAAGCCGCCAATGAATACGCCAAGCGGGATTCGTGGAAAATAGAGGAAGATCGCAAGGGCTGGAATAAGCTCTGCTTGGTGGCGGCCGAAGAAATTACCGCTGGAAGAATTGAAAAGCTTGTGCCGGCGAGATTTCTTCAGTTGCGAGGCGGCGAGCTAATTTGGAAGAACTATTTTTCCCGTCTTCGTGAATCGAGCGGAGCAAATACCCACCGTTTTATATGGCGTATGAAGGAAGAGGTATTCTTTGGCGCAAGCCCCGAGCTTCTACTGCGAGTTGATGGCGAAAAAATATTTGTGCCGGCGATCGCGGGCACGCGCGCATATCGAGGCGATGCAGAAGCGGCTTCACGAGAACTTCTATCCTCGGAAAAAGAGGCTCGCGAACACGCCCATGTGGTGCGAGATATTGTTGAAACGCTCACCGCCCTAGGCATGAAACCGGATGCGCCAAAGAATCCGGAGCTCTTGGTGCTAAAAAATTTGGTGCATCTCTTTACGCCGATAGAGGCGACTCTGGATAAGGGCATCTCGATTTTCACTATTGCTAAGCATCTTCATCCCACTCCAGCGATGGGCGGATTTCCAAAAAAAGAATCTGTGAAACTTTTGGGCGAGCACGAAAACTGGGATCGAGGCTATTATGCGTCGCCGCTGGGTTTTGTAGATGAAAATGGATCGGGTGCGTTTGTGGTGGGAATTCGCTCAGCATTGTTTACTAAAGATTGCGTAACGCTGTTTGCGGGTGCGGGCTATGTGCGCGGCTCCTCGGCCGATGCCGAGTGGAAAGAAACACGGGCAAAGATGCAAAGTATGCTGGGAGTATTCGAATTATGATTTTAAATAACGCTCAACTCTCCTATGTTTACTCGAAGCTATTAGTTGAAACGCTACTACACGCAGGAATATCAGGGGTTTGCGTTTCTCCGGGATTTCGAAATTCGCCGCTGATCCTTGCTGCTCATAAAGCGATGGGAGAAAAGGTTTTTACCCATATTGATGAGCGAGGCGCAGCTTTCTTTGCTCTAGGGCTTGCGAGGGCTACGGGGAAACCGGCCGCAGTGATTTGTACGTCTGGTACGGCGGCTGCAAATTATTTCCCAGCTGTTTTAGAGGCCTATTATGCAAATATTCCCTTAATTATTATCACGGCAGATCGTCCGCACGAGCTGATTGGTATTGGGGCCAATCAAAGCATGCGCCAAGACAATCTTTTCGGAAGTCATGTTCACTTGCAGGTTTCCATTCCTGCGCCCACTGCGGGAGTTGAGGGCCTTCGGCACCTTCAGCTTTCCAGTAAAAGACTTTTCTCTACCGCAACGGGGCCAAGGCCTGGGCCAGTTCACTTAAATATTTCTTTTCGTGAGCCATTTCTCGCAAGCCAGGCGGAAATTGCAGAAATTCCCGCAAGCGCTATGGAGCCACTTGAAACTGACTTTTATCAGCTGAAAGCCAGTGCCCTGGTTATTCCCACCTCCATCTTGTCGAAAGTAAGGGCTGCGAAACGACCATGCTTGTTGGTTGGACCCGGTGAATTAGATGAATTGCAGAAAAAAAATATTGGCTCCTTCGCTACCATCTCGCGTACACCCGTTTTCGCAGAGGCAAGCTCTGGACTTGGATGTGGATCGGCTTCAGAAAAAATACTTCTTCGCTTCGATCATTATTTTCGCAGCAAAAAAGTGCAGATGAATCTCTCGCCAGATTTAGTAATTCGCATTGGAGCTGCGCCAACAAGCAAAGTAATGTTGTCGCTCTTGGAGCGAACTCCGCAGCTTATTATAGACTATCCCGGCGAGGCCAAAAATCCATCCTTGGGGCCGGCATCATTTCTATCAACCACTCGAGATGAGGCCTCTATCGTATTGAGTGAACTCGCTAAATCACTTTCTCCCGACCAAGACTGGTGTTCTGCGCTTTATGAGCTAGAAAGGGAAACGGAGCTAGCCCTGAATGAACACTTGGCTGGTGATGTTTTTACGGAATGGCAGTGGCTTCGCGAGGCCCATCGCTATCTTTCTCCTGGCGCCAACATATTTATTGGCAATAGCATGCAGATTCGCGACTTGGACGCTGTGTTCCCGAAACAATCGGAAGAGCATACTGTTTATTCAAACCGAGGATTGAGTGGCATCGATGGTATTTTATCCACGGCAATTGGCGTGGCAACGGCAAAAAAAATCCCCACACATCTTTTCGTCGGCGATATAACAGCCTTGCACGATCTCAATGCCTTGTGCCTTGCTAAACGGCTTTCGGAAAATATCTCGCTCACTATTTGGCTGCAAAATAATAGCGGTGGAGAAATTTTTCGTATGGTCAAAACTTCAGAATCAGGAGTGCCAGAAGAATGGTTTACTACACCGCAGGTGATAGACTTCGCAGCACTCGCCAAGGGATTTGGAATATCTTTTATGCGCGTTACGAAGCTAAGTGATTTAGAGGGCCTCGGACCAGAGGATTTTTCTAGCACTGGTGTGCGTATCGTAGAGCTTATTTTTTCTGGCCCAGAAAACATGCAGTGCCGTAAAAA
This sequence comes from Oligoflexia bacterium, assembly GCA_903867855.1. GTDB lineage: Bacteria > Bdellovibrionota > UBA1018 > CAIPTA01 > CAIPTA01 > CAIPTA01. The sequence goes on along the minus strand of CAIPTA010000193.1, from coordinate 17,013 downwards.
GTTTTGGGAGAGCTTTCGCGAATGAAGCTCTTTTTGCTTTCTGGATTTGGCGGCGTGCACGGGGATTGGAGCGAGTTTGTGCGGGGCTTGGGCACGCGGCATAAATGCGTTTCGGTAGTTTATCCAGAAACTAAGTTAGTTGGTGCGGTGGCGGAGCTGCTAGCCGCAGAGACAGAACCCTACGCAGTAGTTGGCTATTCTATGGGCGGCCGTATTGCGCTGGCTGCTACGAGCGCCTTGCCAAAGGAACAGAGTCCGCGTGCGCTGGTGCTGCTAGCCTCTGGACTGAATGAGCAAGATGCTGCGATTCGCCAGCAAAGACTCCAGCAGGACGAGGCCTGGGCAAGTCTTTTGCGAAGGGATGCGGCCAGCTTTTGGGGAGATTGGTATGCTCAGCCGATTTTTTCAAGCCTAAAGGAGGTGCCCACTGAGGCACTGCTCGCATGGCATGAGCGGCGAAAGGCTTTGTCGCCAGAGGTCCTGGCCTCCCAAATAATAGAGAATAGCCCGGGAAAGATGGAACCATTGCGTCCGCGACTACGGGCATTAATCGAAGATGGGATCTCCGTGCTTTACATCTCGGGAGAACTGGATAAAAAGTATTCTAGCTTGGGCGAAGAGTTGGCAGGAGAATACCTAATGCTAGAGAGAGCTACAATCCCGGGAGTCGGACACGTGCTTCCCCTCGAGGCTCCGCTAGAATGTGCGGCGATCGTAGAAAATTTTTTAAAGAAACAGGAGAAATAAAATGGCAAAGAATACCGACAGAAAAATAATCGCTGCAGATGTGGCCTGGAAATCCGCTGCGAAACTCGAAGATATTCGCTATGAAAAATCTGCCGAAGGAATTGCTAAGATCACGATTAATCGCCCGGGTAGCAGAAATGCGTTTCGCCCACAAACGGTGAATGAGCTAATTCATTGCTTCAATGATGCCCGTGAAGACGGAAATATTGGTGTAATTATTTTAACGGGTGAGGGTCCGGATGCGTTTTGCTCTGGGGGCGATCAGCGCGTGCGAGGAGATAAAGGCTATGTGGGTAGCGATGGAGTGCCACGCCTAAATATTTTGGATGTGCAAAAGCAGATTCGCAGTATTCCCAAACCAGTGGTGGCGATGGTGGCGGGGTATGCAATTGGTGGCGGACACGTGCTCCACGTGGTTTGTGATCTTTCTATCGCGGCAGACAATGCAAGGTTTGGACAAACTGGTCCTAAGGTTGGCAGCTTCGATGGCGGCTTTGGTGCAAGCTATCTCGCAAGCTTGGTTGGTCAAAAGAAGGCGCGCGAAATTTGGTACCTGTGCGAGCAGTATGGGGCCGACGAAGCATTGCAGATGGGTCTTGTAAATAAGGTGGTGCCTTTAGAGAATTTAGAGTTGGAAACGGTAAGCTGGTGCAGGAAAATCCTAGAGCATAGCCCACTCGCGCTTCGCTGCCTGAAATCAGCGTTTAATGCCGACCTTGACGGACAATCCGGAATTCAAGAGCTCGCCGGCAATGCCACACTGCTCTATTACATGAGTGAAGAGGCGCAAGAAGGAAGGCGCGCTTATGTAGAAAAAAGAAAACCGAACTTCAAAAAATTCCCAAGGGTTCCATGAGTCCTTGGTTGGCAGCCGCTAGACCGAAAACTTGGAGCGCCGGTATTGTTCCAGTATTGCTGGGCTCGGCCCTGGCTTGGCACGATTCGGAATTTCATTTGCCGGTTTTTGTGGCGGCACTACTTGGTGGTTTATTCATTCAAATCGCTACGAACTATATTAATGACGGCGCCGATTTTTTGCGTGGTGCAGATACGGAAGAGCGTCTTGGCCCACCAAGGATGGCACAGGCTGGATTGATTACCCCGAAGGCTTTGTTCGTAGGCGCGGGGATCTGTTTTTTTGTCGCCACTCTTTGCGGCTCCTATTTAATTGCGCAAGCCGGATGGCCCATCTTGCTGCTAGGGGTGATTTCCATTCTTTGTGCGATTGCCTATACCGCCGGGCCAGCACCGCTTGCCTATGTGGGGCTAGGCGATCTTTTTGTTTTGCTGTTTTTTGGCTTTGCCGCAGTGATGGGAACTTATTTTTGCCACACGAATAATCTCGGAGGGATGCCTGCCATTTTGATCTCTCTCATCGTTGGCCTACAGGGAGTTTCTCTGATTGCCGTAAATAATACTCGGGATATATCCACAGATCTTAAGGTGGGTAAAAAAACGATGGCTGCCAGAATGGGAAGGAAAAACTCGAATATTTATTATTCCTTCACCCAGCTACTACCATTTGCACTTGTTCTTCTGCTTTCATTGGAGCTGCAGTCTAGACTCATACTTGGATTACTTTTGCTTTTGCCTTTGGCAGGAAAAAATGCCCGTCGCATATTTCGCCTTCGGGAGGGAAAGGAATTTAATTTTCTTTTGGCCGATACGGCAAAGTTACAAATGCTGTTCGGCTTGGCGCTCAGCCTCATTTTGTATTTTATAAAATAATGCAGATAGAATACGCACCATTTTGTCGCCAGATTTCCTTGAAAAATGCGAAAACTATTTTTACTGAGCGGCAGGGCATTTACCTGCGTGCGCGCAATGGAGCGCAATCCGAGTGGGCCTATGGAGAGGCCGCACCGCTGGAGGGATTTTCACGAGAGTCCGTGAGTGATTGTCTTTCTGAAATTTCTGAACCCGCAACGCGAGACGTCCTCACAGAAACCATTGCCCGGGGTACTGGCGGTGAGCGCCTATTGCCATCAGTTCGATTTGCTGCTGAATCAATCTTTTTTAATGTTCGTCACACAGAGAGCAAAAATAGGCTGAAGCTTTCCTGTTTGATTGGTGGATTTCCAGATCCAGAATTGCAAAAGGCTGCCGGAATCAAGGCTATTGATCACGGATTTTTGAATTTAAAAATAAAAATTGATTCGAACGCATTGTATTGGCTGGATGATCTGCTTTCCCACTTGAGTGCGGCAGGCGAAAATAAAGTGCTTTTTCGTTTGGATGCCAATGGAAGCCTAACAACGGAAACCCTTGCCGAGATTCAAAATAAAATTTCGACCCAAAACATGGCCAGAATTGAATATATCGAAGATCCATATTCTGGGTTTAAGGCTGGCCAACACAAAATTCCTCTGGCGATAGATCAAGGCCTTGAGTTTGGGGATTTCTCCAGTGGGAGCTTTACCCTTATCGTAAAGCCGATGGTGCAGTTTGGATTAATTCAACTTCAAAAAATATTGCCGGAGGCCCATGCAAGGGGGATGAAAATTGTGTTTAGTTCCTCCTTAGAGACAGAGATTGGTTTGATGGCGCTCAGAAATTTTGCTCGAACTTTTGCGAATCTGGAACTCGCCCATGGATTGGCAACCGCCGGACTGCTTGCCGATTCTGAAATGGGTGATCAGCCAATAATAACGAAGGCAGAAGTATTGAGTGAAAAAACCATGGTGATGCTAAATAAGTTGAATTGGCGGGCGATATGAGATTGCCGGGCATCCGACTTCGCGATGAGTATCTTGAGCCAAGTTTTGTTGAACAAGAAGTTCGAAGGCGCAAAGAGTGGATGCTCGCCAATGGACAATTATTCTATTTGCGCGCGAAGGCAGAAGAATCTTCTATATTTTGGATCCTGGCGGCTCTTTCAGCAAGGCTAACAATTGTACCAATTCATCCAGCTAGTACGGCAGAGGAAATAAGAAGATTTAGAGATGTGCTCGGCGATGCCATCGAACTTAGCGATGAAAAGCTTGCGGCAATAACACCAATGCCATTTACCAGAAAAGACATGCAGGGCGTGTCTGCCATTTTGTTTAGCTCGGGTTCCACAGGCGTACCCAAAGCGATTGCCATAACGGAACGGAACTTACTGGCTAGCGCAAGAGCACATGAAATCCAACATGGATTAACGCCGTCTGACCGGTGGCTCTTATCTCTGCCGCTTTTCCATATTGGCGGGTTTTCAATTATTTCTCGCGCGTATTTTCTCGGGCAAGATATCGCTTTTTCTGCCCAACTCAACGTAGAGGAGGCAGTTTTTTGGATGGGATCAGGCCTTGTTACGGGCCTATCCATGGTGCCCACCCTGCTTTGGCGCGTTTTAGAAAAAAATCCAAATCCAGCGTGCAAAGCGAAACTGCTGCTACTTGGCGGCGCCGCGCTTCCCAATGCCACAAGAGAGCGGGCTCTCCGAGCCAGACTCCCGATCAAAGTTAGCTATGGCCTAACGGAAAGTTGCTCTCAGGTTTTTTCAGATTGGGTGAGCTCAGATTCGTCTCCTCAGTATGCTGGAAGAGCTCATGCCGGTGTTGAGTATAGAGTTCTTGAAAGTGGCGAGCTGTGTTTGCGCGGCGAAATGATTTCTCCTGGGAACTGGCACAATGGTGAAATTATCAATGATCGAGATGAGGAGAGCTTTCTCCATACCGGCGATCTGGTGGAGTTGGATCGAGAAATGCGGCTGAGTGTGCAGGGGCGCGAGGGGGATCTCATTATTTCTGGCGGGGAAAACATATTCCCCGTGGAAGTAGAGGATGCAATTTTATCGATTGAATGGATTGTGGATGTTGCCGTGGTTGGAATTCCGAGCGAAGAATGGGGAAAGCAAATTGGGGCCCTCGTTGTTCTTCGCGAAACGCATCCAGCAGATCCAGAGCAGGAACTTCGCAAACTATTGCGAGACAAAATTAACCCGTGGAAGCAGCCTAAGAGATATTTGTTTGGAAAAAATGTCCCACGGAATGCGATGAAGAAAATTATCCGGCAAGAGGTGCTTCAGCTATTTCTTCCTTGAACCAGCAGCCTCGCTTATACTGTGTTCATGAAGCGTCGCTTACATTGGGTGAAAATAAGTTTTAGCATTGTGCTCGTATTTCATCTCATCGGTGTTTTACTCACCCCAAATCCTAATTCCTATGCGTTTCGTGGATTATCTTCCGTCTATCGACCCTATATGGATTTTTTGGGCCTCGGCTCCACCTGGGGATTTTTCGCGCCGGAACCAGTTTCTCCCCCGCTTTATATAGATTATGTTTTGGAACAAAAAAATGCTCTATCTATAATGGGGCGGTTTCCCCCCGAACAAAATCCATATTTTTTCCGTGATCGCTACAATCGACTCATGACATTAAGTAAATTCATCCTTGCCTCGGATGAGAACATAAAGGCGATGTTTATCGCACACCTCTGCCGAGAATATCCAAACACCCAAAGCGCAAAGCTTTGGCGAGTAACGGGAATGCAACCCTCTTTGGATCTGGTGCAGCGGGGTGAAAAGAAAATGACCGACGCGATCGACTATCGCATTGAAGTACTAGACACATATTATTGTCCGGAGAAGCTATAATGAACACAATCATCGACGCTTGGGATCGATTTTGGTTTAGCTCAAACCGTGAAGATTCTCTGAAAACGCTGGCTGCCTTTCGAGTATGTTTTTGTTTTGTTCTGTTTGTCTTTTATGTAACCCGTCAATTTGATGTGAGCTTTCTATATGGTGAAAATGGAATCTTTCCTGCACACTATGCTGCCAGCCAGCCGCAGTTAAAATATCATCTAAGCCTTCTCTATTTTGTTCACAGTGATTTTCTCTTGAACGGACTTCATTTTTTACTTTTGCTGTTTTTGGGCTTTAGCGTTCTCGGTTTATTCACAAGATTCAGCCTTCTAGCCGCCTATATCTTGCATCTCTCCTTCATTCATCGAAACCCAAGCGTAATGTTTGGTATGGATATGATCTCTACCTTTTTTCTTTTCTACCTCTGCTTTGCCCGTTCCAATGCCTACTTTTCCCTAGATCAAAAACTCTTCAAGAATGTACCGAGGAAATCAACCACAATTAGCTTTCTCGCGCATCGCTTAATGCAGCTTCAAATTTGTGTGATTTATGCGTTTTCTGGAATGGAAAAACTGAAGGGCACGCGATGGTGGGATGGCTCTGCTATGTGGGATGTGATGTCGATCGGAACCATGCAGCGTTGGGATATGAGCTTTCTCTCCCACATCCCATTTCTCCTTTCGCTAGGCGGATATATTGTGATTCTCTGGGAAATTTATTTTTCATTTCTGGTATGGCAGCCCAAATTAAAAAAATATGTGCTTGGCATGGGTGCGCTAATGCATATTGGAATCTGGTTATTTATGAATCTCCCGGGATTCGGCTTCATGATGATCTCACTTTATATTTTATTTCTGAGTGGCGATGAAATTTCTAAGCTGCTTAGGCTAAGTGATAGTTAAAGCTAATGCTCACACGATCTTCCTTAGAGGTGTGAAGCGGCACTTCGTGTCGCATCCAGCTTTCAAAAAGCACTAAGTATCCGGGTGTGGCTGGGTAGCTCACAAAGTTGCGATTTTTTGGCTTGCAGTCGGGTTTGCGAGGCGGAGATCCCATAAATAAATTTAGTCGGGGGTCTTCAAATTTAATTTCTGCTGCGTCTTTTGGAGCCGAGACATAATACGTGCCGCTAATTACCGAAAGTGGGTGGATATGTGTGTTGTGATGGGTGTTCTTTTTCATCACATTCGCCCAGCAAGTATCCATCACTAGTTTTTCGCCGCCCATATCAAGCTCAAGGCTTTTCACAAACTTTGCTACGTGCTTGGCAACAAGGGTTTCCCAGCGAGCAAAGGTCGAGGAGCTCTCATGCAGGCGATTGGCTGATGCATAGGATGTGAAGCCATTTTTATAATTTTCTTTTGACCATGACTTGCCACCACCGTCAAGATTTTCAAGATCGCAGATTTCGAGTAAAAGTTGTTTCCGAATGGGGTCCGATGCCTGGTGCAGTTTTTCAAAATAAATTTGTGTGGCGAACCAAGTGTCGATTGGCATTATAATTTTCTCCTACTGATCCTCAATCCACTCTAACAAAATAAGGGACTCTCCGTCCTTGCCAAAAATAGTTTCTTGAACATAAAAGCCGAGTTTCTCTAAAACGCGAAGCGAGGAGGGATTATTCGGGCTCACCCGAGCGGAAATTTGTTTGATTCCCAAATTCGTGCTTGCATGTTTTAGGATGGCACCGGCAATTTCAGTGCTATAGCCCATTCCCCAATATTTTTTTAAAATCATAAGGCCAAGCTCTGGATGGGGCGCGTCTGTTTTAATAAGCATAAACCAGCCAATAAAATCTTGCGTACAAGATTCAGCCAACCAGATCCCGAGTGGCTCCCGCTCAGTAGCCTTTGCAATATTAGCTTCTAATCTTGCCAACGTTTGCTCATCACTCTGAATGCACCGATATGATGTATAACGAACCACATCTTCATCAGATTCCAGCTTGCGCATATTTGAGAAATCAGAGAGTGTGGGGCGCCGTAATAGAAAATTAGCGGAGCGAATTTCGTTTTGCATTCCTAGGCAACTTTTTTAAAGTACTGCTCTCGGTTGGCCGACTCTGAATTTGTGGGCGCTGCGCCGGCATTTAGGGTGGCAATATTTCCAACTAAGCTTTCTAAATCGAATGCCTTTATTTCTGCTGAATGGGGTTCCTTCGAGGTTGCTTTAGCCGCAGCTTGCACAAAAACCTTGCCCCCACCAACGAAGAGCTCAAGCTCTTCGGAAAGCTTCGCGAGCGACCCACTCTCTTTACTTAAATCTTCTGAGGCTCGATGGGTTTTTTCCGAAGAGCTGCGATTTTCTTCCGCCGAAGCTTCCATTTGCCTCATCGCCGCATTGGTTTGCTGAATGCCAAGCTCTTGTTGTTTGGAGGCTTCACCAATGGATTTGAGTTGCTGCTCTACCTTCACCACTAATCCAGAAATACTTTCAAAGCTTTGTTGAACCATTCTATTCGTTTTGACTGTGTCTGTTACTCGAACGTGAATTTGTTCCAGGGTTTCCTTTACCTTGGTTTGGCTGCCATGCAACAAGACATCAATTTCTTTTGCCGCCTCTCCGCTTAGTTCTGCGAGATTGCTCACTTCTTCCGCTACCACAGAAAAACCCCGCCCATGCGCGCCCGCGCGGGCAGCCTCGATGGAGGCATTGAAGGATAGGAGCTGAGTTTTAAAAACGATGTCATTGATTACGGAAGTTTTCTCGCCAATATTGTGAATTATTGCCAGGATTTCCTGCATCTGATCATTGGCCTTCTGTATCGCCATGATGGCACCAGAAAGAAGTTCAATTGTCTTTTTGCCTTCTATCGCCTCTGCGGTTGCTTCCCGCGATGACTCCAAAGAATGTTGCACGCTTTGGCCCGTTTGAGAAATCATGCTGCTCATTTCACTGAGCGCTGAAACGGATTCTTGGATCGCCGCGGCTTGCTCTTGAGTGGAGCTGGCCAGGCTTCCGGAGGCACCAGAAAGAGAATCTGCAAGCTCACTTGCTTTTTTCACAACGCTACTGATGCTGTGAGAATAGCCACGGAGCTGCTTTGTTAAGCCCTTGGCCAAAAATACGAGGGCAATACCCAAAAGTGTTGTTAGTAAAAATGTAGACCACAACCCGATCGAATTTATTTTTTCCTTTGCAGCTGATGCAATGGCTACATCACCGTTCGCCTTCCGAATGGAATCTAAGATTTCTGTGAGCTGATCATTAAGACTCAAGAGACGATCGCCGTATTGGTTCAATTCTGTGCCCAGTTTTTCTTTGGGCGTCGATGCTTGTTTTAGCTCTATGAGCGTTTTCTGAAAATCACTTTGAAGCGATTGCCATGAGGTTTGCAGAGCCTTGTATCTGCTAGAGCTTTCAGGGGTAAATTTTTCATCTGCTGCATACTTTTCTAAGTCTTGCCCGAGCGCTTTTACAGAATCCTCCACATCTTTAATAGCATTAGCGGGCGCAGGCTTCTGCACTTCATAAGCTGCATACGCAAGCCACAACTCTTGAAGAATATCCGACTTGGTGATCATCGCCTGATAGATCCAATGGGAGGATTCGCTCGCCGTTATGGTTCTTATCGTGGCATTTGCCTCTCTCAAGGATCTCTGTGCCATGACTCCGAACGTAACCACAAGCACAATCAACCCGCCGATGGGGAACAAAAGCTTAGTTTGAATCGAAAACTTTTTCTGGATTCGCGTAAAAATAGAAACTCCTTAACCGCCGCATTTATTGAAATCAGGACGCTCTGGAGCGCAAAAGTTTTTTCCAGCTTGAACTGGTGCTCCATCAAAATCGGCAGTAACAGATTTGGATTTAGTAATTTGCTGGCGGGCTCCAACATTGGCGCAAGCGGCCTCTGCCTGTTTTGCGCAAGCCTCAGCGCTTCCCACCTTTTGGGTTTCATCGCAGGAGGCCTTCCCGTCACATTTGGAGAAACTCTCTTTATCTTTTCCTGGGCAGGCAACTCTTGTGACATGAAACACGCAGCTGCCGGCCTGAGCTTGTTGCGCAACGAAGGTCAAAATGAACATAAATACTAAAGGGACCGTGAAGTTTCTCATGAATTTCCTCGCGTGAATGACGCCGTTAATGACGCCCGAATGTGTAATTTTTTCGGCTATAAGGGAGGTGAACTTAAACTATTTGCAGGAGATTTTTTCTGTGTGCTGCGTAAAAAACACGCTAGCCGGTATTGCTGCCCAAACTCGAGTTTTCGAGAGCTGGAGCAACTGGGGCATGCCCCCTCAATACTCTTTTCCGGAATCTTACGGCACTGATAATCTTTATTTGGAGGAATATGAAATATATCCAGCATAGAGTAAACCGCTTACAGGAATTGCAATCCCTGCCCCCAAGCCTGGGGGCAGAAATAGATTTGCGCTCTGTGGGCAGTGAAATCATTTTGCAGCATGAGCCCTTCGCCAACGGGGACTCTCTGGAAAATTATCTCAGTTTGTGGAAAGAGAAAAATATGCTGGGGACTCTGATTCTAAATCCCAAAGAGGATGGATTAGAGGCCAAAACAATTGAGCTTCTGGAAAAATATTCGATAACAGATTATTTTTTTCTAGATCTCACCATACCAACGCTCGTGAGGCTCTGTTTGCGCAATGAACATACAAAAATTGCGCACAGAGTTTCTGAATATGAACCTGCGGCGACGGCAGAGTTATTTGTTAAGCATCTTGACTGGATCTGGCTTGATTCCTTTTCGGGAAAGGCGGCCCCACAAACATTGGTAGAGTCTTTAAGAAAAAATTTTCAAATTTGCGCCGTATCTCCGGAGCTCCAGGGATTTTCAACTAGCCTTATTCCAGCCTTTAAATCGAGCCTAAAGGGTATTCATGCGGTTTGCACAAAGAATCCGGAGCTGTGGGGTTGGAAAGCATGAATGAGCTTGTATGGCAGAATGCCAAGGTCTGGTTTTTTGATCTCGACGACACCCTGTATAAAACAGAATCAATTTATGCATTGGGGCTCGAGCGAGCTTTTGCTGTGTTTTATAAAACGAGCGGCGCCAGCATCACCTGGGATGAGTTCTCATCGCAATATCAAGTGGCTCGAGAAGAGGTGAAAGTACAACTAGGGCAATCACCAGCATGCAGAAATCGACTGCTCTATTTCAAACGGATGCTCGAAAGTTTTGGAATTTGTGCTTTGGCTCCTCTCGCCCTGGCCATGGACAACGCCTATACAAGTGCTTACCATGAAATCGATTTTGATCCAGCGCGAACGTTGCTGAAGATGCTACGCACCCGGGCCAAGATTGCTTTACTAACGAATCAAACTTGCCAGGCGCAACTCGAAAAGGTGTCGCGCCTCGATCCTAGGGGTGAGCTGATCCAGTGGATCATTACGAGCGAAGAAGCGGGATCCGAAAAGCCAGCCGAGTCTTTTTTCAAATTTGCTCTCGCCAGAACGGGTTGTCGGGCGGAGGAAGCCGTAATGGTCGGCGATGACTGGAATAATGATATTGAGGGGGCGATTGCCTTGGGAATTTCAGCGATATTTTTAAATGCTGATCAAAAGTCAAAGCGATCGTCCATCCCCCACTTTAAATCCATGGAGGATCTATGCTCGACCCTATTATAGATTTTGCTCACCGTTGGGGCGACGATCCATTTTTAATACAAGGGCCGGGTGGCAATCTTTCACAGAAAGATTCCGGCAGACTATGGATAAAGGGATCAGGATTTGATTGGAAATCGATTTCCAAAACTAAGGGCATGGTTGAAGTGAACGTGGAGAGTTTTCTTAGCGCGGCAGAAAAGGCAGCTTGCGAAAAAGACTATGCCGATGCTGTGGGAGCTGCGCGGGTAGATTTGATGGATGCGCGGCCTTCCATGGAGCTCGGATTTCACGCGCTATTGCCGCAAAAATACGTAATTCATGTGCACAGCCTCGTTGGAATACTTTTAGATTGGAGCTTTTCGTCTTCATTGGGAGCGGGTATTCAAGACTGGCTTGCCGAACAAGGGGTTAGATGCGTTCAAATTCCAGTCTGCATGCCCGGCTTAGAGCTTATGAAAGAATTTCAGCAAAGGCTAAGCGAATTTTCGGCAGAACCGATCGTGCTCGCATTTATGGAAAGTCATGGGCTGGTTTGGGCGGGAAATGATCTGACGCAAATTGAGCGAATCGCCGATAGTTTTGAAAAGAAACTGCGCGAACTATTTCGAACTGAGCGCTTTCCTTTGCCCATTAGTCACAATAATGGAGACTACGATTTTTCTTCCTGGGAAAATTTTAATTGGCCCACACAAGCGCTTTTTCCCGATTTCGCTCTTTGCTTAGCGCGTGCCACGTTTACACAAGTGGGCAATTTAGTTTCTGTTAAAGGAAACTCTGGTTTTTCTGGCAAGGCACTCTGCGAATTAATTTTTGCGCAAGCTCTATTGGGTCAGATCGGAAAAGAGCTTGGACAATTAAAGGTGGTGCCACGCCGAATTTCTGGAGCTATTGCCAATATTGAAACTGAAAAATTAAGGCTCGTTCAGTCTGGGAATGAAGGAAAAATCTGATGCACGTCATTATTCCAATGTCTGGGCAAGGAAGGCGATTTCGCGAAGCTGGCTATTCGCAATTGAAGCCGTTAATTCCAGTGGAGGGTAAGCCTATACTCCAGCACTTGCTCGAACAATTTCCCAATGAGTGGCCGAAAACATTTATTTGCGATGAAACGCATTTAGCTGAGAGCTCTTTGCGCGAGGAATTGGTGCAACTTTGCCCGGGGGCAACTATTGTTGCAATCCCCTCACATCGCGGCGGTCCGGTACATGCAGTTCTGGAAGCATGTAGAGTTAATCCGAATAGCGTGCCGGAGTCTGAGCCCTGCCTGATTAGCTATTGTGATTATAGTATGCGTTGGGATGCACTTGGTTTTGAGCGCTTCGTTTTAGAAAATGAATGTGACGGAGCAGTGCTCTGTTATACGGGCTTCCATCCAGAGTATATTCGCCCCACTCTTTATGCGTATTGCAAGGAAGTGAATGGCAAAATCTTGGAAATTAAAGAAAAGGGGCATTTCACTCCCGATCGCAACCAGGAATTTGCCTCCTGCGGAGCCTACTACTATAAAACTGGAGCGCTCGTTCGCCAATATTTTGCCCAACTCATGAAGGATGGTCCACTTATAAATGGAGAGGGCTATTGTAGTCTCATCTATAATCCGATGATTGAAGACAATCTCGATATCCGTGTTTTCGAAATCCCTTTTTTTCTACAGTGGGGAACGCCTCAAGATTTACAAGATTATGAATACTGGTCGCGAAGCTTTCAGCAATTTATGGCGAAAAATTCGCAAAAAGAAACCCAAGCGATTCAACTGCTGATGCCGATGGCGGGCCGTGGATCTCGCTTTGCGGGTGGATTGCCTAAACCCTTAATTCCAGTTTTGGGAAAGGCAATGTTTTGTTCAGCAATCGATTACCTACCTGAAACCCAAAAAAAAGTTTTGGTACTTCAGGGCGACATCTCTCAAGAAATCGCGGCAGCGTATCCTACAGCCATAAGAGTTGAGTTGAGCGGTATATCGGCGGGACAGGCGATCTCCACAAAACTTGGAATTCCAGACGTAACTCCAAATATGCCGGTGCTCATTTCAAGTTGTGATCATGGGTTGCTTTGGTCGAACGAGCGCTGGCAAAGATTAATTGCTCAAGACCCGGATGTGATAGTGTGGGGCCAGCGCAATTATGGCGGGGCTGACGTGAAGCCCGAGGCCTTTGCATATATACAAGCAGAAAATTCAAACTCAGATCGGATCGCCAATGTTTCTGTGAAGGTTCCGTTGAGTGCGTCGCCCCGGAAGGATCTTTTGCTTGTTGGAACGTTTTATTTTCGCAGTCCCGCCCTTTTGGAAGAAATGATTGAAGAGTTGGAGCGGCGAGATATCCGAGTGAATGGCGAGTTGTACTTAGACTCTGTGATAAACCTCTGTGTGGAACGCGGGCTCGACGTGAGAGTGTTTGAGGGCGACGGTTATTTATGTTGGGGAACGCCTGAAGCGCTCGCAGAGTTTACCTATTGGCACCGTTTCTTTGTGGAGCACAAAAATGTCACAATTTAGACTCGTACTTCCTTGCTATAATGAATCGAATAGTTTGAAACAACTGGCAGCGAGAGCAATCGGCTGCGCACAAAAACGCGGACTCAGCGCCGCAGACTTCACTTTGGTGCTCGTAGAAAATGGCTCTGCCGATAACAGTCTCTCAGTGATGCAGGCACTTCAAAAAGAGCCAGGCGGAGAATTTATCCGAGTGGTACCCATTACAGAAAATCGTGGTTATGGGTTTGGCGTGTGGAGTGGGCTAAGGGCCGCCGCAGAATTGGAAGGTATCATCGGTTGGACGCATGCAGATGAACAATGTGACCCAGAAGATGCTTTTCGTGCCTGGGAGATTTTGCAAAACACAAAGGAGTCAACGCTGATTAAGGGGCGGCGCCACGGACGACTCTGGAAAGAACAAATTATTACCCGTGGATTTGAAATTGCTGCATTATTTATTTTGGGCAAGCGGATAACGGAAATAAATGCGCAGCCAAAGGTATTTCACTCTGAACTCGTTGCTAGACTAAATAATCCGCCCCTCGATTTCTCCTTCGATCTCTACGTATTGCTAGAGGCGATGCGTGCGAACCTTAAAATTAAGGAAATAGATGTGTTGTTTCCGCCACGGAAACATGGACAATCGAATTGGTCTGCTACATTTCGCTCGAAATACCGGAATATTTCTAAAGCCATAAAATTTATGTATAGCTACCGATCTTCCCTTCGCTGATGGCGAAATTACTCGTCCGCTTTGCTTCCACCGGTACATACCAAAAGACCACTGAATTACCCCAGGGCCTATCGGTTTTTTATGATGGCGGAGAGGGTTCTCTCCGTTACTACTCGTTACCGCTAGCCGTGAGATTATCACAGCTTAGAGCGGCAAACGAGCGTTTCTGAGTAGCACAAAGTAGCAGCGATGTTATTTTCGTGCGGACGCGAAAGAGATAACCCTCTCGCCCACAATTTCGGGAAGCTTATATCCAAGTTGGCTTGTGGCCCCTTTGATTTCGATTCCCGCTTTTCTTAAATACTTATTTGTCGTGTCTATATCACTGTGCCCGACTATCGACATTACTTTAGCGAGGCTCACGCCCTGTACAAGCATGTTAGTGATGAATGTCGCTCTCAAGTCATGGAATTTTACAGGAGTAACGCCAATCGACCTGCAAAAGTCTTTTAACACCATCGCCTGCTGACCTCTCGTCCAATCCTCTAGTCGAGGAAGCACAAACTCTTGCAAGTTGGCTTTTAGCTCCACGAGGAGAGTTTCCAGGTCTGCACAAATAGGAACATTTCTGCATTTCCTATTTTTCGTTGGCCCCATACCGGATTTATTTGTCCAGTTGCGAGAAACGCGGATTAACTTATTCGTCAAATCCACATCACTCCATTTGAGCGCGTACATTTCACCAGAGCGCATCCCTGTGAAAAGAGCAAAAGCCCAGATCACATAGAAACGATGCTCATTTAACTTTGCTTCATAAAGAAGCTTGGCCACTTCTTCAGGATTCAAAACCTCTTGCTCCACTTCCGGCACTTCGACTTTAATGCCGAGCGCAGGATTTCTTGCAAGAATCCCATCTTCCACCGCCATCTGAAAAATCCGTTTAATCATTTTGAGAATAAACTTCTTTGTGGATGGAGTGAGTGTGGGGTTGAGCGTTTCATAAATCACCTTGTGCACTTCACTTGTCGTGATTTTTGAAATCTCTTTTCCCTTCCAGATCGGCGTGCACCATTTGTTCAAGCACTTGTCATAGCTCTCAATGGTGGACGGCTTAAAGTGTAGCTTCATTTTTTTGATGCATTCACTTAACCATTCTTCCCAGTGGAGCGAAACCACCTCGCCACGAAGGCGAGCAAGCTCTCGCTTTAACTCGAACTCGATTTTGACGGCTTCTTTTTTGGATTGAATGGCGAGACGCCGATACTGCAATCTCTTGCCTAACTTGTCTTTGCCTTGCACATAGATTTCAAATAATACTTTTCCATCTTGTTCATAGGTTCTAATTGCCATTGGGTTCTCCTAAAAGTCAGAGAGCACCAAGAGACAAATAAACATACCTACGGCTTAACTACTTTTTTCTACTTCAGTTTTCAAAGATCGTAGGAAATTTATCTCTTGGGACTAGGTAAATTGCAATATGAGAATGAAATCACACTGGGGGTATACAGTTAGAAAAGCTCCCCAAACTTATGCCAGTCTCATCATATTAATTTCGTTACAGATTTTGTGTTTACGTTTTGGTCGGGAAACATTGAAAGTCCCCACTATTACCCCGTATATAGTCCGTGTATTCCCTGTATAGTCGCCGCATATTCTATGGCGAGAATTGGGGTTTACTGACCAAATGCAGCCTTCGGAAAATATTTTTGGGTATAAAAAATTCTCCGAAAGCCACACAGGGTTTGCTGCGGGATTTAGACGCCGATCATTTTCCTTGGATCAAAATGTACTTGGGCGCCTAAGGGATATTCATGGATTCCATCCTGTGCCCTTAGGATTATTCCTATACGTCGCTCCCAATCATCACGAATGCTAAAGTCTCCGTTGATAATCTTCGCGTCCCAGCCATGGCAAGCATAATCCTCTAGACTGATAAAAACATGGTTGTCGAAAGCGCTTACATCATTACTGTTCGCGATATCTAGGATTTGCCTTGGAATATTTTTATCGCCAATTAGCCAGAATACGCGCTCGAATTTCTTAGCTGCCGCGTACCAGTCCAAAATTTGCTTATAGTAGAAATATTCACGCTCTTTGATCTCTACTTCGTACGCAATCACGCTACCATCAGGAAACTTGCTAAAACCCATTGGACTATGACCCGCATGATTTGGCACCCAATCGGGAAAATAATCCATAGGTCGTGAGCTTAATTCCTGCGCGGATATATGTTCCATTTTTATGGAGTGCAAATGCCATTCGCCGAGCTGAATTGCCAACGCACTACGGTCTCGGAGCCCGTCACCTGACCCGAAGTAATCATTGGTGAGCTTGCCGAGGCGAGAAAAAATAGTATCGTATCCCCTGTCTGTTAGTCTCCACATACTTGGATGAGCAGAATTGTTCGTGAAGTATTGAAT
This sequence comes from Oligoflexia bacterium, assembly GCA_903867855.1. Taxonomy (GTDB): domain Bacteria; phylum Bdellovibrionota; class UBA1018; order CAIPTA01; family CAIPTA01; genus CAIPTA01. Next base: position 562 of record CAIPTA010000193.1, on the reverse strand, counting down.
CTCTTCACGTTCAGCAAGTTTTTTTAAGCGCCTAATAAGCATTGGCGCACTAGCTCCAAGCTTCAAGGCGTGAAAGATTGTTGCTGTGCCTGCGGCTTTCCACTTCCATAGAAAATATAGAATCTCTATATCTTTCTTGGCGAGGGCCTGGTCTCGGGGTTTATCCTGCTTAATTTTCCAGTTCTTCCCATTGCGGAGATATAATTCCATCGTTTTCTCTCTCTATTTGATAAAGCTACGCCCGTACGGAACCATTCCGTCAGGGCGTAGCTTTGTTTTTGAGTTTTAGTGGTGGGCGGCTCTAGATTGTGCGTTGCGAGTTCAAGAACGCAATAAAAGATTATCTCTTTCATATACTGGCGGGTGACTACTTCGTCCCCTTGAATTTAAAAATTGTCCTTCTATATATTGGCGGGTGTCCGAAACGTCCCCGTATATGCCCCGTACTGTCCCCTTGCTAAAATGGGGACATTTTTCATCTATAGAAAATGTTTATGCTTAAGCCTGCAAAAGGAATGAGGAATAAAATTCGTAAATTATTTTTCAATGGGGACGTGTTTTT
>CAIPTA010000192.1 GCA_903867855.1 Oligoflexia bacterium | reverse complement strand
GCGGTCCAGCTCCTGGCGGTTACGGCGGCGGCGATCATGGCGGTGGCGGTGACCACGGCGGTCCAGCTCCTGGCGGTTACGGCGGCGGCGATCATGGCGGTGGCGGTGACCACGGCGGTCCAGCTCCTGGCGGTTACGGCGGCGGCGATCATCACGATGGTGACGATCACGGTGGCGGCTGGCAGGGCAATCCTTACCCAGGTGGCTACGGCGGCGGCGGATACCCTCCTCCTCCAGTATACCCAACTCCATATCCAGTGCCTTACCCAACTCCGTATCCAGTGCCGTATCCTTCTCAGCCAGTTCCTCTCGCGAATAATATTTCGGGAGTGCTTGGCCAGAACTACCTCGGCAATAGCGTGATAGCTCTACGTCAGTACCTCGGTATTGATCAGCGCTACTCGAACTACAGCGTTCAGTATGTGAGCCTACAAGCCACAGCACTGAATGGCGCATCAACAGTTATTCTCTATGTGAATGGTAACGCAGTATCGGCTCCACAGACGGTTCAAGGATCACAATTTGTGTACCTCGTTCCCAACGTAGCTGCATACCTTGGCTACGGAGAGATTCAAGTATACGTATACGGCAATACCTATATTGGTTCTTTGTCTGTACAACTTCAGTAATTTCTAGCTAGCTCCTTCCAATAGGGATGTATCCAAATGATACATCCCTATTTTTTTGCTTACTGCTTATACACTTGAGCGGTGCCTAGACAATCGACACTCCAATCCAACCCCTTCCTACCCCTAGAACCCTGACTTAGGCCAAAAATCCCCCATTATTTCAATTATTTATAAGAAAAAGTGAGAGCCAGAGAAAATGGGCCTCAATCTTGCTTTGTAAGGGGAGTAATCAAAGGAGTTCGCCATGAAGCTACTTACTACATTGCCAAAGCTTGCCACCATAAGCCTTTCGGGGATTGCCCTCATGATGGGAACTGTGGCCTGCAGCAAAACGCAGTATCAAAATCAAACGTATACGGCCACTGCAGTAGCGGCTCAATATACGAAGCCGAAAATTGATATCCTCATCGTGCAAGACAACTCCTCCTCCATGCTTGTTCCCAAGGCTAGCTTGCAATCGCAACTCGCAGGCTTCATCGCAGGCCTAAATGGAAACTGGGATTATCACTTCACGGTTTTGCCACTCCAAGGAACGATGTCGATCAATTCAAAATGGGTGATCGCGGAAGACTGTTCCACCATGGCTTCCTACAATCAGCAATATTGCATTCCAGCGTCGAACGCTTCGGCCTTCAATGCAAACCCCACTGGCAATGCTGGCTGGATTAATACACTAAATGCAGCAACAGCAGCGACTGACCTAGGCTTTCAAAACATGGCCGCCAATCTTTCCGACTCTAGTATGACGAGTAGTGGATTCTTGCGCCCTGATGCTGCGCTAGCAGTGATCGCGCTCTCCAATGGAGACGACGTAACAGGAATCAATTTTCCTTCAGACTATACTTACTTGAATGGCCAGAATGGTCAGCAGATTCCTAACCTCAGCTCAGCTAATGCAGTGTCTTCGTTCAATAGTTTCGAAAATTTCATAAAGAATCTGAAGGGCAGCAGCAGCTTAGTAAAATTCTATAGTGTAGTTGCGCAAACTTACCATATCGCCTCGCAAGACTGTAATGGTCAGTATGCATGGCCGGGCACGAGATATTCCAATCTGTCCGCTGCGCTTAACTCAGCCACTTATGATATTTGCTCTGGCGGACTTTCCAACGTGCTCAGCGATATCTCTACACAATTGCAAAGCCTAATCCAGGCCTACAAATTCAACTATGCCGTGCTTAACGGAAACCCAATCGTTTCCTCCATCACGGTAACCAAAAATGGAGTAACTGTTCCGCAAGACAATACGAATGGTTGGTCCTATGTTGGCTATACAACAGAATATCTCTCGTACTTCCCAGCAAATACGAACCAATCCACAGGCTATATGATTAAGTTCAATGGTACTTCTGTGTATAGCGGCTCTGATGTGATTGCGATCAACTTCGAAAAACAATAACTATGCTGGTTCGTTACGCTTCTGAGCATTTAGGTCTCGGAAGCGCTGGCGAAAGGCAAGCATAGGATGAAGCTTTCTAAAGCGCGGCAGGTTTATCACTGCCGTTTTTTCATTTCCGCTCACACGAAGTTCTGCCGAAATATCATCCTTCACTAACTCTTCCATAGCAGCCATCTCAAACGGATACTTCAAGTTCTTCGCAAGAACTGCTTTTTGGAAAACCTGCTCCATATCCACGGAGAAAGTTTCTCCATTCGCTGCCTTTGAAATCTCAGAAAATTCCTTAATGGCATCGAGAATTGCGAGGCCTTTAGCCGATGTAACCAGTTTTTTATCATCGGCCTTCACATGCTCTTCGTGCAACCAGTGGATGAATTGCTCTACTTTCGTGGGGTCGTAGATAAACAAATCAACATGATCTTTTTGGCGATCAATTTTAATAAAATTTACATCCTGTGCTGTATCAAGGAAGGCCTGAATCTTCGCAAGAGGCACGCCGAAAATATGGTTACCATATAATTGAAACCAACCGGCCTTCACCTTGAAGCTGTTATCGGCCTGCTTCTCCCCGTTGCGGCTAGAAACGAGCAATAAAGTAGAGCAGAGCTTCATGATTTCGCTATTAGAAAGGAATTCGTGAATCTTAGTGGATTTACCTTCATCATCTCGAGCGTAGACTGTGGAGGCAGATTCCAACTCGCGCAACCGATTATTCGTAGAGCGCAAACGAGTTACCAAAGTTTGAATGAGAGATTTCATCCAAGAGGGCTGAGTGCCAAGAAATTCTTCGAAGTTACCGCGCGGAATTTCAATCACTTCACAGCCCTGAAGAGCCTCGATAGAAGCAGATCTCGGCTGATTATCGAGAAAACTCATCTCGCCAATCACTTCGCCAGAGTGAACAATCCCTAGTTCGATAAAACCATTTCCCTTTTTCTTGAAGAGACGCATGGTACCGCTTTGCAGCCAAAACATATTGTTGCTGGACTCACCCTCTTTCACGAGGATATCACCCTTTTTCAAATGCTGAATATGTACCACTCAAAGCCTCCTGCGAGTTCCTCGCTAGAAAATCATTTCAGGTACGTCGCCCTCGATCAAAAGTGGTGCTGCTGTTGCCTTACGAATCTCTTCCACACTCACACCGGGTGCTCTTTCTAGGAGCTTAAAACCTTTGTTCATATGAAGTTCCATCATGGCTAGCTCAGTCACTACGGTACTCACGCATTTCACACCAGTAAGCGGCAAAGTGCATTCGTTGAGGATCTTTGATTCCCCATCTTTCGAAACATGTTGCATCGCTATGATGATCTTACGAGAGCCCGCCACCAAATCCATGGCGCCGCCCATTCCTTTCACCATTTTACCGGGAATCATCCAGTTGGCCAAGCTTCCTTTCACATCAACCTGCATTGCGCCGAGCACGCAGAGGTCGATATGTCCGCCGCGAATCATCGCGAAGGAATCTGCACTGGAAAAATAACTGGAACCAGGTATTTCCGTGATCGTTTGCTTTCCAGCATTGATCAAATCAGCATCCACTTCCGCTTCCGTAGGGAAGGGACCAATCCCTAGCATTCCATTTTCACTCTGCAAAACCACATTCACACCCTTAGGCAAATAGTTCGCCACAAGCGTTGGAATGCCGATGCCAAGATTTACGAAGTAGCCATCTTTAAGTTCGCGGGCGATACGAGTTGCGATTTGTTCTCTAGAAAGTGCCATCGTGATCTCCCTTAAACTTTTCTAAGCGTACGTTGCTCAATACGCTTCTCAAATTTGCTTTGCACTAGACGATCCACGTAAACAGCAGGCGTATGAATCTGATCAGCACTAAGCGTACCTGTTTCTACGATCTCTTCCACTTCCGCGATCACAATTTTGCCCGCCGTTGCCACCATGGGGTTAAAATTGCGGGAAGTTTTGCGGTACACGAGATTTCCCATTTTGTCGGCCTTCCAGGCTTTCACAAATGAAAAATCACCGGTGATACCGCGCTCGAGCACATAATCACGACCATCGAAATTTTTGATTTCTTTGCCCTTAGCCACCAAGGTGCCAACACCAGTAGGCGTATAAAATCCTGGAATGCCAGCACCACCCGCACGGAGGCGCTCCGCTAGAGTGCCTTGCGGGCAAAGCTCCACTTCGAGTTCGCCAGAAAGAAGGAGTTTTTCAAAGGTTTCGTTTTCGCCCACATAGCTAGAAACCATTTTCTTCACTTGTCGCTTAGCGAACATAAGACCGATGCCAAAATTATCCACGCCAGCGTTATTGGAAACACAGGTGATGCCAGTTACTCCACGCTCCACGAGCGCCTTGATCAGATTTTCTGGAATTCCGCAGAGTCCAAATCCACCGAGCAGAATCGTGCAGTTGCTGGGAACATCAAACGTTGCCTCAAAGGCATTATTGTAAATCTTTACAGCCATTTTACATGCGCTCCACAATCATCGCGATACCTTCACCGCCGCCGATGCAGAGGCTAGCCATACCGCGTTTCACTCCGCGCTGCTCGAGAGCGTGCAGAAGAGTAACCACGATCCTAGCGCCGCTAGCACCGATCGGATGACCCAAGGAAATGCCACCGCCATTAATATTCAGTTTCGTTTCTGGAATTTCGAGGCCCTTCGCTGCAGCAAGCGCAACCACTGCGAACGCTTCGTTCACTTCCCAGAGATCAATATCGCTGGCTTTCATGTTCGCTTTGGCGAGCGCTTTTTTCATTGCTTCCACGGGAGCTGTGGTGAACCACTCTGGCGCCTGCGAATGGATTGCACAGGAAACGATGCGCGCGATAGGCTGGATGCCATTGCGCTTTGCAAAGTCTTGGCTAGATACGATTAGTGCCGCGGCTCCATCATTGATAGTGGAGGCATTAGCGGCGGTGATGGTGCCGTCTTTTTCAAAAACTGGCTTTAGGGCAGCCATTTTTGCAAAGTCTGCTTTCCCAGGGCCTTCATCCGTATCAATGATCAGAGCATCGCCCTTGCGTTGAGGCACAGAGATCGTTGCAATTTCTTTTTTGAAGGCACCGCTTTTGATGGCTGCTTGTGCGCGCTCGAAACTTTGCTTCGAGAAGCGATCCTGCTCTTCACGGGTGAAATGATATTCTTTCACGCAAAGTTCAGCAGCACTGCCCATGTGGAAATTATTGTAAGGGTCCCAAAGGCCATCGTGCACCATAGAATCGATCAATTTCTTTTCGCCCATGCGGAAACCAGTGCGCGCATCCTGCATGAAATAAGGCGTGAGGCTCATATTTTCCATGCCGCCGGCCACTACGCATTCACTCTCGCCAGTGAGGATAGCATTTTTCGCAAGATTCAAAGCCTGCATGCCACTTCCACAAACTTTATTAATAGTGGTGGCTCCAGCCGAATGAGGAATGCCTGCGAAGATGGAGGCTTGGCGTGCGGGTGCTTGCCCCTCACCTGCCGCTAGCACATTGCCCATAATCACTTGATCCACTTTATCACCAGAGAGCTTGGCGCGCTCCAGAGCCGCCTTGATGGCCGTTGCTCCCAAGCGTGGTGCTGGAATTGCTGAAAGACAACCGAGAAAACTACCGATCGGTGTGCGGGCCGCAGAAAGAATCACTGCATTGTTTGTTGTGCTCATGGAAAGCCTCCGTTATAGAATTAGAGTCGAGTCTTCCCTATAGAGAGAGCAAAGTCAATTGAGATGCGGGGTGTTAAATGAGCAAGAGTGAAAAGCCTCAAGACAAGCTAAAAATAAAGGCTCTAAAGCCAAAACGTACAGTTCTTTGCTTCGTGATTGATCAGCAAGAGCAGCAACTCCTCATGATTCTAAAAAAGCGCGGACAAGGCGCTGGCAAATGGAATATGCCGGGTGGAAAAGCGAACGAAAATGAAACTCTGGAAGCCGCGGCCATCAGAGAAACAAAGGAAGAAACCGGCATCACACCCACTAACTTAGAAAAAATCGGGGAACTGGAGTTCTTCTTTCCCAAGGGCAATTCTTGGAATAACCACTGCACTGTGTTTCGAGCCTATGATTTTTCAGGGTGCCTTCAGGCTTCTACCGAAGAGTGCGACGCTCACTGGGTTAAACTTGCTGAAATCCCCTTTTCAAAAATGTGGGATAGCGACCAACGCTGGATTCATCTTGTATTCGAAGGCCGAGACTTTCACCGCCAATATACTTTCGATGAGCAAGATCAATTCCAGGATGAAAAAATACTCTTCTAGGCTACACGGCAGCGCCATTTCCTCGCTCAAAAATTAAAGCCCAATGCATCATAAACCGATCTAGTTGGTATGACAGCAAGCGCTCGAAAGCACGCTCTATCAGCACCGGATTCTGCACCGGAGCTCTATTCCCTTTTTACGACTATCGATGGCTCCCATCCCTGGAAGAAGCGCGTGCCCACGGGCTATATCGAGTATGAAGCGAGAATTCTAAGAGACGTTAAAATTGCCTACTTCAATTTCACTCTCGCCAAAGAAATGGGTCTGATACCAGAATCTCACCCGAACTCTCTGAATACGGAATTGGAGAAAAAACTCATCGAGACATTTTCCCTACGTATTATCAACGAATACGATCAGTTGAATGGCGTTCAATTTCCCAAAAAAGATATCAAGCCCGGAAAGTATATGGCCACTCGTTATCTGCAACTGCAGCATAGTTCCAAGCTTGGCACCACTTCCGGCGATGGCCGCAGCATGTGGAATGGCAGCTTCAATTCTCCTTCGGGCGCACAATGGGATATCTCAAGCTGTGGCACTGGTGTTACGCGATTGAGCCCAGGCTCGGTGTATGAGGGAAAACCGATCAAAACTGGCGATAAAAAAGTTTCCTACGGTTCGGGCCTTGCAGATATTGATGAAGGCCTAACCGCCGCAATTTTAAGTGAATCTTTCCATGCGCGTGGCATGTTCACCGAGCGCACACTTGCCATTGTAGACACGAAAGATGGTCATGCCATCAATATAAGAGCCGCGAAAAATCTACTTCGTCCATCACATTTATTTTTGCACCTAAAGCAGGGAAATCAACTTCAACTAAAAGCAGCAATCGACACTCATATTGATCGAGAGCTTCGCAATAAAAATTGGCCCCGAGAACTTCCTCGCGCCCGTCAATATGATCATCTCTTAGATACAATCTCAAAAAATTATGGGGAATTCGCCGCCAGGCTAGAAGATGAATATATCTTTTGTTGGCTCGATTGGGACGGCGACAATATGCTCATTTCTGGCGGCATCATCGATTATGGATCGATTCGTCAGCTCGGACTCTGCCATCACCTCTATCGCTATGATGATGTGACTCGCTTTTCTACGAACCTAAAAGAGCAGAAGATCAAGGCAAAATATTTGGTGCAAACTTTTGCGCAGATGATTCACTTTGTGCGCACGGGCGAAAAGAAGGAAATCAGAGCCTTCGCGGAATCAGAACATATTAAAAAATTTTGGAACGCCTATACCAATAGTAAAGCGCTTAATTTCTTGCAGCGAGTAGGATTCGACTCTCCAACTGCGATATATCTACAAAAAAATCACAGCAAACTTTGTGCAAAGCTATACGTAGCCTACGAATACTTTGAACGAAAAGAAAGTGCTCGTGGAGAACATCGAACCCCAGATGGGGTGAACTGCGAAGCGCTTTTCGATATTAGAAATATTTTGCGTGAACTGCCAAAACACTATCTAACCTCTGAGAGTTTGCTTCACTCTGCCGACTTCATTAACTTGATACGCACTCCATTTTGCACGAAGGCTCTACTCAAAAATCACAAAAAATTTCAGCCTAAGGTGACAAGCTTTCAAACTGCTTACCTAGATTTAGTGCGAGCCTCCTCGAAGAGCAAAGATAAAACTGGGATACGCAAGCGTCTCCTTGAAATGACAATGCGATCAAGCCACGTGAATCGCAATCATTACATTACTGGTGACGGCATCATCTACGCCGTAGATCTTTTGCTGAAGCGAAGAAAGAATTTCTCACCCAATGCCTTTATTCAAATAGTGGATGCCTTTATTGCGCACCAATGCGGGCGCCCCGCAAAGGCCCTTAGCAAAAAATCAGAGGCTGTGCTGCTAGAGCTCATCGCGATCGCGAATGAAAATCGATATAGCCTCTAAGGCTGCCAGGCTTCTGGCGAAGATTTTATGCAAGCCTCAGTGCTAAGCGCGTGCTCAAAAATTGAATTGCAACGAGGAAAGGCGCTAAGGTCTACTTCGAAACGTCTCGCAGCATGGCACTGAGGAATCAAGCAGAGATCTGCTAAGCTCGGGCTATCACCAAAACAAAACTTTGTTTTTTGATTTCCTGAAGCCAGGAGCAAAGATTCCACCACAGACATTCCGCGCTGAATCCAATGTTGCACCCATTTTTTTTGTTCTTCCTTATCAGGAGAGAATTTCTTCAGCACATCTAAATTTTGCAAAGGCTGAATGCCAGAATTAATGGTTTCTGCCACTTGTCGAATCTTTGCCCGTTCGTTGGAAATCGCGCCTAGCAGAGGATGGGTAGGATATTTTTCTTCGAGCCATTCTAGGATTGCCATCGATTCGCCCAATTGAAAATCGCCAGCGATCAAACATGGCACATAACCCGAAGGATTATGCGCAAGATACTCGGCTTTCTTTTCCGCTCCTTGAAGGAGATCAACCGCACGATAGTCACATGGAATTTTCTTAAGCTCAATGGCCCAACGCACTCGCCATGAGGCGCTGGAGCGCCAGTAGTGATAAAGTATCAAGCTCATTCTTGTTCGTGGTGCTTTTTACGGCGATGGTGGTGTTTCTCCCCACTCACGCTGGCCACTTGGCGAGGCTTAGAAATATGGGCAGATACGGAATCGCCATAGTAGCGAAGGCGCTGGCCTGGATGAATTTTTCGGTGATGCAAGCCGTTGATTTTCATCAAGGTGCGCACGGAAACTTTAAGGTGACGAGCGATCGTGTAGAGACTATCTCCTCCACGAACTACATACACATTATAGGAACCGTCTGTATCTTCTAAGCTAGCGAAGGCTCTACGTTCTGGAGCGCCCAACTTCACTCGCTTGATTCTTTCGATCGCGAGACGATTCTCTTCCACTTTGTTCACCAAAGTTTTCGGAACATAAATATCCACTGAGCCGGTTTTGGAATAAGGGGTATAGCCACGAATCAAATCCGCGTTCCATTGCTTCAAAATATCGAGAGAAACACCAGTTGCGGAGGCAATATCGGAAAGACGCGCTCCCGATGGC
>CAIPTA010000191.1 GCA_903867855.1 Oligoflexia bacterium | reverse complement strand
CTGATATTGTTTTGCACTATGGCTGGAGCAATGAATTCTACAATGAAGTGGAAAAAAGAGTGAACTATCCTCACCGCTTCTTCTTTTATGAGCAATATCAAGCCAATTTGCTTAATTTCATCGACTGCAGTAATAAGATCCTTTTGAATAATGCGGCAATGCTTAAGTTCGATGCTCTCGCATAAGTTCATCGCATTGTCTTGGGCTTCTTTCTTCCATTCGTCTAATAGACTTTGCGGGAGAATATGGCCGTTTGAAACCGCTAGCGAAAGATTTATACAGGTTCCGGAACTGCTATTAGCCGGGACATCTAAGGATTGCTCCTCACTATGCGTATTCGACTGGGAAGACAAAACCGAGATTTGTCTCGAAAGCTCATATTTATCCCCTTCATGACCCATCTTGCGGAATACTTCATGTGCGATCACGCGGTTTTGTGCATCTGCACTATCCCTTTGAAGGCGGTCACATCTTACGCGGATGAATTTACCGTCAAAATATGCATCAACGGGATTGCCTTGATATTGAAGATCATCCTGGGTGAATCGAATTGCCGATGGGTCCACACTGTTCAAAAAGTCGGAAGCTTTGACCGGAGGGCTCAGCTTTGCTCCGTTCGTCTCCAGCCAATCGGAGACGGTGGAAGCGGAACGAAAGATTTCGCTTAAACAGCCAGAGCCGCCGCCAGAATCTCGTGGTCCAGCATGCGCCGGAAGAGCGATGAAAATTGCAGCAAGCGCCAGCAGTTGATTCATTTTCCAAAAACTCGTTTTCATAATTACTCCTCGAATTTGAGCCACATGTGCCCTGTTTTATAATAATTGACAATATTTGTCAACAAATTGTCTGCCGATATAGCCTCGAATTCCTTCGAGTATGTGGCCCATTAGGTTTATTTGAAGCTACATCGGCAGAAGTAGTGAATATAATGCTTCGCAGCATATTTAAAGATCTATTATGTGAAAAGTAATGACTAAAATTATCTTTTTGCTAAACTATAGAAATGCAACTCTTTGAATGTAAAGACTATCGAGCCTTCATTCGTGAGTGGGTGAAATCCCAGCCACGCAACGGTCATGGGCAGTTTCGTAAAATGGCAGAATTTCTCGGCATTCAAACTTCGATGCTGAGTCAGATCATGGCGAGCCATCGAGAGATGAATGCAGAAACAGCAAGCTCACTTGCAGAGTTTTTTAGTTTAAATGAATTAGAGAGCGATTATTTTCTCTGCCTCGTACAACTAGAGCGTGCGGGAAACCAGCGCTTAAAATCTCAGATGAAGCGACAGCTAGAAAAACTGCATGAACAAAGCCAAAAAATAGAAAAAAGAATTTCCAAAACGCGAGAACTTGATGAACCAACGAAAGCAATTTTTTACTCGCAGTGGTACTATAGCGCGGTTCGCTTAGTCACAGCATTAAAGGGAATTGATACGATTGAGGCTATTGCAGAACGCCTGCGGCTCTCGCGAGCGCAAGTGGCGCGCGTTACGAGGTTCCTCGTGAAGCATGGTCTTTGTGTTTATAACGGAGATAAACTCCACTACGGACCACAAAGCACCCATGTGAGTGCGGAGTCCCCGCTAGCAGCACGCCATCACCTAAATTGGCGATTGAAAGCTATGGAGAATCTCGAAGGCTTAAAATCCACTGAACTGGTATTCACGAGTCCAGTTGCTGTATCCAAAAAAGATGCGGAACTACTTCGCAGCAGATTCCTTGAAATGATAGACGAGTGGGCAAAAGTGGTTGACCACTCTCCCTCGGAACAGCTCATGTGCCTGAACATTGATTGGGTGGAAATTGAATAGGCGTAGCGGGGCGGATACTAAATCGCATCATCATGAGCGCTCTTTGTTGGCTATCTGGCCCAGCCAGGATGCCAGTGACCCTAAAAAGCAGCTTTCGAGAATTAAGATTGGTTAACCGAACACCAAAAATTGACTCCACGCATTATAATTGATAGTACAATGTCCATTGTTTCAATAAATGCAAATAGGAGTACAAAATGAAGTACGTATTGTTACTAACAATTCTATCCACCTTTTCAATTTCTGCTTTTGCTCAAGATATCCTTGGTGGAAAATGCCGCACTCAAGCTCAATCAGCTCGCGATGCGATCGCATCCATTAATAAGACAAAATCCTCTGATGAGCCTACAACGTTATTGCTGGATACCGGCGCCAATCCAAACAGTCCGGTAGAGACATATTACAATGGTCCTTACACCGTGAAAGCTAACAAGGGCAGCGATGATTACAGCGATTGCGCTATCATGTCTGTAGAATTCAACCCAGCGCCATAACTCATTAACCATGAGTGCAGATAATCTTCATCCTAAACTCACTTGTAATTAATTTCAGTTTTGGTCAATCAAACCCGCTCAACAAAAGCGGGCTTTTTTTCGCTAAAATTCCGATCACGTGGGGACATCACGGGGACCATTCTTTTGCCTGTGGTAAGTACCGATGGGAATGAGCTTCGCACTCACCATTTTTTCCAATTAGAAAGCCTTACGTGCAGTAAAATTTACCAGAGGAAGCTTGCGGCACAGCGGGCCGCAAATTCTTGCCAAGCTCACACTGCCTACAATAGGCTTCAACTAAATGCATTTACTGTGCTAGCGGGCTCACGCTTAAACGCGATGTTTACTCATTCATTTTCGCAATTTCTTGAACTGTCATAATTTGGCCCTTCACGCCCATTTCAGTTACGGTTCGAATAGTCCCAACAATATAGTAAGTGCCTCGATCGGAAAGTGCACTTGCGGTTGCGCCATTTGTAAAATTTGCTTTCTCTAAGCCTTCTGCACATGCCGAAACAAGTGCTCCAGAGTCTACATTTGTTCCAGTCACTGCACTAAGAGAGTCACAGCTTTCATCATTATGGATTTGTCCCTGAACTGTTATGGCGCTATGGGCAAAAGCCGATGAGCCAAGTAGTGCTAAACCTACGATTGCGAGTCCGAGTTTCATGATATTCCCCTTTAAAAAATTTTTATAATCAGATTTCGTGTACCTCATTTGACAATATGCGTCAATTTATTTTTAATTTCGAATTGTGGGCCTAGGGGAGCCAACTACAATGGAAAATGGAAGAGCGGTTATCGAGCAAAATTTCAATTGAAAAATTGTTCGATATCATACGTTTATAGCGCTAAACTTACGCGTCATCTGCCAGTTGGTAGAATATTTCAGCTACTCTGTTACAAAAAACATTCCAGAAATAGCCATTCTTAAGATTATAAACCGCAAAATCATCTGATAAGACGTTATGGCTAAAAAACAGAGATTTCCTATTCGGCCTTACTACCATTTCTCATTCTGGCTGTATTATTCTTTATTTATGCTGCTCTTCTTCCTTCTGGACATACAGAGAATAGCCAAAGTCAAAATACTAAACCAGACTATCTGGCACTTCTGCCAGAACTGAAATGGATTCTCTTGGCACTATTTTTTTATGGCTTGTCCGATGGTGTGGTGGAGTTTGGCCTCTGGCCCACGGTCAAGAGTTTAGGGATTAGTAATATTGGAGTGTTTGGACTTATTCAAGCTGGCATGAGCTTATCTCGTCTAGCAGGAGGATCAATCTGGAAATGGTCTGGGATGTTGGAGTCTGCTAAGCTTCCAGCGATTAGTCTGGTTTTTTCATCTTTATTTTTTGTCTTATTCGGATTCGTGCGCATGCCAATTCTGGCGATATCAGTGTGGATGATAAGAATAATGATCCTATCAGCATATTTTTCGACTTTCTCTGGGTATATAATAAAAAGATTTCATGTGAGAAAAATGACGGCCACTGTCTTCAGCATTAATTCTGTATTTGTTTCTTTATCAAAAATTCTAGTAACAATGCTGATTGGTGCGGTCGTGATTAAATCCATGCCCATCGAAGGCGTAATTATTTTTGGTGGAATTTGTAGTCTAATTTCTGGCTCGATTCTATTTGTGATTCTTTAAGCTACATCACATTTTACGCAATATACTTTTTGGTTCTCGCTGATGCGAAGTTGTTTTGCTTCTTTATATCCAACTACTATGCGGATCGCAGTTTCTTTATTACTGGACTGCTTAAACTTTTCCAGTGGCGTTTCCCCATTGAATGAGGAGTGGGGAATTCTATTATTATGCTCAGTAATCCAAAAATCGACATGTTTTTTTAAAGCTGGATGATTGCGGATCTCCTGATGGAAAAGATAGTTGTGCTTCATAGAACGAAAAACGGTTTCTATCATCGAATTGGAAAATGAAATCTCAAATCTTGCCACTTCTTTTCTGAAGTTTCCCTCGTCTTCAAGCCTTTCTACTTCGCGTCCCTTGTTTTCACTTCCACCGTCAACGATAAGGCGAAGAATTTTTTCGGATTCATTCTCCCCCCTAGCTCTAGCTATGGCTCGCTGGAGCAATTCACCAGTTTTTGCTCCGTCAAAGGATTCTAAAATCTGCCAGGAAAGTACGTAACGAGAGTAGTTATCAACTACCGCTTGTATGTAGCATTTAGTTTTATTGGGAAGAATAAAATAGGAAAGATCCAGATGCCAAATTTCATTCGGATGGTTTGCTCGAATTCCAATATCAAACTTTCTTTTTCGAAATTTCTTTCTCGCCCGTTGCCATTTGAAATGATCAATATACTTTCTACATGTAGAGTAGGAGCAATACAGTATGCCCTCTCTCTTTGCGTAGTAGTGAAGTGATCGAATAGGGAAGTGAGAAAATTCTTTAGACGTGACTAACTCTTTCATTTTTTGTACTTCTTGGTAAGTGAGCTGATTTGCATTCACTCTCGGGCAAGATTTTGTGTTCGATATGGCGCATCCCCTTCGTTCTCGGCGCCATCGTTTGTATCTTGAAATAGATAGTCCGATTTCTGCTAAGCACTGATCACGGGGAGCAATCTTCATCGCCGCTTCGATGGCATTAAGAATTTTTGATTTGATTTCTTTGTGTTCAATATGTTTCCAGCTAAGTTTAAATCCCATGAGTTTGAAAACGCTATGGAGTAGGGTAATCATTGCTTCTCGCTCGCTGAGATCTTTTTGTGTGTCTTCGCACTTTCTTTTATTTTCATTAATCGCTTCTACGAGCGGTGCAAGGACTGGATCATTGAGTTCAAGATCACGCTGTATCCAGTATAAAGCTGTAGTGCGAGGGATATTAATATCCGGAAAGAGGTCGGGTTCTCAGGTTGCAGATATTGCTGCTTGAATTGCTGCCTCGTATTTCTTGTATTTGCTTTTTTGTTCCATGGGTACTCCTTCGATAGTGATTTTATCGTGACGAAAATTCGACAAACAAGAGGTCGACTTTATCGGTAGTTAGCGTGGAATTAAGTGGCTGATATAAAGGAAGATTTTTTGAAGTGTGATTTATGGGGGATAAGAAAGCTTGCTTCGGGATGAGAGGGTCGCGGGTTCGAATCCTGTCACCCCGACCACGATGTCAGAATGTCAGAATAAACAAATGATGCGCTGCGAAATTGAGGCTATATTCACTTTCACTGAACTGTAAAATAAAATTACAAACACGGAAAGGCCATTTTATGCAAACTGTAAGCCCAAAACTCACCCTAGGATTCATGGTATTCATGGCACTTATGGTTATCAAATCTCCAATCGCAAAAGCTGACCTTGAGCACGAGTACCAGCAGCAGCAGCTTCAAAAGGACGGCGGAAATCTCGCTAACTTTGATGCCTGTACGAAGGAGCCAGTGATGAATGGTGATGACGTGTACTTATACTGGATGGGCCGCTGCGTAGAGGCAGTAAGAGCTTGCGAAACAACACCAGACCAAGTGGTGGATGTGGAAAGTTATGGTGAATGGAAGAAATTTGCTGGCGATCCCTATTACGATTCGACAGTGATTCTTAAGTTAAAAAATGGCCGTCTTTGCAAGGGCTAGGGGGATTCTGCTTCGGGAGCTTTCGTTGATTGGCTGGAATTAGGCGGTGGTGCATGAGTGCCTAGCCGCCTAATCCCGAGCCTTGGCCATGGATCCGGCCTTTTCGGGGTGCCCAGGGTATAAGTAATTGACTTTACTTAACTTTAATAATTTGACTAAATCAGTCAATTATTATATAAAGGCCCGTGATGCTATTTCAAATCCTCTTTTTCATCGCTGCCCTCGCACAGGCTAATGCCGCTTCCTATTTTGAAATCGAAGCCGTAGCGCCGCGAGAATCCGTGCAATGCACAGCCTCGCTCCTAAAATTGGATGAACGTTGTGCACTCATCACAGCGGCTCATTGTCTGCCAGAAAATATTTCCCAGGTTCAGATTCTACAAAATTCGTCGACGGCAAAAGTTTTGCGAAAAAGTCGTTTCTACGATTTAGCAGAACTCGAAATCCCCGCTTCATTAGCCCCAATCGCCGAGAAGGAATGCAAAGTTGCTCAGACGAAATCAAAAATAGAAAATAGTAATTCCTCGCTGCGAGCAAGTGGTTATGTGAACGATAACTTCACACAACGCTATACCCAAAGTATCAATTGGAATACTGGTAGCATGGGCTTTGGCAAACAGAGTCGTCTCTCCATAGCTCAAGATTCTCACGGCTATTTATTAGTTTTGCCCAACCTTACGATTACACCAGATGCAGTCGCGGTCGAGGAATTATTCTTTGCTGCAAACGCCAAAACTGCCTTTGTAGTT
>CAIPTA010000190.1 GCA_903867855.1 Oligoflexia bacterium | reverse complement strand
TTGGATATGAGTAGGCAACACTATTTTTATTGAGAAACCGAGAGCCGATTACAATTTCAGCCTTGGACTCGCGATGTACTTCCAGAAATCTTGGAATTTCCTGCAGGTCAACTTGTCCATCGCCATCTAGAAAACAATACTGATCTGCGGGCCTGATACCTATGAAATACTCGCAAGCCTTAGAAAATGCGGCACCTAAGCCGGCATTCGTGGATCGAATTACAATTGTGTTCTGGTTTATTGCTATCGCTTCGGTACCATCGCAGGAATCATCCACCAAGTAGATTTTATAGCTTTGTGTTCCTATCGATTTCATCACCTGGTGGATTTCTTCGATAATACGTGAAATTGAAGCCGCCTCGTTCTTTGTAAAAATTATGATCGCGAGGCTCATACATTGCACTTATTGTTGAATTTTAAATTCCTTGGTCGCATCGAATGGAGTTTTTTCGATAGTCAGCTCGATAAGTTTGGCCGTAACGGTGTAATAGGCTACTTGTTTGGGCTGAACTTTTGGGAATGAAAATGTTGAATTAATTTCTCTCATCGATTCTAAGGTTGCACCATTGGCGGCAGCTACACCAATTTGGTTCCCTTTCGTATCTCTAATGATGGCTTCGATTTCCCATCGACTAATTGCATTTTCTGATTTGTTTGCCAGGGAAAAATTGAAGCATGTTGTGTTTGCTCTACAGGCGTAAAATTCTTTTTTACGAAAAACCAATATGGGGTTTTTGGTGCCAGAGCTTATTTGGTCATTAATATAAAAATCTTTTTTCTCCAGCGTTCCATCCAGTCGATAGTGATAGGTCCAACCATTACTCATGCCATTTCGGACTTGCCTCTCAACAACTTTCTTACCATTGGCATCGTACTCTATTTCAGTGCCTTCCCTTATCCCATCCGAATTGTAGCTCCCCGAGTAGCCAATACTTCCAGAAAGTCGTCGCACTACAAAAGGGCCAATATGTTTTTGAATACCTTCGGCAACGTCATTAGAGCAATACTCTCGTATTGCTGTTTCATTGCCTTCTTTAATTGGGATTCTATGAAATTTTAGGCCCTTTGGGCAGGTAATAGCTGGTTGTATATCCTCTGGCAGGAAGTTTACGCATTGTTCTGGCTTGATTTGAGTTTTGATTTGAGATTTAAGAGATTCTATTTTCAATCTTGATTCCCAACTCAAATAGCCAAGTGCCAGAGTCGAGAGGAAAAGAAATGAAAGTAAAAAATTTTTAATCATTTTCATGTATCCGCAGTTATTAAGCTGTTGCCTATTGGCTTCGCTTCAAAGCCAAGTATAGGGCATTTTATTCAAATTCCCTTGAATTTGCATTTGAAATGTACCACTCGCTTTCATGTAAATAGTATAGCTCGGAACAGCCTGCGACTTTCTAAAGGTTCTCTTCACACCACATTTGAAATACAACTAGCGAAAAGAGCTTTTTAGAATGGAGAACACTGTGATTATAGCCTCGCAACCAATCCGATACGAAGCATGAATTTAAGATGTGGTGTCGTTTAATGCTATCGTCGTTAAGTATTTTTCTGGAAAACTCAAAGAAATTATTATTCACATTATCTTTCAACGGAAAAGTGAAGGGATTTTTTTTTCGCTTCCAAAATGAGCTCCCAGACTTCGCAATCGCCTCTCTTAGAAATGTTTTATTATCAGCATAAGTACTCGGGCCAGCCGAAACGCTTGCTTCTACTAACATGTGAGAAAGGTAAGGAAGCCTAAGTTCAAGGCCTAGTGACATCGAGAGCGAATCAAGCCTTTTTAGCCCATAGTCAGGTAGCCAGAAGCCGAGATCTAAAGCTCGAATTTGCTCAAACTCAACTCTTTTATTGGCGCCGCTTTGCTCTAGGTATTGCTTGGATTGGGCGATGAGAGGCGCATCACCAATGGAACATCGAAGCAGTTTTCGCCGCTCCTCCTCGGACCATAGCGATGTTGTAATGTGATACACATGAACAATATCATCACAATTCTGGATGAGTTTGATTAGGCGAAGCCTCAGGGATAGATCCATTGAGGCGGGATAGAATAGGTGAAGAGGGAAAAAATGTAATGGCAGGATATTTAATATCTTTGTGAGTCTTTTGAGAATAGCCTTTCCAAAAAATGCTCGAAGTCGTAGTAAAAGGCGGATGATATTCTGATGGCCATAGCTGGCGAATAATTCATCTGCACCTTCTCCAGAAAGGGCAATAGAAACCTTTTTCTTTGCTTCATGGCAAAGCCTATAGGTTGGATAGAGAATAGAGTCAGCAATTGGATCATCGAGGCACTTCAATATTGTACCCAGTGATTCAAACCAGTTTTCCTTTTCGTTTACGATGATATTGCTCAGGCCAAGCTCCTCTGCAAGCTGTTTTGCATTTTGAACATCATCAATTTCTCCTGGCATTTGATAGGTAAAGCTTTCTGCCAAATGATTTGCAGTCAGTCTGGCAATAAACGCTGAATCAATTCCGCCCGATGAAAATAAACCTACTTTAAGTGTTGAAATTGCTCTGAGCTCGCAGGACTCTTTGAAGGAACTCAAGAAATCGGCAGGCTGAAAATCTGCTAAATTGTTTTTATACATTTGCCAGTATGAAATAATGTTCACACCTAAATTTAGATCAAAAACCAACGCACTTCCCGGCAAGACTTTTTTGATGTCACTCCAAAGCGTGTGTTCGCCCCTGGTATAGCGGAAAGCGAAAAAATTTTCGAGGCCGATTGGAGAGATTTCCTTACTTGACCATTTCTGCAGGGCCTTAATTTCGGAGGCGAAAAAAAGAGTGGATCCAACTTTTAGATAGTAGAGTGGCTTAATTCCTAGTCTGTCTCGACAAAGCAAAAGCTGTTTTGTGTCGGAGTTCCAAAATGCAAAGGCAAAATCACCATCGATCTTTTGAACAAATTCAAGACCAAATCTATTGAGACCACGAAGAAGAACTTCTGTGTCTGATTGGCCGTTAAATTTTTCACCTAATAGCATCAGTTGCGTGCGCAATTTCTGATGATTGTAGATCTCGCCATTAAATACGACTGAATTTTTTGTTATCTCGTCTACCATCGGCTGGATGCCATCGGTAATGCTGCTGTTAATGGCTAATCTGGTATGACCAAGGACAACAAACTCGTCTACATATACTCCTTCCCCATCTGGGCCGCGAGCACGTTGAGTTGAGTTCATATCTTCTACATTTTCTCTGCTTAAGAATTTTTTATCGCGACTGAAAATTCCAGAGATTCCGCACATAAACTATAGCTCGATGTTTACTGTTTGATGATGGGATGCCCCATTTTTAGCATCGAACTCTTGCTTGTCAACGCTGTTGAAATCAGAGTCGTGACGATAGCGTGACTGTGGCACGAGCCTGTGATGCTGAATTCCATGATTCCAGAGTGTATATCGTCCAGCGGCGGGCAATCCGATAAGCTGATCATTAATGCAAAGTGATTTCTCTTCGAACATAATTTCTCTTGAAAAGGAAATCTTCGAGAGAATCTTGGCTGTCATCAAAGCTTTTCTGATCTGATGTTTGAAAAGAATTGAAGAGTTTGCAGATCTTGAAAAGAGAAGCATGAATATCCTAAATAGAACAAATGTTAGGGGGGTAAATGTTGGTGATTTCACCTCGTGCATATAGCCCGTTACCTTGAGGCTTTTTGTCAAAATACTGAGCGTTGTTTTTTCATTAGCTATAGCCGAGCTCCATTTTTTTGTGCCGCATTGCAGATATAATCCGGAACTTACAAAGACTAGCTTTTTTGTTAATTTGCTAAAAACCAAAAGTGATCCGCCTTTTGTAACGCTCAAAACTAGGTAGTAGAAATTGTTTCCACGAACAATTAGTCCGGCTGCCGGAAATTTTTTATCTGCTTCTTTCTCTTCATACGGTAAGAGAATATTATCGGATTCTCGCGTCTGATTCGAAGCTTTCGCCTGTACACTGGCTTCAAAAAATTCTCCCATTCGGTAAATTAAATAGTGGTCCTCCTGATCTTTTGGCGAGGGAGCGTGTCTGCCTATTAATGAATCTGCGCTGGCCCTTGCTAAGGCCAAAGCCATCGGAAAAATGCTAGACCAGTACTCGAACCCGTAGACGAATAAATTCGAAGTGCTTCTACTGCCAATTATTCCAGCAAATTCTCCGTTTGGATAAAAAAAGTATTTTATAAATTCGAGCTGCGATTCAATAAGTTCTACAATCTGATTTGATTTACATGCCCTATGTGCTCGTGCTAAAAAGCTGAGTGTGGCTGTTTGATATCCTGGGTCTGCACCGTCGTATTCCAAGCTCCAGCCCTCGTCGTGGAGCGATTTTTTAAAGCTGTGCCAAGCGGGAATCTCGTTTAAATCGGACACTGCTTCCCCCAATAGAAGACGCGCTTCTGCAATAGCAGCGATAGCTAACGCTTGATGATTGGCTAAAACGTCTTTTTCTTCATTATAAAGAAGGTGTCTGATGGATCTACGAAAATTTTCATGAATTTTTAGGTCTAAATCGCTGGGGATTTTAAGTCGAACTATCTCATAGGTTTTAGCCATTGCAGATAGTATATAGGCCGTGGGCCCGGCCCATCCTCGCTCCCCAGGATACCATTCATCGTAGGAGCCATCTGACTTTTGAATTGTAAGCGTAAATTTAATGCTCCCTATGATCCATTTGAGTAGCTGAGGATTGTGATAGTAGCTGCTTCTTGAATCATTCCAAATGTGCGCCAGCGGCTGAATTCCCATTTGGCGAGCGGCAGACGGAAAATCGGAGTTTCGATGTAACCAAAAGTTTCGGTCAAAACAACCGAAATGTTGAGAGGTTTCGTCTCGATCTAGAAGGGCAAGCAAACGATCAACTTGCTCGTAGAATAAATCGTAATATAATTCGCCTCGCTCATGGTTTTTTTTTCCGCTCACCTACGAATGCTATCTTAAATTTTAGGCGGGCACAAAAATAATATGTTCTGATGTTTTTCACTAAGGTGCTTTGAAATATCCGCAAAGTAGTTCAGATCTAGGCAGATATTTTCCTTAATAATTAAATTCGCTAAAAAGTCTGGTTGTGGTCGCTGCGAACCTATCACCAAAAGACTGGTGTCATCTCGGAGTAGCTCGATTGGATCACTAACGGGAATTACCTTCGTCCTAATTTTTTGGTTTAGGTTTTCTAGTGAACAATTTTCGTCGAAAAATTCGATTTTTAAATTCTGATTTTTTAAGTGTAATAGTTCAATAATATTTAAAACGGCACTTCCCCGCGTGTCGCCCGTTTCGGGCTTAAAGGAAATGCCATGGAATCCAATACGAGTCTTATTTTGTTTTAAGATAAGGTCCGCAATTTTATTCAGCCGATTTTGGTTAGATATCGAAATGCTTTCGAGCAGGGGTATTTTTGTCGAATGTGCGGTAGCCATAGATTGTATCGCTACTAAATCTTTCGGTAGGCAGGGGCCCCCAAAGGGAGGGCCAGGTTTTAAATAATTACGTTCATATCTCAATTTATTCTCATTGATCAGTGCACATAGCACTCTGTTTCCTGAGATTCCAAGATTATTGCAAAGTTCGCTCAGCTCATTGGCAAAGGCGATTTGCATCGAATGAAAAGCGTTGGAGCCTAATTTAATCATCGAGCACTCTTCAGGAGTGAGGATTTCTAAAGTCTGCGAATTCTGAAATAGTGAATCTATCCTTGAGCGAGCTTCTTCTGGGAATTTGGAGATTGGACCAACGATAAAATGAAGTGGGCTCCAAGTATCTTGTATCCCTGAGCCTTCTCTCAGAAATTCGGGAAATGCCGCAAGGAAAAAATCTTTGCCTTCCTGCATTCCAGATTCTTTCTCCATAACCGGGAGAACAAGTTCTCTTAACGAATTTGGAAGCATCGTAGAGCGAAATAGAACAATTGGAATATTTGGCTGTTTAATTTTCAGACTGGAGCTAATGTTTTTCGACACCGCCACGATTTGCTCCAAATCAAAATCCCCGATTTTATTTGATGGTGTACCAACGCAGGCGAGGTGAAAATCAGCAGCAGTAATTTTTTCCTCTAGTGAAAAAGCAGCCATATTTTTATGGCATTGTTCAATCTGTGATTGAATTGATTTGAGCTCAATGTGGGCAAAGCTTGGTTTCCCCTCATTGAAGCGTCTCACCATTTCTTGGTTTTTTTCGTAAATTCGGACGGAGTGATTTTTTAAGGCTAAACAAACTGCGGTAATAGTACCCGTATATCCGAGCCCATAAACATTGATCCGGAATTCATTTTTATTTCGTTTTGGCTCGGTAGCTGGGTGGCTCACGTAAGAAGAATGTCTTGAATATAGTAGTTTGCTGTATCCGAATTGGTGCTAGCGCGTACTTGAAGCCCTTTAAGCCAGGATTTGTGCCATTCGGCATACTTCATTTTCTTAAAAGCGCCAAAATACGGTTCTTTCGCTTTTGTGGACGCAGATTTAGGCTTTGGCTTGGCAGCGCTTTTTTTGGCTTTTTTCATTGTGTTTCCTTTCAATAGTCTATCATCCTGCAAAAGTTTTTGCAAAATAGACGGTTGGCGGATAATTAGCCGAAATTGCAACCAAAGGTATCAATTAGGAAAGGGTGGCATTTTCCCTGTGAATGTATGAGGATCTTTCTCGGGCCCCTGCCCTCTGTATAGGCCCCCACAGAATTAGCCCCCCGCAACACTCTTACAAAACGAAGGCCATGGAAAGAAATGCTAAGCCTAGAAATTGGTAACGAAGAGACGCAGAAATTAAAGATCTCTAATCCGATTCGACCTCAAAAAGGGGTAATGCTGCCCCCAAGACTAACCGCCCCGAAAAATATTTTGCTCATAGTTCCACCGGGCACCATGGAAGAATCATACGGCCGACTATCCGCCGCCGCGGGTGAGCTTCCTATGTTAGGCCTGGCCTATATTGCGGCGTCGCTGCGGGATCAGGGACACTTTGTTAAAATCATCGATTATGAGGTATCTAAACAACAGCTCGATGAAGTCAAAGGTGACATAGAAAAGTTTAAGCCCGATGTTGTGGGTATGACTGCCTACATCACGAATATGCGGCGTTGTGCCGCGGTGGCTAAAATAGCGAAAGAGATTGATCCAAGAATCGTGGTTATTCTCGGGGGACCACAGGTATCGGTGTTCCCTGAGGAAGGACTTCAAAGTGAATACATTGATTTGCTAGTAATTTCTGAAGGTGAAATAATTATTCGCAATGTAATGAATGCGCTAAAGGATGAAGAGAAACTTTCAAAGGTGAAGGGGATCTGGTTTCGAAAAAAAGATGGAACCATTCAGCGAAATGATCGTGAGATTTTGGTGGATTCGCTGGACTTGTTTCCGATGCCCACTTGGGACCTCTTTGAAATGCAAAAATATTTTCCCCCAGTCTATATTAGAGGAAAGAGAGTGGCTCACCTCTTAACCTCTAGGGGATGTCCGTTTCAATGCACATTTTGTGAAACCAAACTGACTTTCGGCCGCAGCTTCCGCTACCATTCGACGAATCGTGTACTGGCGGAAATTGAGCAACTCCTAAATATGGGCTTTGATAGTTTCCAATTCTACGATGATATTTTCACAGTAAACAAAACCAGAGTGATGGAGCTTTGTAAGGGAATAATCCAAAAAAAATGGAAGATTCAGTGGATGTGTTTCACTAGAACAAACTGCGTAAATGATGAACTGCTAGCTCTCATGAAAGATGCGGGGTGTTACCTAATTACTTTTGGTGCTGAGTCTGGAAATAATGAATTGCTGAAAACGATTAAGAAAAATCTTACTGTGGAGCAAAATCGACGAGGAATTGAAATGACCAAACGTCATGGAATCTTAGCCTCCTCCTCATTCATGATTGGACTCCCTGGAGAGAGCGCTTCGATGACAGAAGAGACCATTAATTTCGCGATCGGAAGTGGTCTGGACTATGCCGTTTTTGCTATCACCGAGCCGTATCCGGGCACCGAGCTTTGGATTGATGCAAAGAAGTTTGGGCACTTTGATCATTCAGGTGAATATCAAAATAATCTACTATCCGAAAATTCAGCGGTTTGGGTACCCCATGGCCGAACACGCCCTGAGCTTGAAAAATTGTCTCGATCTGCCATGAGGAGGTTCTATTTGCGACCTAGGCGAATCTTCCAGGGTATTTTGAATCTATTGATTTATATGCCGTTGGGCAGAGGCCTGCGATTTTTCTGGTCGGGGATGCACTATTTTGTTATTGGGCGATTCAAAAAGTCGAAAGCAGGCACGCGATATTAATGATTTCAAAATTTGCTTAGTTTGAGACTATGCTTTTTGACTTATTACTTTGCGTGCGCGGAGATTTTTCCGGAAAAGCAGAAATTTTGAGTCGAACGGAATATAGCTATAGCCAATATGCGAAGCAATCGCTACCACCGCATCAATAGAATTCCATTGAATAAAATCTCCCAAGCCCTTGTTCTTTCGATAGGTTTCGAGAAAGCGTAGGAAAATGGGGGGCGGTCCTTTTTTAAAGAATCTGCTGTCAGCGATGTTAAAACAAATCATTCCCCCAGGGATCAAAACTCGGTGAAGCTCTTTTAGGTAATTGAAAATTTCATATAGATTGAACATCACAAACACGTCAACGGCATAAACCGCATCAAGGGATTTTGCATCGAGGAAAT
>CAIPTA010000189.1 GCA_903867855.1 Oligoflexia bacterium | reverse complement strand
TCCATAATTAAATTTCTTAAAAGATTGATCCGTCGCGCAGTTTACCCCCGAATGTTTTAATCGGGGGCCCTCGCAATGACACAAATTGTTATCATGCGATTGATCTTGTGACACTAATAGAATTTTTTACCGTTATTTTTCAAATCCATTATATACGCGCAGGGTTTGAAGCGGCCGTCTTTGAATTTGGTGCCAGCATCGAGATTCACGAGTTCTGCTTTTGGATCGAGGAGATTCTTGAGCACGATTTCAACGTCCTCATCCTTAATTTTGGAATCTTTTTTATTCACGGGAAGACCCTTATATTTCTTCACCGTTACTTCAGGGATCAAATCCACTTCAGCGGTATACTCAAGGTTTTTGCCATCTTGCCACTCATTGAAGTTGGTTTTGGTGATGTAGGGATCTGCCGCAACAGGAACCTTATGTTCGCTAGCGCCCTTGCGGTAGGTTTCGTTCACCAATTTTTGGAAAACATCCTGCAATACATCTTCTTTGTATTTCTTGCGCACAAGTTCCATCGGCACTTTACCGGCACGGAATCCTGGCAGCGCCACGCGTTTTTGGAGAGAGGTATAAGCTTCGTTCAAACGAGCACTCATGAGGCTCGAATGCACTGAAACTTGGAATTCACCCAAAATAGCGCTCTTTTTTTGGTATTTAACTTCGGGGACTGGCAAAAAGTTCATGGAATTCGTCATAGTTTGCTAGCTTTAGCATAAAAACTTTGTCTTAGAAACGCGATTTGTTAGACTTCATGTATATGAAATCTAAACAGATTAAACTAATCCCCCTTCTTTTTGCTCTTTCTATCTTCGTTGCGCTGCCGCATGCGCGAGGAGCTGATGAAGGGGATCTACTCCCGAATCCAGTGATGGATACGCCTTCCACAGATCCATCCCCTCAGGCTGCGATCCCTGATCCCACCCAAAATAATTCTGTGAGCACCACTCCCGAAGAGGATTTGCCACCGCCTAGCAATGGGATGCCTTCGGAAGATGCCCGTCTGCAGGTGAATAAGCCGATTCAGAGCGATGAAGTGTTTTTGCCTGCTCCAGCAGCGCAAGACAATATCACCTATACGCCTATGGGAAATCCCATTGTGCCGAACTCGGTATACGATACCACATTCAATCCTGTGCGATCGAAGTCGCGTCCGCCCTTTAGTTTGATTCTTGGCTACGGCAGCCACACTTATGCCTCCAACTTGGTGCAACAAGGCGTGCATGGTTTTGAATTGGGAGCGGAATATCGCACTTGGAGTTTGGCCGATACGCTTTATTTGTCGCTTTATGGAAGCGTCACCTGGCTGTCTTTGGGTGCAGTGGGAACCTATACCGATGTGAAGGATACCACTTTGCACGCGGGGCCGGAATTGCAGCTAGACCTTGGCCGACGTTTCACTCTAACGGGCAGCCTTCTCTACCGTCGAAACTCGATCAGCGCTACTTCTGGTGCTGGCGTGGCTCAGCTCGATACTTTGCATGAAACGGGTCAGTTTCAATTTGGCTTAGGCGCTCAATACGATTTCTATAAAGTACCCCATGCGTGCGTGGGCGTGCGCGGCTATGTGGAGAAGGACTACGGTGCCCTTTTGCTCACGCTTTCTCTAGAGCCGATTCCTAATCGTAAGCCAGATCTCGAAGACGAGGCAATGTAGAGCTTAGTACTCTACTTGATCCAGAAATAGTCCATTCGCGGGAGCGGTGATGCCACTCGCTTCCCGATTTTTTTGCGCAAGAATATCCCCCATGGCTTCTGGAGCTAATTTTCCTCGGCCAATTTCTACCACTGTTCCAACAATCGTGCGCACCATCTGTTTTAAGAACCCTGTGCCGCGGAGGCGAAATTCCAAAAGTTCGCAGTTGAGTTCTGGTGGGGGAAGCCAGGGAAAAGCCGATTGACCAAAGCGATGAGAGCTTAATTCTACAGCGAGGATCTCTCGTACTGTGCTGGGCAGAGGAGTGCCTCGGTTTTGGAAGGATTTAAAATCGTGAATGCCCACCAATTGGCCGAGAGCGTGGCGCATTTTATCCAGATCCAAGGGATAGCTCACATACCAAGTATAGTTTCGCAAAAAGGGCCAATTCACTTGCTGTTTCTGATCCAGGGAGTGGAGCACAAAGTAACGATAGGTTTTTGCATTCACATCCAGCTGAGCGTGAAACTTTGCGGGCATTTCTTCCAGATTAATGATCCGCACATCATCAGGCAGGTGGCGATTTAAGGCCAGCAGTAGCCGTTCCACAGGAAGTTTTGAAGTGATCCGCAGGTGGGCCACCTGCGCGCGACCATGAACGCCGGCATCAGTGCGTCCACTTCCGTGCATGAAAAATTTTTGTTCGCCCACGATTTTTTTTACGGCGATTTCTAACACCTCCTGCACCGTGGGAAGCGGAAAATCCTCCGCCTGCTTTTGCCAGCCGCGATAGTTCGTGCCGATATAGGCTAGGGTGAGCTTGAAAGTTCTTAAGTCGTTGGGCTTTTCCATTTGCCTCGTGCACGCCAAAGATCAAAGAGAATCGAGAGGCAGATATAGGAGAGGAAAAGGAGGAAGGCCACTAACTCAAACCAGCTAATGAGCGCAAAGACGAGGGCGAAGCTTAGCGCAATCACCGTGAAATTTCGGCGCTGGCGTAGGTGCACATCCTTAAAGCTCGGGAAGCGAAGGGTGGAAACCATGAGGAGCGCGAGGGCTACAGTTAAGGATAGAATGAAGGCGCTGTGATCAATCGAGAGATTGAGTTCATGGCTGAAAAAAATGGCGGTAGAGAGAGTCATTGAGGCCATGGGGATGGGGAGCCCCTGAAAATAACTTTTCGGAAGTGCGGAGGCCATCACGTTGAAACGAGCTAAGCGCAATGCGCCGCAGAGGGCGAAGATCACGGCCCCAGCCATGCCAAGGCGACCAAATGGTTTGAGCGCGGCATAATATACGAGAAGCGAGGGGGCGAGACCGAAGGATACGAGATCGCAGAGAGAATCGTACTCCAGGCCGAACTTCGAGGTGGTATTGGTGAGACGAGCCACGCGGCCATCCAAGGTATCAAATACGGAGGCAAGCAAGATCGCCCAGGCAGCTTTTGTGAATTTTCCATCCACCGAGAAAAGGATGGATAAGTAGCCCAGCAAGAGATTCATGGAGGTGAATAAATTTGGCAGTGCATAAATATACATGCCACGGCGACGCATTCTTACAATACTTCGCATTTCTTCTAGATGAGCTTTGGGCTGCTGTGTTTCTTCCATGACTTAAGCAAATATCATGGCATAGAGGTGGGAACAAGGTTTGCGACATTTTCTGGCCGTTGCCTAAGTTCCTGTGCCTGTGGTAGCAATAATTCTTCTTTCCATGCATCCGTAGCTCAGTTGGATAGAGTAGCTGGCTTCGAACCAGTTGGTCGGGAGTTCGAATCTCTCCGGATGCACCAAACCAAAACTCCAAAATTTCCCGCTAGCTTTGTTGTGCTCCTCCTTTTTCCCGCAGCGGGCATTTGAGCCCGCTTTGGTCAGGTGTCGTCGCACGCCTCGCCAGCGGGAAATTTTGGAGTTTTGGGCTTGAGCTTATTCTGAGAGTGTTGAGCAATGCCGTGGAGTTCGGAAAAAATATCAGGAGGATATTTTTTCGTGAGCGTAAGCGAACCCGAAGGGCAAGGGCGCGGAACGCCCGCAGCTATCTCTCCGGATGGACGATTTGAGCTTTCGGCATCCTGCCTCGCTATAAACTTCAAAAATAAAAAATTAGGTGGTGCCTCCGGAAAGTACAGGAGAGCTCTGTGCGCAAGGCGGCGATTCTAGGTTGGCAGCGGAATGCGGAGTGTAAGCTCGTCTTCTTGAAAATAATGCCACTTCAGTTTCTATACGGCGGCGCACTCCAGAAGAACTTCATTCTAGCCGATGCGTATTTATGGTGTTTCGATTTTTTCTCCTCTTAGCTGCCTTATTATCGACGGAAATTGCCGAAGCAGCTTCCAGTTGCAATGGGATAGACAACGCTGTTGGAATTTTGAAGTGCCTAACAGCTCTCAATGGCGCATTGGGGAGATCTAAAATGCTAGACTCCTGCCGGGGCTTAAGCCTGCAAGGCAAGTCTTGCCTAGGTCGCTATATTTCTTTTAACAAAAAACCGGTGATTGAGATGACACTCGCCGAAGGTTATATGGATGGAGAGCTTCCCACGGATGGCATTTGGTCTGCTTCGGATTTGGATACCGTTACTAGTAGGCTGTTAGCTCCTTGTCAAAGCAATAGCCTTGCGTGCGGCTTTAGGCAGGATCCAAGGGATATGGAGTATTTTACCAAGACAATTGTAGGATTTAATAATCAACGGAAATTGGTTCGCATCCATGTGGTATCTGGGGCGCTTAGTGCCGACCCAAAATATAATGCACTCCATGCAAAAGAACAGGCGGCTCTGAGTGCGAGGGTGCAAAAAATATTTTTAGACGCCGTCGCTCAAGGGCAAGAAGCCGTATTCTATAATGGTCACGCAAGAGATGGTGGCGGTCCGGATTTTAGTCCAGGGCGATTTAAAAACGGCAAACTGAACTACGCTTGGTATAGCAGCGAAAGAGCGCATGGGCGAGGGGGCGAAGTGTTGCTAGAGAAGGCAATGCGTAAAGCCTCTGCGAGTGGGCATCCGCCGAGTTTTTTTGGAGATTTTTCCTGTGCTTCCCGAGCACACTTTGAAAAATCTCTGGAGAAAGTTAGTCCGAATACTTCGCTCATCTTATCTTCTTGGCTAACGAACGGCCTCGCTACAACAAGCGGCATTCTTACTTCGATCGATATGATGCTTAAGGAAAAGTGTGGTGATGAATTTAATGCGGAACTCAGGAAAAATACGCGATCCATAGTTACGGACGAAGGGCGCGCCAAGGAAAGCGAGTTTGATCTATATGACTTCCGCTAAATTGATACTATTTCTGCTGCTGCTCTTTACTCAGTTCAATCGGGTGATGGCTGCTACTACTGTGAGAGAGCAATGGTTAGGGCTAGCGGAAAAATTGGATAGTGAATCGGCTGCGCGAGAGAAAGCGATCGCACAGCTAAAAGATATTAAGAATCTCGATGCCCTTCTCACAGAAGAGTTGCAGAAGGATAAGGGGCATGATTTTTACCTTGTGATGCAAACCATCTCAGTGCTGCATGAGTATCGCTTGGTGCCGCAACTAATTGCGGCGATAGATACAGTGAAAGCGGATGAGCAAATGGATCTACTGCATGCAATTGTGAATCTTCGGAATGCTGAGAACGAAGAATCAATTCTGCGTGCCTTAAATAAAAAATTTCCGCTAAATGATGATAAGATTTCTTTTGTGATTCGTGGAATCGTGGCAGATGCATGTCTACAGAGCTCAAAAATACCAAGCCCGGAAATTCTTCAAGCTCTGTTAAAAGATTCTAACTCTTCTCTCCGTGTAAGAGCGGTAAATCTAGCTTCAAAGCGAATCTCTGATCCAGAATATCTTGCGGTGATCAAAAATGCTTTCGCAACAATGCCCTACCAAGTTCCTCTTGCTGCCGTGAGGGCGATTGAACTTGGCGATAAGCATTTAGTGGAAAAGTTTCATGCAGAGCTGGAAAAATGCAGCCGCAGTGATTTTCCAAGCCTAAAGGCCGCTTGCAGCGCTGCCCTCAAGTAAGTATCCACTGCGAAATCCAAATCATAGAGACACTTAAAAGCCGTGCCAATTGGTTTCTTGAATTCAGTTTAGGAGTTATGCTTTGCATGCTACAAAAGCTTAATGCTTAGAACAGAGGGAACCCGGTGAGATTCCGGGGCTGTGCCGCAACGGTATATAGAGTTTTTCTATGAGCCCGATCGCTCGCTAAGTGTAACGATCCCGTGCAGGAGTCTCTATGAGTCTATTCGTCTTTCTATTTCTTCCCTTCGCTCAATTACACTTTGCCCACGCCAGTGATCTCGAAACAGTAGTGGTTACCGCTACCCGCACGAATTCAAATGGCGCCAATATTGCTTCAGACTATAGCATTTTGCAGGGCGAGGAAGTGCGATCTAGCGGTGGCACCGATTTAACGAATGCCCTAAATAGTTTGCCCGGTTTGCACATGAGTTCCACTGGAGGCGCAGGGCAGCCAAAGTCGCTTTCCATTCGAGGGGCCCAGAGCGAAAATACTCTGGTTTTAGTGGATGGAGTTGCGGTGAATGATCCACTTTCGCCCGCTCGTGGATTTGATTTTGCCAATTTTCCCTTGGATTCTATCGAGCGAGTGGAAGTGATTCGCGGGCCGGAGAGTGTGCTCTATGGCTCTGATGCCCTAGGTGGTGTGGTAAACATCATTACTAAAAGTGGATCTAAAAAAGCGGAACTCAATCTCAGCGGAGGATCCTACGGCACAGCTCAGGGGAATTTCTCCGCTGCTGGATTTAGTAGTTCCTTCCTGGAGAGTAAGGGATTCTCCGCGGCGGATGAACGTCTTGGAAATAAAGAGGCAGATGGATACAAGCGTTATAGTTTTGCGGGAGATAAAGAATATTCCCTGGGCGAAAATACAAACTTACGGCTTAAAGGCACCTACATAAATTCTCGTGCGGATACGGATTCTAGGGGTGGGTCTGGTGGCGATAGTTTTAATACGGTGGCTACGGATAGCCAGTTCATTTTGCTCACGAAACTCACCAATTTTTCCATCAACGATACACTGCAGAGCACGGCCGCACTTTCCTTTAGTAGTCATGATCGAACCGATTCTACCTCCGGGAACAGTTTCTATAATGGCAACGTGATGAAGGCCTCGCTTCAAGAGGATTATTCGGCGCTCAAACAACACTTACTTACATTTGGTTTGGAGGCACAAAATGAACGTGGATTCTCCTCGGATTTTGCGGATCCCAAATCTGCGGCGATGCTCAGTGCATTTGTGCAGGATCAATGGTCTCCCGGGCGCTTCTTTGCTACTCTTGGGGCGCGCGAGGACTACCATCCTCTTTATGGATCGGCGCCAACATTTCGAAGTGCAACAGGCTATTGGATCATTCCGGAATCGCTAAAGTGGAAGGCTTCTTTTGGCACGGGGTTCAAGGCTCCTAGTCTCTACCAAAACTATTCAAGCTTTGGATCAACTGCCTTGCAGCCCAGTAAAAGCTATTCTTGGGATACCGGGTTAGAGGAGAATTGGACGCATTGGCATCTAGAGCTAAACTATTTTCAAAGCCGCTTTCATAACCTCATCGATTTTAATTCAGCCACCAGTAAATATTCCAATATTTCCGCCTCAGAGAGTGATGGGGAAGAATTTGTGTCGGGATTCTTGGATGGATTTTGGGATCTCAAAAATTCCATCACACTCCTAAGATCCTATGATCGAAATACGGGCTTACTCTTACTTCGTAAGCCTAGAGTTACAGATAGCTTCACGATTGGTATTCAGCCTGGAGAGCAAACAAAAATTGCTTCTAACTGGCAATATATTGGAGCCCGAGAAGATGCCGATCCAATTACCGGTGCGCGAGTGCGCATGCCTTCCTATCTATTGGTGGGATTAAGCGCTGAACAAAAATTGAAGTCTGATTTAGCCTTAACTTTGCATGTCGACAATCTTCTCGATCATATCTATGAGGATGTTCGGGGCTTCGGAACGGCCCGATTTTCTGTGTATCTGGGTTTGAAGTCGGAGCTATAGTCTATGGGGAAACATCGTAGCCTAAGCGTAATTGCTTCTATCATTCTGCATGGGTTGGTTTTTTTATTCCTCGCTCTTTTTTTGCAGTCATCCCCTGTTTTCAAAGTTGGGAATCTAAGTCAGCAGTATTTTTCGCTCGAAATGGGTGCCTCTCAAAGAGTTTCTAAAAAATTCGGAAAAGAAGTTGTTGCAGAGAATTTGGGAGAAACAAAAATAGTAGAGAATCATGAATCGCAAACTTTTGGGCGCAACGAGGGCAGCGGCACAGCAGAAGCCATCGTGCGCGGAAATTTGTCTCCAGCGTATCCTGCTATTTCTCGGCAGTTGGGTGAGCGAGGAGAAGTGGAGCTTTCTTTTTTTCTAGATAAAACGGGAAAAGCCGAGCAAATTCTCCTCATCAAATCAAGCGGCTATAAACGCTTAGACAGCGCGGCTCTGCAAGCAGTTAGGAACGCGGATTTTGTCGCAGGCCGCGATATGAACCGAAAAAAATTGCGTATCGTGTTCGAATTAAAGTGATCGTTTACGGATAAATTCCGCACTTGAGGTGCCGAAAATTACTGGGTCTATTTTTTTACATTCTTCATTAACAAGCCATCATTGTTTTTGGCCTGTTCACGCAGCAAGAGTTCGAATTCCACAAGCGGGTTTACGAGCAATCCCAATTGCACTGGCTTTGCCTCGGCCTGGCAAACATGGGCTGCAGCCACTAAGGGAATGCGGATGCTCACCAAGTTTTTTGTGGTGTCATAATCGTATACCGCAAAGGAGTTCAGTTGATTTTCAAATCCAGGGAACGACAAACAATGCTTTTGTAGGCCTTCCATCATCGCATCATTAACTTGTTCAATTGTCCTAGCTGATTTGAGCGCCTTAGCTGCTCTTCCACGTACTAACTTATTTACAGCAGTGTCTGCTTTGATCGCTCTCACGAGAGACGATTCTTGTACTAAATCTAGAAGATTTATCGAAGCATCAGCGACATTGCCAATTTTGCGAGCATCTACGGTGGATATACTATCCCATTCATTAGGGTGTGCCGCACCGGGGTAATAATCGTCTCCGCTGGTGCGATAAGAAACATAGGGGCCCACCACCGACAAAGGCTTCATATCCTCTGAAAGATCTCCACCCATTGTTCCGCCTGCGGCTGCGTCCACAGGGTCTTGTTGGTGGTCTTTGATGTCGGCAAGAAGATCATATACTGAGAATGAAGTATCATTCTGCACAAGGCTCATGCTTTCCCAGTTTACTACATAGGTATACTCGGATGATGTGATGGTTTTCGCCGCTACAAGCCCGCGCACACCATTCACAAATTCTTCTGGAATTGCAGTTGCCGAAGCAATCGTTTTGCCATCCACGCTTACATCAATTTCAATGGGCTCGTTAGTGGTCTTGGTGCTTACATCAAAGCTAGCTTTGGGGTTATTCGCTATGAGCTTTACCACTTCATCTAGGCCCGCATGCGCTGAAAGTGAGACGCTAAGAAGGAGTGCAGAGACTGTGAATGGGATCAATTTCATGATGAAGCTCCGAAGAAATAAAGGGATTGGCGCTTGATCATTAACGCGATGCACCACTCTTTGTAAATAGGAATATTCAATATGGGAAAGAAAGCGCAAATCCCAATGCGGGTTATGCTTTTAATGAACAGCTAAAAACAGCTTCGCAGCTTCTCCCAGAGTACTGCCCTGATAAACAATTTTGCTTCCGTGAGTTGTGGTCCATTGCTCCATCGCCAGCATTCCCTTTTTGAAGGCGCTCCGCTTAAGTTACTTTATCTAACTTCATCCACGAACTATGATTTTGACTGTTCACGGCTCATGTGAAGAGTAGCAAAAAATTCTTCATCCCAGCCCCGCAACTTAGCGATTGCTGGAACGAACTTGATACTCGGCTTGATCTGCGTAATTTACCGGATTCGCCATGTAGTAACCAGCGCTCACGGTTTGATTAGGCGTTACTTGTTCCGGGAAATAATTAACGGCGCCGGCATGATCCACAAGTTGCCCATCCGGACACAAAGAGTGCAACGTGGCCTGTGTCTTCGCCTTCACAACGATGATGGATGCATTCGGCGACCCAACAAGCTGATAGTAATTATCGTTCTTTTCGAAGATTTTGATCTGCACAAAATGTTCACCAGTAAATTTCACACAATATGCCTGATAGTCTGCTCTCGCGTTTTGCGCAATGAGGGCCAATCCTAGACAAAAGATATTAAGCTTAATTTTGTGTTTCACTGTAGGTTCCTCTGAGGTGTCGGCTCATAAAATGAAGCGACTTTAGTTGGATACTATACAGGAGTGTAAAATTATTTCGCCTGTAATGATTCTGACACTTGTCTACTTCTTGGCCGCAATTTGGAGAGGGGGGGCGGCGTGAGTGTATTGGGTTCTTGTTGTAAATATATGAAATTATTAATATTAAAATAGATGATTAAATTGGTATATTAATGCTTGGCGATTTGGTATGTTCCCGCGAACACTACAAAAACAAACAAATAATAATTATAAAAAGGAAATAAAATGAACAAAGTACTATTGCTCGTTTCTTTTCTTGCCTCCAGTTCTGCGTTTGCCTCGTCAGGCCCGTCTCTGCACTGTGTGGATAATAATCTTCAAGGTGAACAGGGTTACCTTGCTGCTATCTCGAGTGATGCAAAGAGCGCAGTGATTTCGGAAGAGAGCTTGGCGGGCCCAAGAGTGATCGCAAATTTGGAATGCCAAAAGCCAAATCAGCCAGAAGCAGGAAGTGGTAATACTCCTTATACGGCTCTCGTTTGTGCTGAGGCCGTGGGTGGAGACACTGGATTTTCGCTCGTGATTAGAGAAGGTGGATTTACTGGTTTAATCACAGCCACCCTTGAAAAAGAATCATTGCATGGTCCTAGCGCGATCGCTCAAATGAGCTGTCACTCGCAGAAATAAGAATTCGATAAATAAAAAAGGCCAAGGAGAAATCCTTGGCCTTTTTTATTCGAGGGAGCTTAACTAAATCGCGTTCGTAGTGGCTCCGCCGCCTTCGTCAGATTTCGGTGTAATCACCCCGGGTAAAGATTTTTTGTTTGAGCTGCGATGATCTTCCTTCACGGCCCCGCCTTGATAGGAAGAATTCGTGGGCGGCAAAGTATCTATTAGACCAGCATCGTAGCATGCGCCCCATATCGTCTGGCACACATAGCCACCCTGGTCCTGCTCGGAAATACAGGAATCTCTGATCTGATTACAAACAGGGTCATTTTCAGTACCATTGATTTCATCCATCGCCACGAGGCAATAATAGGCACTGGAGTGCTCGAGACAGTCCGCTGTGGTTTTCGTAACGGACAATGAATAGTTTAGGTTGCTCTGAGCATTGGCTATCGCGGAAAAGCCTAATATTGAACTCAAAAAAAGAATTTGGGCCATGCGATTTCTATATGGTTTATTTATAGACATCTTGGAATCTCCTGCTTCTAGTTGCTTATCGGCCAGCAGGGGACTTTACTTCATCTCTAATAAATACATAATCGTCGTCTGTAGTGGCTGAATAGCTCATGTCT
>CAIPTA010000188.1 GCA_903867855.1 Oligoflexia bacterium | reverse complement strand
CGAGATCTACACAGGCGAAGACACTCTTTCCCTACACGACGCTCTTCCGATCTTAGTTCACATAGGCAGAAAGGTTTTCTAGCACCAAGCTTCGACCGAGAAAATTTTGCACTTCTGCCACTCGATTTGCCACATGATCGAACAGTTCCTCGGTGAAAGGAATTGGCAAGAGATCATGGAGGTTTTGCTTGGCCATACTCGTCCAGCATAGGTGATCAGATATCCAGGCTGGTTGAATGATCTCCTGTAATCGCTGAAGACGCCTTAGATACTTCTGATTCAATGGATCAGCACTCCCAATGGAAAGGGAAACACCATGCAAGGTGATAGGAAAATTTTGCCGAACTTTCAGTAAAGAATTGAGGGCATCGCTATGGGGGAATCCCTCCATGCCCAAATAGTTTTCTGTGAGTGCCTCAAACCACTCGGCCTGCACTGGAGCAGAAAGAATGCGGGAGAAATGCCTATTTCTAATGCCTATTCCAAAGCCCAGATATTCCATAAAAAAAGGGAGGGCTTATGTGTAAGCGCTCCCTCCTCTCCTAAGTTCAGGAAAAAATTATTTTGTTGCCGGGGCAGCGCCGCTCATCGCACCGCCGCAGCCATCTTTTCCACAACCATCTTTTTCCGACATCTTAGCTTTTGCAGGCTTCGCTTTGGATTTTTTTACCTTCGCCTTGGCTACTGGAGCAGTAGTGGCAGCAGCGGCGGGAGCAGCAGTGTTCGCATCATCGGCCGAGGCATTCGCTGCCATCAATGCACTACCAGTTACGAGTCCTGCCACCATTGCGCTCAATACTAAATTCTTTTTATTCATAGATATCTTTCTCCTTTTAAAATTTGTGCCTTTGCACTTTTCTATTTTGTCAGAATCTATACTTAATTCGAAGACTTTTCTTCTCTCACGCTATCTTGTTTCGAACAAATTCCGTGGTGGCAGCAGTAATGCCGCACAGTACAATACCCCATGCGATATCCGCAAAACAGACTATCACTGACCAATTCGCTACGAGAGAATAGTTCGTAAATTCATACACACCATAGATTACGAGTCCTAATAGTGCACCAAGCTGTAGAGCCTTACCAACACCCCTGCCTAAGGTAAATGCCTGAATGCCCACTGCAAAGCTGATATAGACAAGAGGTACTGGCCACCAAATCGGAGTAGTAAGCATCAGCGAACCTAGCTCCTTCTTGTATAGATTTCCACCTAGAGTGCCAAGCCAAAGAAAATCCAAGCATGGCATAAAGAAGAAGCTGAAGAGAAAACTTAGGAGTGCAGATTTTTTCATAGATAAACTATCCTTCGTATCGAAAGCATACTTCAAGGGGACGCTTGCGCCAAGGCAGTATCGATACTGAGCAATCGAAATATTCTGAGCGAGATTCCCGGCTTCTGGATCTCAAGCACACCTTGGTACTTTTGTTTCTTTAAGAACTCTCGCATGCTTGTATTCATTTTTGGTGGATCGATATCAATAAAATAGATACTTCTGATCTCTCCACGCCTCACTAGATCATGAATTCGGTTCTTATTTTGTAAAAACACCGCCAAATCCACAGAAGCGAAATCCTCTAAGTTCAGAAAACTCGGTTGCTTAAATACATAGAGACTATTCCGAGCGCTCTCCCTTGCCTGTGGCAACAATACTTCCAGCATACGCACGGCACGAGAGGTATCAGAAATAAATCCAATCTCCCCCTCCTTCAATCCAGGAAAGGTGGAAACAAAACATAAGGCTGCGAATACAGGAAGTAAATTCCTTAAATACTTCGATGGCAAAATTTTCAGCACCATGAGCGGACACAGAGAAAGAATAATCGTAACGGGCAAAAATAGTCTAGCTGCCGTAAAATTTCTAGCATCGCCATAGTAAAAACTTAGGGTAATCAAAAGCGGTAAGATTGCGCCAGCGAAGATAATCAAGGTGGCTCTATTCAATTTTCTAAAATAGAGCGCCGATAGCAGTGCGCCCAAACCTAGAAGATTAATGACTCCACAAAATGAATGGGAAAAATCACATCGAAAAAACTCCCGCATGAAAATGAACAGATGCTCCACCAAATATTTCCAAGAAAAAATATCACCTCCAGCCAGTAAACTATCCTGCTGAAAGTACTGTAGCCGCTTCGCCGTGAGGCCTAGCATAGCGATGGGTGCAACGAATATTGGCACTATTCCGATGAGAATCTTAGAGGCCTGGCCGAGCACCGAGCGCCCCCTCACCATCCACAGCATGATGAAGCCAAGCGCTAAAAAAATAAGCGCTGATTCATAGCGGGAGTACACGAAGAGTAATCCGGTGCTTACGAACAAAAGAAGCGAATCAAATGTGGGTCGCTGGATAAAATCAAACGCGATCCAAAGTACGAGCATCAATATACTCGCAGAAAATAGATCAAAGCCGGCAGAGGTAGCCGAAAACACTATCAACGGCGAAGAGACTAAGAAGAGCGGCGCTGCCAAAGCTGCACCGATACCGAAACGTGCCATGGTGAATTGAAATCCAATAAACAAGAGCAGGGTGAGCACTGCCAAATTAAGCACAAAGGCATTGCCGATACTAAATCCACGCGCATGGTGAAGAATGGAAACTAGAAATGGAAATAAGGGTGGCCGTTTGTCTTGAGTTTTAAATAGTGGGGCAATATTTCCGTGCTCCACTATCGATTCGAAAACATACTCATCCGCGTGCTCAAGGTACATCCCCTTGGAGGTAGATAGTAAGTTTGCTTCGTCCCATTGAATTCTCATCTGAGAAGGCGTGATTCTATAGCAAATGCCACTCAATAATACGCAGTAGAGAAGCGCTAGGAGGGCCCTCTTACTTGGAAATATCCGACGATTAACGAAAAAATAAATCCCTGCGGCAGAGGCGAGGCAAAGAATCTCCACCATAAGCCAGTAGAACATCCTGGCTTGTATATAGATTTGGTGATCATTTCCTAAATCTCGACTCGAAAATAAAATCGCTAGCAAGGTTACGAGCCCGCAGACAATAGCGATGAGAATAGGAAACTTTTCTGCTTTTTGAATCATTAAACTCTGTTTGGTTCGGGCACACAGGATTGAACTGTGGACCTCTTCCATGTCAAGGAAGCGCTCTGCCACTGAGCTATGCCCGAATAAAAAAACAAGTGCCTAAAACTATATCATAGCTTTAGGCACTTCGTGAATCACAGTCTTTTGGTCTAGCTTCGCTTAGAAGAAGAAGTAGG
Source organism: Oligoflexia bacterium (assembly GCA_903867855.1). Taxonomy (GTDB): domain Bacteria; phylum Bdellovibrionota; class UBA1018; order CAIPTA01; family CAIPTA01; genus CAIPTA01. The sequence continues at coordinate 38,783 of CAIPTA010000188.1, read as the reverse complement.
AAGACAATTGATAGCGATTGTTATGGTTCTGAATCGTATCGGTATAGGTGGTTTGAATATAAGAATACTCAAACGCTACACGAAGATTCGTGGTGAGGTTATGCATGATGTTTGCATAGCTTGCAGTCTGGCGATTGTAACCAACCGAAGACGCAGTAGCCAAGTTTGCAATATTATTTGCATTGCTGGAGCTAAGCGCACTGTATCCGCCGCTGATCCATGTTCTACTCTCTTGAGAGAAGTGATATTGGCCAAATACGCTGAAGGTTTGCAACTTGATCAACTGGAAAAGACCGTTACTATCGTAGCCACCGATACCAGCATCTAAGTTAGTATTGCCAGTCGCAGTGTTCGCTACAGCCAAGGCAGAGATTGGGCTAGCCTGACTATCGGTATAGGCATTGAACTCGTCGCCATAACCTCGACCCATGGTGAAATCACCACCGATTACGAAGTTATTGCCAGTTTGTTTGCCATCAGCAGAGGCAATAATAGGAAGAAGAAAGTCAGCAGCAACAGCAGTAGAGTTGAAATTCGTTCTGTCGCCATTTGGAGTGGTTTGCGAAGCATTGGATGGAATGCTGATTCTGCGAGCTGCCGCGGAAACTGCAATGCTCATTGCTTGGGTGGAATCATTCATGGTGGTCACGTTGGTGAGCGCACCTTTGCGGCTGTTATCAGCAAGACGAATACCTGCTTCTACGCCTGGAAGGCCAGCGTCACGCTGTGGAGGACGCATTGCGCCTACAATGGCCTGCCATTGTGTACCGTTCGCATCACCCATAGTTTTCATCACATGAACCTGAGCGTTGCGCGAGAAGAGCTCGGCAGGAATTGGTGCCACCTCTGTGGTTGGCACGAAGTAGTAAGGCTGCCAGCCAAGAATCGACCAAGTTTGACCAGCCAATACTTTCCAACCGTCCTTCTCACCAGCCATATAGGCATGGCGGATACGAAGAGTTGGGCTGCCGTAGTAGGCACTCTCTGAATTGTAGCCAGAAGAACTTGGAGCAAGGTCGAAGCCGAAGAAGTCCATCTCGATCAAAGAACGAGTTTTCCAGCCGTCGAATTCAGGAGCCGTTACTGCAAAACCAAGACGGGAGTTGCGCACAGAAAATTGCATACGACCAACTTGACCGTTTGTGGCTGTTGGACGCGCGATTGGAGTGTTGCCTGGAATTTCCGTAATGCTACGGGTGCTATCGCTGATAGCGTCTAATTCAGCAAAACCGCTGAAATCCACTTTCCAATCATTGTGATCAAGTAGGGTTAGTGCTGCGTGGGCAGGCACTGAAAATACGATGGCTAAAAGAATCAGAATCTTTTTCATACACTTCCTCAGTTAAGTTGTTTTGAGAAGCATACGGGAAAATTTCAAAAAGAAAATAAAGAAATGGTTAGGATTAAAATTGGCGACGCGTCAAAATAGACAAAAAAAAGGAGCCATTTTTGGCTCCTTTTTTAAGAATTTCTTCTTTTAGACTAGAACGCTACACCTGCGTTAACTTCCCAGTAAGAAGATTTTTCTTGCTGGCTGTTTGAAGTTCCAGAAGCGGTGTAAAGGGTTCCTGCACCGTTCATGTTGCTCTTTGCTTTAAGCATGAGGAACTCTGCACCGATGTGGAAGTTATCAGCGAGGTTGTATTTAGCTTCGATGATATGACCTTTGTTATCCGCAGGGAAAAGCACGTTGCTGTACGAAGAAAGTACAGAGTCGATGCCTTTGCTTGCGTAGTAGTAGCTCAAGCTCCAGTCGTGGGCTTTTTTCACTTTGCCGTAACTTAGGCCAGCGGTCCAAGCAGAGTTGTCACCAACTTTTGCACCTTGCACGCCAGACTTCACATAGTTACCAGCTTTGTTGGTGATATATTCACCGCCGAAAGCCAAGCTATAAGGAAGGTTAACGTTGGTGGTGAATTGCCACTGGTGAAGCGAACCGATGGCAAGAGTAGATGCTGCAGTTGCGTTCGAGTTATAAGTGGTGTCGTCGAAGCCGCCGTTACCGGTGTTACCAGTAGCGTTGCTTAGGTTATTCCACGAGTAGTAACCGATGCCCAAGAAAGCGTCGATTTCATCTGTGAATCTCCAGTTCATGTATGGCTGGAAGCCGTACAACATGGAAAGATTAGCAGCCACAGAGTTTGTGGTTGTTACTTTGGAGTTTGTTCCAGTTCCGTCAGAACCGAGCACGTATTGTGCTGCGTTCAAGCCGAAGCTACCAAGCTTGAAGTTCCAGCCGAGACCGTTGAAACGATCGTCGTTGCTGAACAACAACTGGGAAGAACCTTCGTAAGCGAATACGTTCTTTTGACGACCAAGGGTCGCTGCAAGATCAAGTACGCTGAAGTCGTGGGAGTATTTTACGAATGCTTGGTCGATGCCTACAGCAAGATCCGTAGAGCTCATGTTCACATAAGCATTGTTGGTTGCAGTTTGAGTGCGAAGACCAATGCCGTACTCAACATTTTCCCAGCCACCGTTTACACCGAGGCTAGCTTTGATTTCATGTTGTTTTACAGTCTGCTGAGAGTTCTGAGTAGCAGAAGTGGAACTTGTGGTTCCGATTTGATCGTCATACTTGGTTTGATCGTAACGCCAATCAGCTGCGCCAGACCATTTCATTTCACCTGCATGTGCAGAGGTAGCTACCAAAGCTACTGCTGCTAACACGAATAATTTTTTCATTAGATCACTCCTATTTAGTTTTGCTCCTTTAGAGAAGGAGCTTCGCAAACGTCCTACGTTGAACTTCCCAGCCAACAATTACCGATTTACTTGCTTACAGACCTTCTTCGCTCACCTCTTTGCTTTTCAGCAATCAGGGAAGTGAAGAAGTTCCGTAGGCTTTAATCAGCAAACTGATCCGCTACTCACACAGAAAATTGCTTCTCCATGTTTTTATTCAGACTTCGTCCACTCGAGGTAACTTTGATAACAGATTTAAGCACTCTGAGACTCAAGTCAACACCAATCAAAAGATTTTCCTCTGTTTTATCCGATTGCAGCATTTTCTTACACGGCGACGTTTATTGCCACACGGCATCCGTAAAACTTTAATCCTCTTTTGTGCGCCGACAAAAAATTCCTTACACTTTACATATATATGGCAACAACAAATCCTAAGAAAAAATCCAATTCACTTTCGTCTCCTTTACTGCGTGATTTTCTCGCGCTCTGCTTTGTATTCTTTGCTGTCTTCACTGCAATAACTTTATTTTCCTTCTCGAGCAGCGATCCATCACTGTTTACAGCCTCCAGCAGGGAAGCAAAAAATCTTGGCGGAATTCTTGGAAGCCAGTGGGCGGCATTACTACTCCAGGTGTTCGGCGCTGCTGCCTTCATGCAAGTCGCTATTTTCGCGATGGCAGCCGTCGCCCTCATTCGCAGGGTTTCGCGCACAGAATGGTTCCTAGCTTGCGGAAGTTTTTTCTTTTTACTACTCGCCACCAGCGCCTGCTTTGGCCTAGTAAAACATCCTCTCCATATAGGAGACGCGAAAATCCCCATGGGCGGACTTATCGGTTCCCTACTCGGCGGATTTTTTCACAGCTATTTAAATACAGTGGGTGCAGCCCTCCTCACCACCTGCATTTTTATTTTTGCCTTGAGTCTCTCTACGAAAATTAGCATTCGCGATATGGCTCTCTATGCTTGGCTCGGCTTCACGAAGGGCGGCTACCTTGTGGCAAGTCTACTCGCTATTGCTGGGATGCAAGCCTGGAGCGCCCTGCAAAGTGCGGAAACAGCAATACGCCCGATATTAAAAAGTGCGCTCGCTGAAACTGGAAACTTTATTCGCGAATCGATGAAGGCAAAAGAGAAAGCCCCCGAGGCAGTGCCTGCTCCGAAAATTGAATTGGCTCACGTGAGCATGCCGGAGCCAGAAGTAGAATCCAATGTGATCCAATTGCCCATGGCTGTTGGTGCAGAACACCTCACCGAAGTTCCGGCCTATACTCCCGAGATCATCACGGATAAAGATAAACTCACCTCCGATGCGGAAATTCTTTTTAATCAAGAAAGCACCCCAGAGGTAGGCGAGAAGCCAAGCGGACTGATGAACCTCATGAAAAAAGCAGTGACGCAAAATGAGCATTCCGTAAAAGCAGCTCTTGGAAAAAAAGCGTACTATAAATTACCGCCACTTTCTTTTCTCGCCTCCCCAATTGTGCAAGACGACGAAATCGATAAAGAGGAGCTCCAACAAAAATCTCAAATGATCATGGAAAAACTCTCTGAACATAAAATCCCTGGTCACATCGAAGCCGTAAAATACGGACCAGTGGTAACTATGTATGAGTTTAAGCCTGGAGCCGGCGTAAAAGTGAATTCCATCGAGAGCCGCTCCGATGATCTCGCCATGGGCCTCTCCGCCGACAGCGTGCGCATCGTGGCGCCAATTCCTGGCCGCGATGTGGTGGGTATTGAAGTGCCAAACCGCAAACGTAAAAGTGTGCTCTTCAAAGAAATCGTGGGCGCCGAAACCTTTCAATCGAAGAGTCACTCGATTCCCATCGCGATTGGAAAAGATATTTTCGGCAAGCCCCAAACTGCAGACCTCAAAAAAATGCCTCACCTCTTGGTGGCTGGTACCACTGGCTCGGGAAAATCTGTTTTTATCAATACCCTGCTCGCCTCGCTTCTCTATCGCTTCAACCCGAATGAGCTGAACCTGATTTTGATCGATCCTAAACAAATCGAGTTGACGGCCTATAATGATATCCCTCACTTGCTGCTTCCCGTTGTCACCGAGCCGAAAAAAGCGAGCCTTGCGCTCGGCTGGGCCGTGCAGGAGATGGAGCGTCGTTATCGCTTGATTGCCAAAGCGGGTGTGCGCGATTTGGAAAGCTTCAACCAGAAAGTGGAAAAGCTTGGCGCCGATGCCATGGCCAAGCTCTTAAATCACGAGAAAGAAAGTTTCGATGATTATATCACGCCGGAAAAAATGCCGAAGCTCGTGATCGTGATCGATGAGTTAGCGGATTTGATGATGACAGCAAAAGCCGACGTAGAAAATAATATTTGCCGAATCGCTCAGAAAGCTCGTGCTGCCGGGATGCACCTCGTGCTCGCTACCCAGCGCCCTTCTACGGATGTAATCACCGGTCTCATCAAGGCCAACTTGCCATCTCGGATCTGCTTCAAGGTGAGCTCGAAGATCGACTCGCGTGTGATCTTTGAAACGAGTGGCGCCGAGAAACTGCTAGGCCAAGGCGATATGCTCTATATGCCTTCCGGCGATTCCCGCCTTGTGCGCATGCACGGCGCGTACTTACGAGATGAAGAGATCGACCAAATCACAAATTTCTGGAAAGCCCAAGGCAAGCCCAACTATCGGGATGATATCTTAGTAGATCCCGAAGAGGATATGATGGCTGGTGGTGCCGCAGGCGCTACGGAAGATATGAATGATCCGCTCTACCAGCAAGCCCTCGATATTGCGTATAGTGCCGGCTCCATCAGTGCGTCGTATTTACAAAGGCGTCTCCGCATCGGCTATAATAAGGCTGCTCGCTTTGTGGAACTCATGGAAGCACAAGGCGTGGTGGGGCAGGCTGAGGGCTCGAAGCCTCGCACGGTGATTTCGCCGAGAGTTTAATCCGCTAACTCAAACTGCGTAGAGCTCGCATGATCGTGCCATGCTTTGAGCTCGCGGCGGCGAACCATCGCCAATAGTGGGATTCCCATCAAAAAAAGCGAAAGCGCAAAAAATAGAGAGCGCACAATCACCGCCGCAGCCGAAGGGTTTGCTCCACTCGGGGTCACCAATTTCAAACCAAGCAGCGCGGATCCAAAACTTTTGCCGTAGAAACAGAATCCTGCCACCGAGTAACTTGCCCACAACACAAGGGAGCTCCCGCCCCATACCCAAAAGAAGCCATACTGTAGAGAATCGAAAAACAAATTGAACGCAGTGTCAGCATGCAGGCGGTGAAACTCCGATTCACTGCCCAACAAAAACGCGTAGGCAATGAGTGGCGCAATATATAGTGCGATTCCCTGCACCACGCAGATATCCACGAATGTGGCGAGAAAACGACGTCTCGCCATCATTGCGCAATGAGTCGCGTTCGGCACCTGATCCGACTGAGTTATCTGCTCTTCTATTTTTAATGCTTCAAATGTCACCTTTCTCTATCGGCGAAATTCCCAAGACGCTTGAAATCTAGAAGATTTTCATGCTAAGAAACACTCCAACTCACACCATTTCTTCGGTCTGAACTGCTCCCGCTGTTTAGGTCGAAAGGTAAGTGCTTGATTTAATTATCAGGTTAAGAAATGGGCGGAAATAACTACCACTAGAAAGGGAATCTGTAATGCCTAATGTAGTCATGAAAGACCTGCTTGAAGCAGGTGTTCACTTCGGTCACCAAACGAAACGCTGGAACCCAAAAATGAAGCCATACGTATATGGCGCTCGTAATGGGATCTATATTATCGACCTTCAAAAAACCCTCAATATGACTCGCGATGCGATCGATTTCGCAAAAAAAGTAACGAGCGAAGGGAAAAAAGTTCTATTCGTTGGTACCAAGAAACAAGCTCGCGATATCGTCTTCCAAGAAGCGATTCGTGGCGAACAATTCTGTGTAACGAACCGTTGGCTCGGTGGAACTCTCACGAACTATACCACCATCAAAGCTTCGATCGATCACCTCAAGAAATACAATGCGATGGACGAATCTGGCGAACTCGCTGCTATGAACAAAAAGCATTTAGCTCGCTTGGATAAGCACCGTCAAAAACTCCAAAAGAACTTGGGCGGTATTAAAGAAATGAGAAAAGTGCCAGGAGCTCTTTTCATCATCGATCCTTCCAAAGAGAAAACTGCTGTTCTTGAAGCGAACCGTCTCGGCATCCCAGTGATCGCTGTGGTTGATACCAACTGTGACCCAGAAGGTATTGATTTCGTGATCCCAGGTAACGACGATGCAATTAAATCCATCCGTCTTTTCTGCTCTCTCATGGCTGATTCTTGCTTAGAGGGCCAAGCGAAATTCCAAGAGAAGCTTCGTGCAAACGAAATCCAAGAAGAAAAAGAAGATGGTTCTGCAACCCCTGTTTCCCGTTTCGAAGGTCATATCGACCTTGTAACGCCAGACGAAGCAGAGCTTGCCATGAAGCTAGAAGAAGAAGTTACGGAGAAGGCGTAAGGCCTTCTCTTTTTTCACTACTTACCAATTTTTATATAGAGGTGTTTTATGGAAATTAGCGCATCAGCCGTTAAAGAACTTCGCGAGCGCACTGGCGCTGGCATGATGGATTGCAAAAAAGCTTTGGGCGAAACCAAAGGTAACTTGGACGAAGCAGTAGAATACCTTCGTAAAAAAGGATTGTCCGCTGCTGCGAAAAAAGCAGGCCGTGCAACTTCTGAGGGTTTGATCGGTTCCTACGTGCACAGCAATGGCAAAGTGGCCGTGCTAGTAGAAATTAACTGTGAAACTGATTTCGTGGCTCGTAACGAAAACTTCCAAGCTTTCGCGAAAGATATCGCCATGCACATCGCAGCAGCAGCCCCTATCGCCGTTCGCCCTGAAGAAGTGCCTGCGGATTATATCGCGAAAGAAAAAGAGATTCTTCTAGCGCTTATGCAAGCCGATCCAAAAATGGCCGGCAAGCCGCAAGCAATGCTAGAAAAAGTACTCGAAGGTAAAGTTCAAAAAATCTACGAAGAGCAGTGCCTTCTGAACCAAAAGTTCGTGAAAAATCCTGACCTCACCGTGGCTCAATACCTAAGCCAAACCATCGGCGCAGTGGGCGAGAATATGGCGATCGTTCGCTTCTCTCGTCTCGTGCTCGGCGAAACCGCTAAGAAAGAAGCTGACGCTGGGGCGATGAACTGATGGCCGCTGCAAAAGCGGACAAACCTGCCTATACCCGTATCCTGCTAAAGCTCTCTGGTGAGGCTTTAGCGGGAAAACAGGGATTTGGCGTTGACCTTAAAATCCTCCAAAACCTAGCTGCTGACATTAAAGAGATCTACGATCTTGGCGTGGAAATCGCCATTGTTGTGGGTGGCGGAAATATTTTCCGCGGCATGCAAGCTTCTGAAAGCGGTATGGATCGCGCGAGTGCAGACTATATGGGCATGCTCGCCACCGTAATGAATGCGCTTGCAATGCAAGATGCTCTCGAAAAGAGCGGCGTTTTCACTCGTGTGCAATCCGCGATTGAAATGCAAGAAGTGGCCGAACCGTATATTCGTCGTCGTGCGGAGCGCCACCTCGAAAAAAACCGTGTTGTGATATTTGCTGCCGGAACGGGAAATCCTTTCTTCACCACGGATACCGCAGCGGCCCTTCGTGCCTGCGAGATCGGCGCCAACGTGCTCCTCAAAGCCACAAAGGTAGATGGTATCTATGATGCTGATCCCGTGAAGAATCCAAAAGCGAAGATGTTTAAGGAGCTCACCTATATTGATGTGCTCAATAAAGGCCTCAAAGTGATGGATTCCACCGCAATTTCTCTTTGCATGGATCACGCTCTCCCGATTATCGTATTTAATATGAGTACCCGTGGCACCATGAAAGATGTGGTGATGGGTAAAAAAGTGGGCACCCTAATTCTGCCCAATAAGTAATTGCTCTAGGAGATGAAATGAAAGACACGATCAAAAAATTTGAAGCTGCCAACCAAACTGCGATCAAATCCTTGCGTGAACACCTTGCCAAAGTGCGTACTGGTCGCGCCAATATTTCCTTCTTGGATTCTGTGATCGTGGATTACTACGGCACCCCCACTCCTTTGAAGCAAGTGGCGAACGTTTCCACTCCAGACGCTCGTACTATTCAGGTGCAATCTTGGGAATCTGCCCTTCTGCCAGCCATCGAGAAGGCTATCATCGGAGCGAACCTAGGCATGACTCCCATGAACGATGGCAAATTGATTCGCGTGCCTGTGCCACCGCTAAACGAAGAGCGCCGCAAAGATCTCGTGAAGCAATGTAAAAAAATGGGCGAAGACGGTAAGGTTTCCGTACGCAATAGCCGCCGCGATGCGAATGAACAATTAAAAAAACTCGAGAAAGATAAAGTGATCGCGCAGGATGATGTGAAACGCGGCCAGGAAGAAATCCAAAAGAAAACTGATCTTGCCATTGCTGAAATCGACAAAGTGCTCGGCGAAAAAGAGAAAGAGATCATGACGGTTTGACGCCTTCGTCAGCCGCTCACACTATCATGGAAAAGCTTCCCCGCCATGTGGCGATCATCATGGACGGCAATGGCCGCTGGGCCAAGAAACGGAATCACAACCGTACTTTCGGTCACGCCCGTGGCGTAGAGCGTGCTCGTGAAGTGATTCGCGCGTGTGCCGATCGCGATATTGAAGCCCTCACGCTTTATACCTTCTCCACCGAAAATTGGCAGCGCCCCTCCCTCGAAGTAAACTTTCTCATGAAGCTGCTTCATCGCTATCTCGCGAATGAAACAGAAGAGATCATCACAAAGAACCTTCGTTTTCACGCCATTGGCTGCATCGATATGCTGCCCAAAAATGTGCGAGAGGAACTTGCCCGCCTCACGAAGGCGACAGAAAAAAATACCGGCATGATTTTGCAGCTCGCCCTCTCGTATGGATCGCGAAGAGAGCTTACGGATGCGGTGAAAAAAATTGCGGCTCAAGCAGCCTCAGGAAAACTTGATCCAAGTAAAATTGATGAGGCCCTGATCGATCAGTCGCTCTATACCAATGGCACGCCGGATCCAGATCTGCTTATTCGCACGGGCGGAGATCATCGAGTTTCAAATTTTCTGCTTTGGCAGATTGCCTACGCGGAACTTTATTTTACGGATACTTGCTGGCCAGATTTCACCGTGGAGCATTTGCAAGAAGCACTAGATGTATTTGCTGGAAGAGAGCGCCGCTTTGGCGGAGTAGAGGGCACCAGCCAGAGGGAGCTCAGCAAATGACCGAGCATCACAAGCGCCTCATCACAGCCTTTAGCGGGCTAGCTGTTCTCTTCACGATTTACTTTAGCTTTCGTCAGCCAGGCGTGGTGTTCATCACCGGCCTGCTTTCCCTAGCTGCCTACTATGAATTTCTCACCATGCTCTTGGATCGGCATCACCCAGCATTCCGCCTCAAGCGCCTATTTTCGCTCGGGCTCGCCTTTGCAAATCTAGTAGTTTTTTATTTCCGGGAAGAGCTACATTTCGCACCCTTCTTCGTCACCATTCTATCTATTTTGTTGCTTGCTCTCTGGATTGGCCACCACGAAAAAACCAATGAAGCGCTGCTCGCGCCACTCAAAGATGCAATGATCCAGATCACAGGTTTTTTTTATATCATCGTTTTTCTGCAATATGTTCCCCGCTTGCACGCACTGCCTGCAGGACCATCGCTTTTATTTCTCCTTCTACTCGTGATTTGGGGCGGCGATTCAGCGGCCTACTATGGCGGCAAAAATTTTGGACGCCATAAGCTCTCGCCGCTGCTCAGCCCCGGAAAGAGTGTAGAGGGCGCTGTCACGGCGATTCTATTTTCCCTGCTAACAGCTGCTGCACTGCACTTCTTATTACTGCCGCAAATCGGTCTGTGGCAACTCTGCTTGATTTGCGCCCTAAGCAATATTGTTGCCCAAGCAGGTGACCTATTGGAATCCTTAGTGAAACGCGCCGCTGCAGTGAAGGATAGCGGGACAATATTTCCCGGACACGGTGGGGTATATGATCGTTTCGATAGTCTTATACTAGCTGCACCATTTTTCTACTTCTTGATTCAGATTTTGGCCTGAGGCAAACGCCTATGCTAAAATCCTCGAATGCCTAACTTTATCACCCATATTTTAGCTTCTCTCGAATACGCCTTCGCGATTATAACTCTGCTCGGTGGAGTGATCGCGATTCACGAATTTGGTCACTTCATTTTTGCCAAGTGGTGCGGAATTCGCGTAGACACTTTTTCCATTGGATTTGGTCCAAAACTTTTCTCGAAAAAGCGCGGCGAAACAGAATATGTTTTGTCGCTGGTACCATTGGGCGGCTTCGTAAAAATTTACGGCCAAGACCCTGAAGAATTAGCCAAGGATCCGAATCCACAGCCCACTCGTGCTTTTTCTGAAAAAGGCCTACTCCAAAAAATCAGCGTGCTCGCTGGTGGCCCTGTATTCAATTATTTTTTAGCCGTATTTATTTTCTCCCTACTCGCAATGGCTGGCGTGCAAAAGCTTCCTGCTCTTGCTACCCGAGTGGTCTACGGAACGGCGGCCTACCAAGCGGGCTTGCGTTCTGGCGATGTGATCAAGACTGTTAATGAAAAATCCATGCACGATTTCGAAGCAATTGATCACGAAATCGCGATCAGTGCAGATAAACAAATTCCATTCAATGTTGAGCGTGATGGAAAAGCTCTTAGCTTTCGCCTTCCGATTCATCGCCAGAGCTTGGCCGATGCAGGTGGAGATAGCTCTCAGGCAGGTCAACTCGATGGCCTAGAACCATTTGGTCGGGAAGCAGTCTTCGCTGTATCTGGAGCTAACCAAGCATGGGGCATTCAAAATGGAGACAAATTGCTTCGCTTCAATGGCGCGGAGATTAGTTCCTGGGAAGATCTAGAAGCGGTGGTGGAAGCAAATCTCAACTCTCTTCCCTCAAAAATTCCTTTCACTGTGGAACGAGCCAATCAAAAGCTAGATCTTCTCTCGCCTGACATTTCCACCATGGTGAAAACACCAGATTGGAATGCGGCCCGTTTTCTAGAGGCGAACGAACTCTTCAACGGCGAACTCTTCGTGGGTGAAGTGGTGAAGGGTTCCCCTGCCGACAAAGCAGGAATCAAAAAGGGCGATCATTTACTTGCTGTGAACTCAATTAGAATCTATAGCTTTGAATCGCTTCGCTCTACGATCCAAACAAGTGGCGAAAGCGCCGCCAAGGCTGCTAAGAACCTCGATAATGCCGTAGTGCTCAACATCGTTCGCGACGGTAAATTACAAAATATCAATTCCGGCGTGAGTGCCACGAAAAATAAAGATCCTCTTGGCCAAAGTTTCATGGCGTATACGATTGGGATCGTCTCCGCGGGAAAAGCGCAGCTTCCAAAAAGCGTTTTCTTAGAGCGCACCTTTAATCCCTTCAAGGCGCTTTATATTGGAGTGGGAGAGGCTGCGAAACATACGGCTCAGACCGTAGTGGGATTAAAGAAACTAGCCACTGGCGAAGCTTCCATGAAGAGCATGGGGGGCCCTATCATGATTGGAAAACTTGCAGGGGAAACACTTTCTTCCCGTGGTTGGAGAGAGTTTTTACAGATCATGGCGATCATTTCCATCAGCCTTGGAGTATTCAACCTACTCCCAGTGCCAGTGCTTGATGGTGGCTATATTATTCTCGCGATTGTGGAGTCGATCCGTGGTCGTCCGATCTCGCAAAATATCACCCAGGCTTTCTTGAAAGTGGGCTTATCCCTCATTCTGATCCTGATGGTATTTGCGTTTTACAACGATATCACTCGCGTTCTGTTTTAGATGTCTCAGTTTCATCTCGCTATTGATACGTCTACTTCTCGCTCTGTGGTGGCAGTGCTCAACGGCGAAACGCTAGTTTCTTCCTGGATTGGTCCTGCAGGCACTCAGCATAATGAAACCCTACTCGCAGGAATTCATGAATGCGTGAGCGCTGCTAAAATAAAACTGTCCGATCTTCAGTGGCTTGATCTCGGCGTGGGCCCCGGTATGTTCACTGGACTTCGCGTGGGAGTAGCCACCGCGAAATTCCTTGCCGAATCCCAAGGCATTAAAATTTCACCAGTCTCCTCTCTCCTCGCGCTCAACCTAAGTGCGAAAGCTAGTACAAGAGTATTTGCCTTGAGCGATGCTCGCAGCGGCAGAATCTATGTGCTGAAACTCGAAGGCGCAGAACGCTCCGTGCTCCACGGCACAAAAGAAGCAGAAGAAGTGGCGCTCCAGCCTCCAGAAGTGGCAGCTCTGCTTGCACCCAATGATTTGCTGATCGGAGAAGCGGCGATTATCTATAAAGAGCATTGGCCCATCGGCACTCAAACTTCAAGCATCCCTGAGGAACATATCATTTCTGCGTATCAAGTTGGCCTCATCGGCCTTTCTCTCTTCCAGCGTGGGCTCGCGCTAGATCCACTTCACATAGAGCCTCGCTACTTAAAAACAGGACAAAAATATCTATGAAACCCTCTTTCCATGTTGTGATCGATATTCAAAATCCAGAATCTCACCGGATCAAGGTGAGCATCTACGCTCTTGACGATGCGAAGCTCCCCGAGATTTTGCGTTTCCCCGTTTGGACTCCCGGTAGTTACCTCGTGCGCGACTATGCTCGCCACATCACAAACCTCACTCCAGGAGAAAAAATTGAACGTAGCGCCTGGCGCTTGAGTGGTCCGCGCAAACACGTGAGCTTCGAAGTCTATGCGTTCGAGCGCACCGTGCGTACTCCCTTCGTGGATGCTCGCTATGCGGCTCTCGTTGGTGCCGCACTGATGCCTCTTCTTCATGCACCTTTCACGGTGGAACTATTGCTCCCAAAATCTTGGACTACGGTTAGCTCTGCGCTTAAATTCCGTCGTCAGGCACCTGGCAAATGGATAGCGAATGTAAAAAATGATGACCATTGGATTGATTCTCCCATTGTAGCCGCAAGCCCTGGCTATGGAGAAATTACGAGTTTTACGCACCAAGGAATTCGTCACCATATCGCCTGGGTAGGCACCGAGTGCGCGCGCTCGAACGCGGATCTCAAAAAAGATTTTGCGAAGATTGTGGATGCTACGCTCAAATTTTTTGGTGGAGCGCCGTTCAAGGAATATTGGTTCCTGCTCCACTTTGGCACGAAGCTCTATGGCGGCTTGGAACATCGAGATAGTCAGCTCTCGCAATTTGATGGCTCCAGCCTCGCAGACGATAAAGAATATGATGCGTTTCTGCGTCTCATCGCTCATGAATATTTTCATGCCTGGAATGTGAAGTCTCTGCGCCCTCGCGCGCTCGGCCCCTTCGACTATAGCATGGAGAATCTCACCGAAGATCTTTGGTTTGCAGAAGGAATCACGGACTATTTCGATGATATGATTCCGCTGCAAGCCGGGCTCCTCTCAGAAGAAAACTATAAAAAATCACGCCTCAAGAGTGTGCAAGGCATGAATGATGGATTGCCAGGGCAGAAGCGTAGGTCAGTGGCGGATTCGAGTTTTGATGCGTGGATTCGCCACTATAAGCCCGATGAAGATACCGACAATACAGATGTGAGCTATTATACCAAGGGCGCTCTCCTCGGTTGGTGTTGGGATGCAGAGTTGCAGAAAAGAACGCGTGGTCGCCACACCCTCGCGAAGCTCATGCGCAGTTTCTGGGAACATTTCGGCATCGACGCCTATGAAGATTTGCAAGAGGCTAAGCCAGGCTATACTCGCCGCGAACTTCTTGCCTACGCAGAAAAAATCACAGGCGTCTCTCATGCATTCGTGGAAGCTTGGGTAACAGCGAAAAAACCCTTGCCATGGGAAGCCGCTGCAAAATATTTCCGCATTCCTTTCACCGTAAAGGTGCAAGATCCTCTTCTCCACTTTAGTGGCGCGCAAATCCAGTGGCGTGCCGGACAAGCCATCCTATCCAAAGTGATGAGTGGTAGCGCAGCCGAGAGTGCTGGCCTTGCTCCCGGCGATGAAATCGTGGCCTTTAACGATTGGCGCGCCTCCGAGAATGAGCGAGTGCTATTGCGCTGGAAACGGGTGCTTGAGTCAAAAAAACCCGTGAAAGTGCTCGTTTCCCGGATGGAACGCTTAAGTGTGCTCGAATTTAGGCCTAAATCGCATCCCGGACTCGGTATTTCCGCGGAGCTAAAAAGCGAGAGTTGACACGGCCTCTCAAGGAAAATACAACCTTAGGGATGTCAAAAGATCTCGCCAGCAAAATTGACCATACTCTCCTTAAAGCGGATGCTACTGAGCTAGAACTCACTCGCCTTTGCCAAGAAGCTAAAGAATTTGGATTCGCCACTGTGTGTGTGAATTCGTCTCGCGTAGCTTTTTGTGCGAAACTGCTTAAGAAACTGAAAGCAAAATCGAAAGCCATTGCGGTGATTGGATTTCCCTTGGGAGCTATGTCCACCGCGGCGAAGGTATTCGAAACGAAACAAGCCGTGAAAGATGGCGCTGCAGAGATTGATATGGTGCTCGCCATAGGTCAGCTGAAAGATAAAAATTTCGACTATGTGCTGAACGATATTCGCAAGGTTGTAAAAGCGGCGGGCCGAAAAAAAGTAAAAGTGATTTTAGAAACTGCTCTACTAGACGCGGAAGAGAAACGCATCGCTTGTTCACTGGCCCAAGAAGCAGGAGCCACCTTTGTGAAAACTTGCACAGGTTTCGGCGGCGGTGGTGCTAGCGTGGAAGACTTGCAATTGATGCGCGCCACAGTGGGCACAACGATGCTCGTAAAAGCGAGCGGCGGTATTCGCACCCATGCAGATGCGATAAAGATGATCGGCGCAGGAGCAGATCGAATTGGTGCTTCGGCGAGCGTTGCGATCGTGAAACAAGAAAAGGCGAGTGGCGCAGGCTACTAGGAAAACTATGCAGTATAAAAGAGTCTTTTTTTTGGTACTAGATAGCGTGGGTATAGGCTCCATGCCGGATGCGCTGAAATTTGGCGATCACGATACGAATTCTAATACCATCGCGCACGCAGCCAAAGCCGTGGGTGGCCTTAAAACTCCGAACTTAGCAAAATTTGGTTTAGGAAATATTTCAGCGATTGAAGGCGTGGCCCCAACAACAAACCCCATCGCAAGCTATGGCAAACTAAAAGAACTCTCCAACGGAAAAGATACTACTACCGGGCACTGGGAAATGGCCGGCGTGTATGTAACCAAACCCTTCCCCACCTTTTACGATGGCTTCCCCCAGGCCTTTATCGATCGCTTTGTTATTGATGCGAAACTCCCAGGCGTGCTCGCCAATATTCCAGCGAGCGGCACAGAGATTATCGAAATCCATGGCGACGAACATGTGCGCACAGGGAAGCCCATTGTGTACACGAGTGCTGATAGCGTTTTCCAAATCGCCTGCCATGAGGAATCCTTTGGCCTTGAACGTCTATATGAAATTTGCCAGATTGCCCGCAAACTTTGCGATGAATATAAAGTAGCCCGCGTGATTGCTCGCCCCTTCGTCGGCAGCAATGGCAAGTATACGCGCACCCAGAATCGCAAAGATTTTTCTATCGCACTCCCTGAAGAAATCATGATGCAGAAACTCCTGCGTGCCGGCCTCGAATCCGTGAGCATTGGCAAGGTGGCGAGTATTTACTCTGAAGAAGGCTTTAATAAAAAAGTAAAGGCCACCAACAATAAGGCCATTTTTGAGGCAGTGCTCACTGAAGCTAGCCGCGATTTTCACGGTCTCGTTTTTGCGAATCTCGTGGATTTCGACATGCTCTATGGCCACCGCCGCAATCCCACAGGCTATGCGCATGAACTAGAATGGTTTGATGGAGTGTTACCCAGCCTAATGAACATCATGAAAGAAGATGATCTGCTTCTCTTGAGCGCTGATCATGGCAATGATCCTACCGCTAAAGGATCGGATCACACTCGTGAGTATGTGCCGATTCTCGCCTACTCTAAGCGCACGGAGAAAAATGGCGGCAAAAATTTAGCAACGCGGGATAGCTTTGCGGATATTGGTCAGACCATTCTCGAAGCCCTCGGCGTAAACGAACACCAAAAAATCGGAAAGAGTTTTCTCTATGCCCTTTAATGTACTTTCCTTGATTCGCAAAAAACGTGGCGGCGAAGAACTCTCCCGGGAAGAATTAGATTTTCTACTCTCCGGTTTCACCAAGGGCGAAGTGCCCGATTATCAAATGTCGGCCTTCTTGATGGCGGTGTATTTCCAAGGGATGACGGCTATAGAAACGGCCCATTTCGTAGAACTGATGAAAAATTCCGGCACCGTGCTCCACTTTGAGCGCATTAAAAATCCAAAGGTAGACAAGCACTCCACCGGCGGTATCGGCGATAAAACCACGCTTATTCTTGGGCCCCTGCTTGCCTGCTTCGATGTGGCCTACCCATCCATCGCTGGTCGAGGCCTCGCGCACACAGGTGGCACAATTGACAAGCTGGAAGCAATTCCTGGTTTCCAATGTGAAATTCCCATCAAGCGCTTCGGCGAACTCTTGAGTAGCGCGGGATTTGCGGTAATGGGGCAGACGAGTGAAATTTGTCCCACCGATAAGAAGCTCTATGCCCTCCGTGACGTCACCGGCACCGTAGAAAGTATTCCGCTCATCGTAGCTAGCATCATGTCGAAAAAACTCGCCGAAGGCATAGACGGCATCGTGCTCGACGTGAAAACAGGCTCTGGCGCCTTCATGAAAAGTGAGAGCGATGCCAAGGCTCTCGGAAAAGCCCTACTCGCCACGGCGAAACAAGCGGGAAAATTGGCGCGAGTTTTAGTCACCGATATGAGCGAGCCCCTTGGTCGCGCTGCCGGTCACTCCATCGAAGTAAATGAGTGCGTAGCTTTTTTAAGACAAGGTCCGCAAGATGCAAAACCCGATGTTCGCCTATATGAACTCACCTTGGCTCTTGCCGAAGAACTGCTGGTAATGGCCGAAAAACAAAGGGGTAAAAAGCTGAAACCAAAAGATGCGCGCAAGGCATTGGAAGAAGCCCTCCAATCTGGAAAGGCCTACGCGAAATTCTTGGAAGTGATCAGCCTGCAAGGCGGCGATACTGAGGCCGTTGATACAGGCCTTCCCCTCGCCCCAAAGCAGATTCATCTATTGGCAAAACAGTCTGGCTATGTGCAGCCAATGAATGCAGAAGCAATTGGGATGGCGCTAGTGGAGCTTGGTGGTGGACGCAAAAAAACTACAGATACGATCGATTTCAGCGTCGGTTTTGAATTCCACTGCCATGTGGGTGATAAGGTGAAAAAAGATCAGCCGCTTGTTACCCTTTTTGCTCGCGACCAAAAAATGGCCGAGCAAGCAAAGGCGGCATTAGAGCAGGCCATTCAAATCCACACGAAAGCCCCACGAAAAGCAAAATTGATTCGCTGCAGGCTTTGAAGTATTCTACCCCGAATGGCGATTAGCTCAACAATTCAGCAGATCCAAGATGTGGTGGAATACCTCGAGCCACGTCTACCCAAGAAGCCCGAAATTGCAATTATCCTCGGCAGTGGTCTTGGCGAATTCGTCCATGCTATCAAAAACCCCACCCTCATCCCTTACGGAGAAATCCCCCACTTCCAAAAAACTTCTGTAGAAGGCCACGGGGGAACACTCGTTATCGGCGAATTAAATGGCGTAGTGGTGGCTTGCTTGCAAGGCCGCTGGCATTTCTATGAAGGCCATAGCATGGATAGCATCGTGCTTCCCACGCGAGCTATGGCGGCTCTCGGCGCCCATACACTATTTGTGACGAATGCCGCCGGCGGCGTGAACCTCGGCTTTAAGTCTGGCGAGCTCATGATCATCGAAGATCATATCAATATGATGGGCGATAACCCGCTCACTGGAAAGGAATCGGCGCTTTTTGGTCCGCGATTCCCCGATATGAGTGAAGCCTATTCACGGGATTGTATTCAAATTCTTGAAAATCATGCGAAGGCGAAAATGATCCCTCACAAAAAAGGCGTCTATATTGGTCTCCGCGGCCCTACCTACGAAACTCCCGCTGAAGTGAAAATGCTTCGCACACTTGGGGGCGATGCTGTGGGAATGTCTACTGTGCCAGAGGCCATCGCGGCTCGGCACCTCGGGATGCGCGTGACAGGTATTTCCGTGATCACTAATATGGCCTCCGGCATCGAGCAAAAAACTCTCGATCACTCGGAGGTGCAGGAAACTGCAAATCGCGTGATGGCCTCGCTCACGGATTTGATTATCAGCTCTTTGCCAGAGATCTCCCGCTCTGCCACTCAACAAAAGTCGCATAGCGCTCTCATTCGATGAATTTCCTTTTAGAGAACGCCACTATTGTTTCCAATAATCCTACGCGGGAAATTTTCCGCGGCTCTGTGCGCGTAGAAAAAGATCGCATCACAGCGATCGGAAAAAAGCTGAAAGCGAAACCAAGAGAAAAGCGCATCAATCTCGATGGACAAATCTTAATACCGGGCTTTGTGCAAACCCATGTGCACCTTTGCCAAACTCTCTTTCGTAATCTGGCGGACGATCTTCAGCTCCTCGATTGGCTGAAAGAACGCATTTGGCCCATGGAAGGCGCGCACACCGAAAAAAGCCTCTACGCTTCGGCTCGTCTTGGCATTGCGGAACTACTTAGCAGTGGAACCACTACGATTCTCGATATGGGCACCGTGCGCCACACGGATGCCATCTTCACCGCCGCAGACGAAATGGGCATTCGTGCTTTCATCGGGAAATGCTTGATGGATCGAAATGATTGCCCAAAGGAACTGCGTGAACCTACCGCGCAAGCGCTCAAAGAAAATCTCGATCTCATCTCTCGCTGGCATGGCAAGGCTAATGGACGCCTCCGTTATGCGAATGCTCCTCGCTTTGTGATCTCATGCACAGAAGGCTTGCTAAAGGATCTGCGAAGCTTAAGTGAGGAAAAGAATCTTCTGGTGCATACTCATGCGAGCGAAAATCGCGAAGAGATTAAAATCGTGCAATCTATGACGGGCAAAAAAAATATCGCGTACTTGGATCACCTAGGTCTCGCTAATGAACGACTCGTGCTCGCCCACTGCGTGTGGGTAGATGAAGACGAACAATCGCTGCTTGCTAAAACGAAAACAAAAGTGAGTCACTGCCCGAGCTCTAACCTCAAACTCGCTTCAGGTATCGCGCCTGTTCCCACCTTCCGCAAAGCCGGCATTTCGGTGAGCCTCGGCGCAGACGGTGCCCCCTGCAATAATAACCTCAACATGTTTCAAGAGATGCGTCTCGCTTCGCTAATTCAAAAACCGGTGCACGGCCCCACCACCATGACGGCCCAAGAAGTTTTTGAAATGGCCACTCTCGAGGGAGCCGAGGCCCTCGGTCTTGCGCACGAAATTGGCTCCATCGAAATTGGGAAACGCGCGGATTTAGTGGCGATCAGCCTAGATAAGCTCCACAGCGCAGGCGGCAGCGATGAGGCAAAATCCATTTATTCTTCCATCGCCTATGCGTGCACCCCTAGCAATGTAACCCATACTTGGGTGGATGGCCGGCTCGTATACCAAGCGAAGAGCGGCAAGGTGGGCGGCGTGAGCTCGGAACAAATCCTCCAAGACGCTAAGAGAGAACGCCGCAAGCTACTGCAAAAAATCTAAGCAGCTGCGGAGAAGCTCGTCAAAAATCAGCAGCACAGTGGTAAATATTTCAAGCACTTAGCCTTGGTTCGCCCCTTGCAATCAGAGCCCCATGATCAATATCGAAAACATGAAACTCAGCTTACTAGTGCTTACAGGTTTCCTCGTTGGAGCAGTAGTACAAGCCATTATCTTCCGTTAAGACTAAGCTCTTACACGCTTTTCCCTAGCGATTTCCGCCCCTTTTCCGAGGGCAATCGCGCTTCTCATTTTTTGCAAGCTCTTTCCACTTTGATTCTTGACACTTAGCCTTCGCGACGCTAAAACACCCAGTACTTCCCAGAAATTGCGCTTTCGCATTTCATATTTTTTAAGGGTTTTTTATGTACGCAGTGATTCAAACCGGTGGCAAACAATACAAAGTAAAAAAGGGTGATACCGTTCAAGTAGAACTACTCCCCCTCGATATGGGCGGCAAAGCAGACTTCTCCGAAGTGCTTCTTGTTGGCTCGGGAGCCACTGTAAAAGTGGGTCAGCCTTTCGTAGCTTCTGCCAGCGTAACAGCTGAAGTAGTAGCGATCGAAAAAGGTCCGAAACTCATCATCTACCAAAAGCGTCGTCGTAAACAATACGATAAGAAAACTGGTCACCGTCAGCCACATACTCGCTTGCTCATTACCAGCATCGATAACGGCTCTGGCGAAAAAGAAATTCTTACCGCTGAAGAGAAAAAAGCGATCCTTGGCCGCGTAGGTTTCGCTGCTCAAGACGCATGGGCTTACGAGCCAGAAAATTTTGCCGCAGAAACAGAAGAAGCTCCTAAAGCAAAGAAAGCAGCAAAAGTTGCTGCTCCTAAAGCCGCAGCAGCTCCTAAGAAAGCCGCTCCAAAAAAAGCAGCTCCTGCTAAAGCAGCACCAAAGAAAAAAGCTTAATTAGAATTCGTTAACGAAAGGGATTAGACAATGGCATCAAAAAAAGCTGGTGGTAGTACTAAAAACGGACGCGATAGTAACCCCAAAATGCGTGGCGTAAAAGCCTACGGCGGTCAAACTGTTCACTCTGGTAGCATCCTCGTGCGCCAAGTAGGAACTGTTTTTCACCCTGGAAAGAACGTAGCCTTGGCTCGTGATTTCAGCTTGTTCGCTCTTGTGAACGGCGTAGTGAAATTCGAAAACAAAGATCGTAAGCGCCAAAAAGTATCTGTTTACCCAGTAGCTGGCTAAACAATTCGCTTTTGCGTGATCTATCAGGGGCATAATTCTCCTCAAGCGAGAGTTATGCCTTTTCTTTTTCTTGATCTAATTCAAGAGAAGCCTTAAGACTGGCTGCATTATATGAAATTCATCGACGAAGCAGAAATCTCCATCATCGCAGGCCATGGCGGCAAAGGGTCTGTGCACTTTCGCAGAGAAACCATGGAACCTCGTGGCGGTCCTGATGGCGGCGACGGCGGCAGGGGCGGTAGCGTCTATGTGATTGCCGATCCCAACCTCGCTACTCTCATGGATTTTCGCTTCAAGAAAAAATACCAGGCAGAGCATGGCCATGATGGACGCGGCAAACGGCAAAATGGTCCAGATGGCGAAGATATTATTCTCCGCGTTCCAGTGGGCACCATTATTCGTCATGCGGAAACGAAAGAAGTTTTCCTCGAACTCATCACTAAATCCGAAGAGCCCATTCTGCTCTGCAAGGGCGGGCGCGGCGGCAAAGGCAATACTCACTTTGCTACGTCTACCCACCAAACCCCGCGCTTCTCGCAGCCTGGTGAACCAGGCGAAGAAAAGGTGCTCTCGCTCGAATTGAAGTTATTGGCAGACGTGGGTCTCGTTGGCTTCCCCAATGTGGGCAAATCGAGCTTGATTGCGGCTGTATCGGCTGCGCGCCCTAAGATCGCTGACTATGCCTTCACCACTCTAGTGCCAAACCTCGGCGTTGTGCGCCTAGACGCTGATCGCACCTTTGTGATGGCCGATGTGCCCGGACTCATCGAAGGCGCCCACGAAGGCACTGGCCTCGGTATACGCTTCTTGAAACACTTGGAACGAACCCGTGTTTACCTACACCTCATCGATGCTGCTTCCATGCGTGATCCTGAAAACGACTACCAAATCGTGCGCAAAGAACTTGGTGCCTTTAATCCAGAGCTGCTCAAGCACAAAGAAGTGATTGTGTTTAACAAGATGGATTCCGCGCAGGATACAGAGCTACTCGATGCCTTCATGGCGAAACTAGATAAACAAAAGAAGACCTACTTCAAGATCTCCGTAGCCACAAATACCGGCCTGAAAGACCTACTCAATCACGTTGCTGAGATGCTGTTCACCAATAGGCACGATTTTCAGTGAATCCTAGCTTTTCGAATAGCACCGTGCTCTTCGGCGGTAGCTTCGATCCCGTGCATTTGGGTCATCTTCATGTGGCCCAGGAGTGCTTGGCCAGCTTTCCGCTTGGAACAGAGCTCTTCTTCGTTCCTGCGGGGATGAGCCCAGGCAAGAAATCCGTCGCCTCCCCCCAAGATCGGCTCCAATTTCTGGAACTCGCTACGCAAAATAGAGGATTCCAAATTTGGGAATTTGAACTCACTCGGCAGGGTCCAAGCTATACGCTAGAAACGCTACTGGAGGCCCATCGTCTCGGCGCCCGCAAGGCGAATCTCTATTGGTTGCTCGGGGCAGACTCCTATGCGAGTTTCCCCACTTGGCGCAGTCCGGAGAAAATCCGGGAATTAGCCCAGCTCGTGGTGGTCACGAGGCCGGGTCAAAACCTGGAGCGCCAGCAAGACGAAGATATACTTTTAAAAATCCCGCAGCACCCCGCCTCCTCTTCCGCCGTTAGGGAGGCCTGTTCCCGGGGAGAAATACCCTTTGAATCGCTCCCGGAGCCACTCTTTGTGCATTTGCGTCATCTTACATTGCAGTCGAAGAACCCCTATGCTATTCCCCTAGGCAAATGATGGAAGCCAAAAAACTAGCCGAAACCTGTGCCGAACTCGCTCTTGATAAAAAAGGGGAGAATATCCTGATCCTAGATCTGGGTAATAAATCCTCCGTAGCCGACTATTTTGTTCTAGTCACCGCTACCAATGATCGCCAAGTGCGCGCCATTGCCGAATCCTTGAGCGATGACCTTCGCAAACAAGGCGTGCGCTCCCTCAGTGAAGAAGGTTTGGGCGATGCAAAATGGGCGCTTGTAGATTTTGGTGCCGTGATTGTGCATGTATTTCAAGACGCTTGGCGCGACTACTATAACCTTGAGTCACTTTGGCCCAACGCAAACCGTCAGCGCGTAGTGGAAGATCCAAGTAAGGGCGCCTACGTTTATCCCACTGGCGATCAGCACGCATAAAATCGCTTTGCTTTCGTTAGCGTCAAAATGATAGAAATTTCGGCATGAATGATGTCGTAGCCGAATCCAATAAACCCCTCAAAGATCTACCCGATATGCCCACCCTCGTTTCCTTGGCGAAACGAAGAGGCTTTGTGTTTCAAAGCTCGGAAATTTACGGTGGCTTAAACTCCTGCTGGGACTATGGCCCGCTCGGCATCGAAGTGAAACTTGCAGTGAAGCAATCCTGGTGGAATGCCATGACTCGCCTGCAAGATGATGTAGAAGGTATCGATGCCTCCATCCTCATGCACCCCCGCGTTTGGGAAGCTTCCGGACACGTAGAAAATTTCAATGATCCTCTCGTGGATTGCAAACAGTGCAAGGCTCGCCATCGCGCCGATCACTTGAAGCCAGTCAAAGAGCTTGAGAAGAAACTCGGCTTCCTTCCTAAACTAGAAGAAATGGCCGAAGTGCTAGCCGGCACTGCTTGCCCAGCTTGTGGCACCAAGGGCACCCTCACCCCGCCTCGTCTTTTCAACATGATGTTCAAAACTCATATGGGCCCCATTGCAGATGATGCAAACTTGGTTTATTTACGCCCAGAAACGGCCCAAGGGATTTTCGTAAACTTCCGCAACGTGCAAGAGAGTATGCGTCGCCGGCTTCCCTTCGGAATCGCGCAAATTGGAAAATCCTTCCGCAACGAAATCACGCCTGGAAACTTCACCTTCCGTACTCGTGAATTCGAGCAAATGGAAATGCAATACTTCGTGAAGCCTGGCACTGATACAGAGTTCTTCGAGCAATGGCGCCAAAAGCGTTTCGAGTGGCATACGAGCAATGGCATTCGCAAAGAGAAGCTTCGCTTCCATCCCCATGGTCCAAATGAGCTCGCGCACTACGCAAAGCAAGCGGAAGACATTCAATATGAATTCCCGATCGGCTGGCAAGAGCTGGAAGGTATTCATAACCGCACTGATTTTGATCTACGTCGTCACGGGGAATTCTCCGGCAAGAGCTTGCAATACGTGGACACTGCAGACGGCAACAATAAATATATCCCTTACGTGATTGAAACAGCAGTGGGCTGCGATCGCGCAGTGCTCACCGTTCTTTGTGATGCCTTCCGCTTCAATGAAGAGCGCGTGGTGATGCAATTCCATCCGAATTTCGCGCCCTATAAAGTGGCCGTATTTCCCTTGATGAAAAAAGAGGAGCTCGTGGGTCCGGCGCAAAAACTCTACGCCGAACTTCGCAAGCACTACAAAACGGACTACGACGATACCGGCAGCATTGGTAAGCGCTATCGCCGCCAAGAAGAGATCGGCACCCCCTTCTGCGTAACCATCGACTATGATGGCCTCACTGATCAAACCGTAACGATTCGCCATCGCGACACCATGGCTCAAGAGAGAATTTCTATCGATAAAGTGCACGCGTATATTCAAAACGCTTTCCAGAACTGGAGCTAGAACTATGACTACACAATTTGTTTACTCCTTCGGCGCAACGAAATGCGAGGGAGAGGCGTCGCAAAAGATGCTCCTCGGCGGTAAGGGTGCAAACTTAGCGGATATGGTGAAGCTTGGGCTTCCTGTGCCTCCTGGTTTTACGATCTCTACAGATGTGTGCACTTACTTCTACAAAAACGAGCGCAAGTATCCTAGCTCCCTTCAGGCCGAGGTAGACAAAGCGATTGCGAATCTCGAAAAAGATTTAGCCGCCACCGGCATGAAGTTCGGAAGCAAAGAAAATCCCTTGTTAGTTAGTGTGCGCTCTGGTGCTCCCGTTTCTATGCCGGGCATGATGGATACGGTTTTGAACCTCGGCCTCAATGATGAAACCGTGCAAGGCCTCATCGCCCAATCCAAAGACGAACGCTTCTCCTACGATTCCTATCGCCGTTTTCTCATGATGTATTCCGATGTGGTGCTTGGCGTGAATACCTCGCAGTTCGAAACCTTGTTGGAGGAGAAAAAGGCCGATGCTGGTGTGGAGCTCGATACGGAACTCACGGTGGCTCACCTCAAAGAGTTAGTGAGAGAATTTAAACAAGTTGTGCTCGCAGCTACTGGCAAGAAATTCCCAGAAGATCCCAAGGAGCAACTATGGGGTGCTGTGGGCGCCGTATTTGGTTCGTGGATGAATCCGCGCGCGAATACCTACCGCAAAATTAATTCCATCCCCGAGCATATCGGCACTGCCGTTACGGTGCAGGCCATGGTGTATGGCAATATGGGCGATGATTGCGCCACCGGCGTAGCCTTCACTCGTGATCCGTCTACAGGGGATAAAAAGTTCTTCGGGGAATTTTTGATCAATGCCCAAGGGGAAGATGTGGTGGCAGGGATTCGCACTCCGCAGCCAATCAACCCAGAAAGCTTTAACGATTCTAATAAGCACTTGCCCACGCTCAATAAGGCGTTGCCTGCTGCCTATGGCGATCTCGTTACCCTCTATCAAAAACTAGAGAAGCACTATCGCGACATGCAAGATATCGAGTTCACCATTCAAAAAGGGAAACTCTTCATGCTGCAAACCAGGAATGGTAAGCGCACAGCCGCTGCCAGTGTGAAGATTGCGGTGGACATGGTGAACGAAGGGCTCATCACTAAAGAAGAAGCCATCATGCGTGTCTCTGCAGAGCAGATCGATCAGCTGCTCCACCCACGCCTAGATCCATCGAAGAAAAAAGATGTGCTCTGCAAGGGCTTACCCGCATCGCCAGGTGCCGTCACTGGCAAAATCGTTTTTGATCCGGACACTGCTGAGAAATGGGTAAAGGAAAAAGGCGAAAAAGTAATTCTTGTTCGCATAGAAACCTCTCCGGAAGATATTCACGGCATGCACGTAGCAGAAGGTATTCTCACGGCTCGTGGCGGGATGACGTCTCACGCCGCCGTGGTAGCTCGCGGCATGGGTAAGAGCTGTATCGCTGGTTGTTCGGCCATTAAAATCTTGCACCAAGAGCGTAAGCTTGTGGTAGGTCAGCGCGAATTTGCGGAAGGCGAATTCCTCACTTTGGATGGAACCACTGGCGAAGTGATCGCTGGCAAAGTGGAAACCGTAGTGCCGGAATTAACAGGCGCTTTCCATGATTTCATGAAGTGGGTAGATGAAACGCGTCGTCTTCGCGTGCGCACTAACGCTGATACGCCTAATGATGCGAAAGTGGCTCGTCACTTCGGCGCCGAAGGCATCGGCCTCTGCCGCACGGAACATATGTTTTTTGAACCAGATCGCATCGGAGCCATGCGCCAGATGATTCTTTCTGACTCTCTCGCCGAGCGCGAAAAAGCTTTGAAGAAATTACTACCCATGCAGCGTGGAGATTTCTTTGGCTTGTTTAAAGAGATGAAAGGCTTGCCTGTAACGATTCGTCTTCTGGATCCCCCCCTGCACGAGTTCTTGCCTCACAAGGATCAAGACTTGAAAGATCTCGCGCGCGAAATGGAAGTGCCCTATGAGCAACTCGTTCGCCGTAAAGATACTTTGCACGAATTTAATCCGATGCTCGGCCATCGCGGTTGCCGCCTCGGGATTAGCTTTCCAGAAATTTACCGCATGCAAGTGCGCGCGATTTTAGAGGCAGCTTGTGAACTGCACAAAAATGAAGGCCAGCACGTAGAACCAGAGATCATGATCCCGCTTGTAGCTGATTGGCGCGAGCTTCACTTCGTGCGCAGCTTCTGTGAACAAGAAATTCAGGCAGTTTTAAAGGAACAAAACATGAAAGTGCCTTATACGATCGGCACCATGATTGAACTTCCCCGCGCCGCTCTCACCGCTGGTGAAATCGCCGATGTGAAAAAAGGCAATGCGGAGTTCTTTAGTTTCGGCACGAACGATCTCACGCAAACCACCTATGGATTATCACGAGATGATTCAGGCTCCTTTTTGCACACCTACTTAGACAAGAAAATCTATGAAGTAGATCCTTTTGTGAGCGTGGATCAAACTGGCGTGGGTGAACTCATGCGTTTTGCTGTAGAGCGTGGAAAAGCAGAACGCAAAGGCATGAAAATCGGAATTTGCGGAGAGCAGGGCGGCGAGCCTAAATCCGTAGAATTCTGCCATCGCATCGGTCTGGATTACGTAAGCTGCAGCCCCTATCGCGTGCCCGTGGCGCGCCTGGCCGCAGCGCAAGCCTGTTTGAGAAAATAACACGACAAGTCAAAATTGATAAGTCCTTGATTTTTATGGGACTTATCAATTTTAATCTTCTCTTGCCTACACTACACTGAATCGGTACACTGCTTCCTGTTTTAGAGGGGAAAAAATAGAATGCAAATCAAACGCCTCGAGCTACAAGGCTTCAAATCATTTAAAGATAAAACCGTGATCAATTTTGATGATGGGATCACGGGTATCGTAGGACCCAACGGTTGCGGGAAATCCAACGTGGTCGACGCGTTTTTCTGGGTAATGGGCGAACAAAATGCTCGTCACTTGCGCGGTCAATCCATGGACGATCTGATCTTCAGTGGCTCCGATAAATCCCCCGCAGGTAGCTTTGCCGAAGTAACTCTCGTGCTCGAAATGCCGATGGAACTTGCTGGTCCTAACGTTCCTGCAGGAGCCAGTTCCGCAGATCCAGCAGTGGCTGGCCCTGTGCGCGATGTTGCCATTACTCGTAAACTCTATCGCACTGGCGAGAGTGATTACTTCATCAACAAAACTCCTTGTCGTCTCCGTGATATTCAAGAACTCTTCATGGATACCGGTGTGGGCGCACGCGGTTATTCGATTATTCAACAGGGTCAAATTGCGAAACTCGTGCAAGCAAAGCCTGAAGATCGCCGCACGATGATTGAAGAAGTGGCTGGCGTGGTGAAATATAAAGCTCGCCGCAAAGAATCCATGCGCAAGCTAGAAGGCACGCAGCAGAATCTTCTTCGCGTTACCGATGTGATAAACGAACTTGAAACTCAGAAACGCCAAATGGAGCGCCAAGCAGAGAAGGCTCGTAAATACAAAGAGTGGAAAGAAAAACTCCAAAGCATCGAACTTCATTTCAACGCCTTGAAGTGGGAAGAGCTTGTGGGTCGCCTCGGCATCTTGGAGCGCGATATCGACGCCCTCAATTCCGATGATACCGCCATATCCACCTCGCGTGAAACCATGGAGAACCAAATCTCCGCGAAACGTATCGAAGTGGCCCAAGCTACGAATATTTCCGACGAGCTCCAGCGCAAGTGGATCGCTGCGGGACAAGAACTTAATAACGCAGAAAACGAGCTAAAGTATTCCACGAAAAACTTGGAAGACCTTCGCACTTCCTCTGCACAACTTGAAAAAGACGCAGAAGCGGAAGCTTCTCTCGTGGAAGAACTCCGCGCCGAGTATGAGCGCCTCAACCTAGAGAGCGCCACTATTCTTGAAACCCACGCAGAAGCCGAAGCGGCTCGCCAAGCAGCCGAATCCGCTGCCAACGCGAAGAAGCAAGAAGGCGAAGCTTTAGAGCGGACCAATAACCAAGGCCGCAACCAGTTGATGAATTTGAGCACCGAGCTCGAGAAGGCACGCAACCAAGCGAATTTGGCTCGTATGCGCCTCGAAGAACTCAGCGGAAATCTAGAGCGCCTTGCTGCCGAAAAAATCGAGCGCAGCGAACTCTTGGCGGAAGCCACTGCTAACCGCGAAAATGCTTCCAGCCTACTTGCCACAGCGAAAGCGGAGCTCGAAGCGATGCGCGCTACGCTTGATTCTTCTCTCGAAGAAACACGCACTCAGCAACGCGCGCTGGAAGAAGAGCGTCGTAATTCCGCACGCCTCCACAGCGAACAAGCACGCATCAATGCTACTTTGAATACCTTGGAAGAGCAGAAGCGTCGCCATGAAGCGAGCAGCAAGGGCGTAAAAAATGTGTTCCAAGAGATTCTTAAGAAGAATGAAGCTTGGAAATCTAGCGTAAGCGGCACCCTCTCCGAATTCCTCGAAGTAGACAAAGGCTTCGAAACCGCCACAGAAGCGGCCTTGGGACGCGCCCTCGATTTAATTCTAACCAGTGATTCTGCAACCCACAAAGAGATCAGCCAAGCACTGAAATCTCAATCCATGGGACGCGCCAGCTTCGCCAACCTTGCGGCTCTCAAAGCGCTCGGCTCAAGCAATGACGTTTCTCCTACTGGATTAACTGCACTAGCCGCTCACGTGCGCATCGTTGCGAGCGATAAAGCTCCAGACGCAGCTGGACTCCTCAAATATCTTCTCCAGAAGATCTATGTAGTGGACTCCTTAAACAGTGCAGAGCAACTTTCTGCCGAGCACAAAGAATTTAGTTTCGTAACCACAGACGGCGAAATCCTTCGTGGTGGCTGGTTTCTCGAAGGCGGCGATCGCAGCTCTGTGAGCGGCGCTCAGGTTGGCCGTAACCGTGAAATCACCGAACTCAGTGAAGCTCTCGCAAAAGCTCAATCCGAACTCGCTGCCTCCCAAGAGCGCATTCAAGCGATTGAAGCTTCTCTTCAAGAGATGGATTCTGCAAAACGCACTCTAGAAGCTACTCTCCGTGAAAAGCAAAGCAGCTTCTCCCAGCTTAGCTCCGAAGAGGCCTCTACCTCTGCTCGCCTCCGTGAAGCAGAACGTAGCCTTCAACAGTTAGATGGTGATCTACAACGTGCCGAGCAAGAACAAGCTCGCTTCTCCAGCCAAGAATCGGAAGCTAGTGAAAAAGCTTCCGAGCTTGGAGAAGAAAAAGCCCTCCTAGAAATCACGGTGAGCGAAGCCGCGGAGCAATTGCAGGCTGTGCGCGCTGGTATGGATGAGCTCCAGCAGACTTTCATGGACGCTCGCATTCGCGCTGCCTCCGTGACCGAGATGAAGAATACCATCCAATCTCGCCTACGCACCGCTGAAGCCTCTCTCTCGCAGCATGCCGCTCGCGTAGAAACCATGATTGAGCAAGCGAAGCGCAAGCAATCGGATGCGATTAGCACCAATGAGCGCATTGATGATCTCAATGTGTCTATGGCGATGCTTCGTGAGGAACTGGTAACATCTGAACAGCTCTACCGCGAAGCTCGTGATCGCCTTGATTTGATCAATAACGAAGTAGAAGTGCTTCGTAGCGCAAGCCAAGATCAATCCTCTAAAGAGCGCGAGATCAAAGAGCAACTCATGAAGAAGAGCCTCGAGTTACAACGTCTCGTTGGCGAACGAGACAATCTTGCGCAAAATACTTTCGAGCGTTACGGCATCACTCTCGGCGAATACGCCATGCTGCCTGAAACACAAGAGCAGGTTCAATTGCTCCGTGATGCTGGTGAAGCAATCATTAGTGAGACGCAAAATGAAGTGCTCTTGCTCCGAGAAAAAATCCGCAAGCTCGGCGAAGTGAACCCGAATGCGGTAGACGAATACGA
Source organism: Oligoflexia bacterium (assembly GCA_903867855.1). Taxonomy (GTDB): domain Bacteria; phylum Bdellovibrionota; class UBA1018; order CAIPTA01; family CAIPTA01; genus CAIPTA01. The sequence goes on along the minus strand of CAIPTA010000188.1, from coordinate 7,848 downwards.
CCAAATCGTTGATCGCTATAACTTCTTGAGCACACAAAAAGCAGACCTTGAGCGCTCCATGAAGGATCTCGCGGATACGATTGAGAAAATCAATAAGGTTTCTAAGGATCGCTTCGAGCGCGCCTTCGCAGAAGTGAACGCTCACTTCATGCGCGTGTTCCCCGTGATTTTCGGTGGCGGTCATGCACACCTCACGCTCACGAATCCAGAAGATATGCTGGAAACGGGTGTAGACATCACCGCTCAGCCTCCTGGCAAAAAAGCGCAGAATATCAACTTGCTCAGCGGGGGAGAAAAAACTCTCACGGCGATCAGCTTGCTCTTCGCTGTATTCCTCGTGAAGCCAAGCCCATTCTGCTTGCTAGATGAGGTGGACGCTCCTCTCGATGACGCCAATATCGGACGCTTCAACGCTCTCCTTCGCGAGATGTCGAAGCGCTCTCAGTTCATCATCATCACGCACAATAAGCGCACGATGGAATTGAACGATAAACTCTACGGGGTAACCATGGAGGATGCGGGCGTATCGAAAATGGTAAGCATTCAACTTAGCGCAGGCGCGTAAGGGAAAAACAATTTTGGGTCTCAAGTTGCTTCGGTGGCTTGAGGCCTTTTCTTTTTTTATGTGGCGAAATAGTAATTCCTCCGACGACGATCAAATTATCGAAATGTGCGATTCGCTTCTGTTAAAAATTCTCACATGCGCGTTCGGATGCGATGAGCGACGAGAACTGCTATAGTCCTTAGAATGAAATTCCTAATCTACACCCTGCTCTGCCTAATACCCAATGCTCGTGCCGAGGATTCCTTCTCCATTAAACGCTTGGAAGCAAAATACAAATCTGCCAAATCCCTCGAGGCAGACTTTGTTCAAGAAGTCTTTCAAGCCACGCTCGCAAAGGTGAAAACAAGTAAGGGTAATATTCGCCTCAGAAAACCAGGATCCGTGCGCTGGGAAATCTATGAGCCAGAAGCGAGCATCATGGTCTCCAATGGTCGCAAGCTTTGGTACTATACGCCAAACGCTGGCACAAAGGGGAAGGGCCAAGTGATCGAGCGCAGCGCCAATGAGCTTAGCAAGCAGCCGCTTTTTCAAATTCTCACTGGAACCTCTGGGCTTGAAAAAGCCTTCACAGTGGTAAAAACCGAGGCAAAAGAGGAAAAAGAGCTTACGGAAGTGACCCTAAAACCCAAACAATCCAGTGGACCCTTGGAGCTAGTTCGTCTCACGGTTGATGATAAATACTTAATTTCAGAGGTGTTTTTGAAAAATACCACGGGGAATACCACGAAAATCAGCTTGCTAAATCAGCACCTTGACGCTACATTTCCGGCGGTTTTGTTCAACTTTGTCCCCCCCGCTGGGGTTGACGTGATAAAGAATCAAGATTGATTCAACCAAGGAGTTCGGATGCCTTCTTTTGACGTAGTTTCGCAGGTAGAACTGCAAGAAATTGATAACGCTGTTAATCAAACGATGAAAGAAATTTCACAGCGTTATGATTTCAAAGGGTCTAAGACGAGCTTGGAATGGAAAGCGAAAGAAAAAGAAGTGGTGATCTTAGCTGAAGATGAATACAAGCTCGGTGCCACTTCCGATATTTTACAAAGCAAACTCGTGAAGCGTTCCGTGCCCCTCAAAAATTTGAAGTATGAGAAAATTGAGCAAGCTTTCGGACAAAATGTTCGCCAAGTGATCAAGATCCAGCAAGGCCTCGATAAAGAAGCAGCGAAAAAAGTAATTGAAGTGATTAAGAACGCGAAACTGAAAGTGCAAGCGCAAATTATGGACGATCAGGTGCGAGTGACTTCTAAAAACATCGATGACCTTCAAGACACCATTCGCACCTTGAAGTCTGCACCACTCGATGTGGATTTGCAGTTCACGAATATGAGGAATTAATGACCACCACGAAGACGCGCGCCAGCCTCATCAAAAAGAATAAGAAAATCGCTGATGGCATTAAGCCGAATAGCGTCTACTTTGTGTCCCTAGGTTGCCCCAAGAATCTTGTGGATAGCCAAGTGATGCTCGGCCTCTTGCAATCCAATAAATTTGAGATCACAGAAAATCCTGCCGCAGCAGAAACAGTGATCGTAAATACTTGCTCCTTTATCGATTCGGCAAAACAAGAATCGATCGGCACGATTTTGGAAATGGCCGACCTAAAAGAAAACGGACAGCTGAAGAACCTTGTGGTGAGCGGCTGCATGGCCCAGCGCTATCATACGGATCTTGAGAAGGACATGCCGGAAGTAGATCTCTTCATCGGCACCGGCGAGTACCATCGCATCGTGGATCTCTTGCAAAAGAAGGCACTCGGAAAACTCTCAAAGAAAAGTTTTGTGGATATCCCAAAGTTTATTCATACCGATGAGCATCCGCGCATCAATACGGGTGCCCACTATACTGCCTTCCTAAAAATCTCTGAAGGCTGTGTGCGAAATTGTTCTTTCTGTATTATTCCAAAATTGCGCGGCCATGAAGTTCGCTCTCGCACAATTGCTTCCCTCGTGGAAGAAGCGAAACATCTCGCAAAAGGTGGCGTAAAAGAGCTGAACCTGGTTGCGCAAGATCTCACTCACTATGGCATCGAGAATGACTATAAGGAAACACTCGCTGGACTACTAAGAGAACTCGTGAAAGTGGAAGGCATAGAGTGGATTCGTCTTCACTATGCGTATCCTGATAATTTCACCGATGAAGTGATCGAGCTCATCGCGAACGAGCCGAAGATTGTAAAGTATGTGGATATGCCACTCCAGCACGGTGATGATAAGGTGCTGAAGCTCATGAACCGTAAAATTCGCTCGGAAGAAATCCGCACTCTCGTGAAAAAAATGCGCGCGAAAATTCCTGGGCTTGTGATCCGCACGAATATCATCGTGGGCCATCCTGGTGAAACAGAAGAAGCCTACGAGAACGTAAAAACCATGTTGAAGGAACTACGCCTAGAGCATGTGGGCGTATTCAAGTATTCTCTCGAAGAGGATACGGCGTCCTTCCGTCTTGCGGATAAAATTGGGTCTGTGCCGGAAGAAATCATTCAGCGCCGCTACAATGAACTCATGGAATTGCAGCAGCATATTTCTCAAGCGAATAATCTTAAGATGGTGGGCAAGCAGTATAAGGTGCTTGTGGAAGGCCTTTCGAAAGAAAGTGATCTTTTGTTGCAGGGTCGCTGGTATGGCCAGGCGCAAGAAATCGATGGCGTGGTGCTAATCAATGCGGGCGATGCCTCTCCTGGAGATCTTGTGGACGTAAAAATTTCTGAAGCTCTTCCCTACGATCTAGTTGGTGGAATCATCGATGGCTGAAAAAGAGCTCTCCGAGTTAGTGCTTTCTGATCCAGGAGCGAAGCTCAGCCAAGACTCTACCATGAGTGAGTACTTGCGCTGCTATCAGCTGCCACAGCCCCCAGGCTTACGGTACGGTTGCATCCGCTTTTCGAGTCCGCAAGCGAATCATCGTGTTTCTTTGTTCGGACAAGCTTGGCTCCCGGCCCATGCTGTGGGAACCGTGATCCTTACTCATGGATTCTCAGAACATAGTGCGAACTACGCGCGCCTCATTCAAGATTTTCTCGATGCTCAGCTCGCAGTGGCGGCTCTCGATCTCCGTGGTCATGGACTCTCCGAGGGATCTCGTGGCCACACCGATACGCCAGATGCCTATGCGGAAGATGTAGAACGCTTCATTGAATTAGTGCTCCCAAAGCTCACGCCGAATCGCCCCCTCTACCTTTGGGGACACAGCCTCGGTGCAATGATCACGCTTCAATTAGTGCTCAGAAAAAAAATGCCGGTGAAGCCAAGTGCTATTGCAGTAACAAGCGCGTTCGTTGGATTTCCCGAGCTTTTCGGCATTCAAAAAATGATGGCGGGGCTCGCCCCCATGATCGATAAGCTTCTCCCCACACTTCCTATCGCCCATGGAGTGATGCCACAGAACTTAACCCACGATGCAGAGTACCTAGCGATGCGCGCGCTCGATCCGCTCATCGGGAGAGTGGCCACGCCGCGATGGCTAATATCGTGCAAAAAATCGATTCACGAATTGCAGGCTCGCTCACAGGAGTTTGCCGATCTTACGCCAACCCTTTTCTTGCTTGCTGGCGAAGAACTCATCACGAACGCAAATGAGGCCCGTCGCTTTGCCTTCAGTGCCTATGCGCAGCTTAAGCACAAGGTGATTGAATTTCCAGGCTGCCGACACGAGCTAGAAAAAGAGCCTGCTGCGCGAGCAAGAGTTGTGAGCGAATCCATTGCGTGGCTAACAAGCCACACCTAATTTACCAGGCGATTTTGTCGCCGCGAAAATCGTAGAAACAACCGCTGTCTTCTTTTTCTACATTATCCATCGCGTTTAATAATCCAGCTGCCGACTCTTGCACGGAAGTTGGCGCATTTGATCCGCCCATATCGGTTTGCACCCAGCCAGGATGAAAAACAGTGGAAGTTAACCACGTCTCCTCCACTGCCAAACATTTATTTATCATATTCAGCGCTGTTTTGGAGGCACGATACGCGTAGTGACCACCAGAACTATTATCGTCGATGGATCCCATCAAACTAGAAATATGAATCGCTCTTGGATGCTTAGATTTCCGGAGCTTTGCGAAGAGTGCCTTCGTAATAAAGAGAGGCGCAACAGAGTTCACATGAAAGCTTTGTTGAAAATCGTCAAGAGTCATACCTTCTCGTAGAATTCCCGCATTGTTGATTACTACGTCTAAACAATCCCAGGAGTCGATCGCACTAGCTATTCGTTTCGGTGCATCGGCCGCCGTAATATCCACCTTCACGATCTGCAGAGTGGCAGGAAACTTTTTGAGAAGCGCATTAAGCCCCTCAGATTTTTCTGGCTCTCTTGCGGTTGCCATAACGGTATCGACTTGATGCAAAGCTTGCGTAGTCAATTCTAAGCCCAAGCCTCGGCCAGCGCCGGTGATTACTATTTTCATACTTTATTTTGCTCGCTCGGATTTTGGCAAATCACGCCAGCTCTTTCCTTCCCGAGCTGCAGGATTCAACTGATTCGCATTCACCGCACGTTGATGATCTTCGTAGTTCTTGGAGAAAACGTGAGTGCCATTATTTTGGGAAACGAAATAAAGATACTCACTGGTAGCGGGCTTTAGCACAGCCTCAACCGCGCTCTTTCCCGGATTCGCGATGGGCCCAGGTGGCAGACGATTAATCACGTAAGTATTGTAATCCGTGGGCGTGAGCAGATCGCTCTTATGAATTTTTCCGTCGAAGCTCCCGTGCTTTTCCCAAATTCCATAGATCACGGTTGGATCCGTCTGCAGACGCATATGTTTCTGCAATCGATTTAAAAAGATACTCGCAATGAGCGGCCGCTCAGCCGCAGCGCCGGTTTCTTTCTCCACAATGCTGGCGAGAGTAACTACGTCAGCGGCACTTAATCCTAGGGCTTTCAATTGTGCGTTGCCTGCCACTGAATCTTTCCACCCACGATATTCTTCTCGAAAATGCATCAACATAAGCTGAACGATTTCATGAGGAGAATATACTTTCTGGAGCAAATAGGTATCAGGAAAAAGATAACCCTCTACGCTTAGCGGTTTAGGACCATTCTTATCCGCAGTGGGAATGAGCGAAGTGATTTCTGGAGAGCGAAAAATTTTTAAAAACTCCTGAGCCGTTCCGAAGCCACTCTCCTGGAGCATCTCAGCCACCTGGAACATATTGTAGCCTTCAGGAATCGTGAATTTATATTCGATCGGCTTTCCTTCTGTGAGTGCGGAAACGAGTTCCGGAATTGGCATATTCTCCACAACGGCGAATTCACCGCGCTGCAATTTTTTCGACGAACCCCAAAAACTCACATACCAACGAAGCGCACGAGAACTCTTTATTATGCGCTGAGCTTCGAGGCGATGGGCAATGTGGACGAAATTTTCATTTTTTTGCACCACGAAGACATGGGCTGGTCCGGCGGGAAGAAAAAAACCTAGCTGCCAGGCTCCCACGCCCAGGACCCCAACCGCTATTAGCACTAAACCCATGAAAATATTGGTGATTTTCATTTTTCCCTCTCCCATTCCAAGATCTCAGAAATGTAAGCGTAACGAAGCTATGGCTCAACTTCAACTTGACTTTGCTAACGCATGGTGTTACATTGCGGACGGTCTAATTCTGAGCCTCTAAAAAGGAACAAAAAGCCGCATGGAAAATTTCTCATTCAAGGTCGGTGATAATGCTGTTTATCCAGCTCATGGCGTTGGCGTAATTAAACGCATTGAAGAAAAAGTGATTTCTGGAAAGAAAAAAAGCTTTTACGTTCTGCAAGTAATCGAAAATGGGATGACCATCATGGTTCCTACCGATAATACTTCCAGCGTAGGCCTTCGTGCTCTCGTTTCCGAAACGGAAGTAGACGATGTGTATTCGATCCTGCGCGACAAAAATACAAAGATTGATCGCACTACCTGGAATCGCCGCTATCGCGAGTACATGGAAAAGATCAAAACGGGCTCTGTAAAAGAGATCGCTGAAGTGCTCCGTAATTTATACCTTCTCAAAAACTCCAAAGATCTCTCTTTTGGTGAGAAGAAAATGTTTGAAACCGCCAAAAACCTACTCGTGAAAGAAATCTCTATGTCCAATAGCCGCAGTGAAGCGGAAGTGGAAGAGGAAGTAACGAAGGCTCTTGGCAGCGCCTAACATTTCCACTAGACTCGTCCGTCTATGGACATCCAAAAAATTATGAATACACCCGCTGGCCCTATTGCCGGCGAAACTCGCGTTCGCTTTGCCCCCTCGCCTACGGGCTTCTTACATGTTGGCGGCGCCCGCACACACCTTTTCAATTGGCTCCATGCCCGCCACGCTAAAGGCAAGCTCATCTTGCGCGTGGAAGATACCGACCAAGCTCGCTCTACACACGAATCCGAGTTGATGGTTATTCAAGATATTGAATCTCTCGGGCTCACTCCCGATGAAGGCCCCGTGCAAGGTGGACCATTCGCTCCCTATCGCCAATCAGAACGCCAAGAGCTCTTTGCAGCCCTCGCCATGCGCCTCCTCGATGAGGGCAAGGCCTATCGCTGTTTCTGCACAGAGGCCGAACTCGATGTGAAGGCTCAAGCGGCAAAGGCAGCTGGCAAGCCGCCGCACTACGATGGCACCTGCACGCTTCTCTCCGCCGATGTGAGCAAGGCTCGTGCAGACAAAGGAGAGTCGTTCTCCGTGCGCATGAAGGCCCCACAGAAGGATTATATCATTCAAGACATGCTCCGCGGCGGCGTGCACTTCAAGTCAGGCATGGTGGGCGATTTCGTGGTGCTACGATCCAACAAGATGCCTGTGTATAATTTCTCTGTAGTTGTGGATGATCACTATATGCGAATCAGCCATGTGATCCGCGGGGAAGACCATCTTTCGAACTCTATTCGTCAGGCCATGATCTACGAAGCTTTCGGCTGGGAACTGCCCAAATTTATCATTCATCCCTCCATGATTAAAGGTAATAGTTTCGTGTCGGTCAATCATAGTTTGAACACTAGCCCAGCAGGGTTCAGGCTGAAAGTAATACTCAATAAGCATCTTCTTAGCAATATTCGGAACAGGATTTGCCGGAACTAAGTCCCCTGTTTCTTTTGATATAGTTACGATATTTGGATCAAGTTTCCACCCCTGGTCATTGACATATTTGTATTCAAATTCATCAGTATAAATATCACAGTACTGGATAGTCTTTTGTCCGTCAATAAGACTATAATCACGGCGAAAGGCAATTAATGAACCATTCTTATCAAAGAGAGGATAAAGAACATCTCCCAGGTCAGGCAGATCGGAAGAGCGTCGTGTAGGGAAAGAGTG
>CAIPTA010000187.1 GCA_903867855.1 Oligoflexia bacterium | reverse complement strand
TCTAGATTATCTGGACGCAAAAAAGGATTCGCTAATTTCTCTTCCCGTAAAGTAGTGGGTACAGTTGGCAACCCTGATTCTCTTAATTTCTTCGCCCGCTCAACCATCCGCTGTAAATCTTTGTTATTAGCATCTATGTGCAAAGCATAGCGAGCATTCCCAAGCGTATACTCGTGAGCACCGTAGATCATCGTATCTTCAGGAAGCGAACGAAGACGCTCCAGACTCTGCCACATTTGCTTCGGCGTGCCCTCGAACAAAAAGCCACTACCGAGAGAAAAAATCATATCGCCCGAGAACAGCGCTCTATCTCGCTCGAAGTATATCGCTACATGGCCAGTAGTATGCCCGGGAACCTCTAGAATTTTTGCCGAAGATTCTCCGAGATTCAGTGAGTCGCCTTCCGATAAGAAATTTTGAATTCCTGGAATACGATGCTTATCTTTGAGTGGGCCAAAAATCACGCATGCAGTTTCCAATTGGATCTGCAAATTTGCTCCCACATGATCCGGATGGTGGTGGGTATTAAAAATAAAATCGAGTTTCCACTTTTTTTCTTGGAGACGCTGCAAGATGGGAGGCGCCTCTCCGGGATCGATCACGGCCGTTTTCTTTGAAGCCTCATCTCGCAGCAAATACGAATAATTATCCTCGAGGATCGGGATCTGCTCAATGAGCAACATAGGAAGCCAATCCGGGAGTAACCGAAGCTAAGAAGAGTTCCAAGCCAAGCCGAGTTAAATGCCAGCGATCCCACCAAATAAATCCGGCGTCCATTTTATCTTCTAGAGATTTTCTTGCGCTCAGAAAGGGTATTTTTTCTTGTGTGGCCAAAAGCATGCAAGCCTCTTCCTGCTTCAGCGCCTCTGAGTCGAAGCTGGTCTCCTGAGGGATCTCTATAAAGAGCCGTTTACTTTTCGGATAATTCAGTTTTGCGGCGGCAAGCAATTCCGCGCATGAGGTTCCTCCCTGCACATCCACACCGATGAGCAAATAGTCTGGACTTGCTCCTTCGGGCAATCGGGTGGCGATATTCCAAAGTTTTTTTGTCTGCTTACGGAGAGAGGCCTCCATCGCCAGCGCAAGCTGCCTACCATCGCTAGCACTAGAAAGCAGAATCGTTGGTCCATCCATTTTGGCGAGGATTTCAAGGGGCTTCACTTCCTGCGCCTGCGCTAAGCTTGCGGCTCTTGGCAAGAGCACTCGCTCGTTAAAAACCACCCCAAGGAATAGAACTATAAGCACCACGAGATTCACTAAGAATCGATTTTTCTCGGAAAGAAAATTTGTGATCACCACGAGGAGAATAAAAATACAAAACAGCAGTGCTGCTAATGATTTTCCATATTGAGGGAGAAAATATTCCCGAAAAAGAGAGCTTCTTTTGCCAATTTCATGCAGACGAATATTTTTTATTGCGTCGGCCGAATCTGCGCCACCAGAAAAGCCTAGTTGAAATTTTTTCGGTATCGTGATGCAGATCGGATATTTTTCTCGATCAATCTGCAGCTCTGATTTTTCAGGTGTCCAGCGCAGATAGATAGTACTGAAGCTGGATCCGAGCTTCACTTCGCTCAAAGCTCTTTTCTCTAAAAACTCTTCTCCGCTGATTCGAAATATCGCAGAGGGATGGCGAATAGTTCTACTGAGGCGGATAGCCACAGGCTGATCTCCCTGCTCATTGAGAAAGGAAAATAGCAGATAACTATCGCGCCCTAAGCGGAGATCAAAGCGAAGCTCTCCGGAGCTAGGGGAATTGATAAAATCTTTACTGTGGATGCGCTGGTGGCCGAGCCAAGACCCCAGACGGAGCGTTTCGCCTCGCAGAGTGGAGGGAGAAGTCATGAATTCGATGGCTCCCGGAAGATCCTCTCTGCTCACCTTTTCACTGATCCACTTGTGGCCCAGCGCAAGTGAATTGTGCCAGGCTCCCCCGAGACGGAAGAGCAGCGTGAGCGAAAGGAGCAAAAAGGCCCAATTAAAAGCCCGGTGGAGCTTCTTGGTTTTTTTCATTAGCTAACTATAACAGGCACTTGCGCAGCATGCGAATCTTCCATAAATTTTCTTTGTTGATTTGCGAGCGCTGCATTAAAGTGCCCCCCATCAAGGAGCGACATGAAGTATTTTATTTTATTCTGTTACTTTGTTTGCCAGGGTTCTGCATTCGCTACTGCGCCTGATTGGTCGGAGGGAGCCCCGATTCCCCCAGGCGGTAGGCCAAATCCTTACGGCTTAAGTGAAAGTGAGAGAGTAAAAGCGGTGGAAGCCGGAAGAGGCCTTGCGATTTCCTACCCAGTTTCTGTAACCGGACTCCTCCCCCCCTATGTCCCGATCCGAGATTTATTGCGAGATGGACAAAGCAATCCACTCCGTGAATTGTTTCAATTTTTTTTCGAAGCCTTTCGCGGCTGGCACAGCCTTAACGATGCGCTCGCTTGGGTAGGCCTCCACCCCTTCCCGGCCGAATCAGAAACAGGCATCTATACTGTGCCCTATCCAAACGGAAAGCGACCCAATTACCCCATGGGTCTTAGCTTCGTTGAAAAACACAATACAACAGGCTTCACCTTAAGTTGTGCTGAGTGCCACTCGAGTAACTTGTTTGGCAAAACTGTTTTAGGGCTCACCAATCGATTTCCACGAGCCAATGAAACTTTCGTGCTGGCAAAACTTACTGCGGCCGCTACTGACCCTGGCCTGTTTCAAGCCTTCAGTGGCGCCTCTGCGGATGATATGGTGCTTTTCAACGAGTTAAAGAAAAACATTCGTTCTGTGGGGCCTATTAAGCCAATCCAACTTGGTCTCGATACTTCTCTCGCCCAAGTGGCGCTTTCTCTCGCACATAGAAACCAAGACGCCTTCGCTACCAAAAATCCGGATCTTGAATCATCGCCTCGCGCCGATTTTTTGGCCCGCACGCCGGCAGATTCCAAACCTGCAGTCTGGTGGAATTTGAAATATAAAGACCGCTGGCTCTCTGATGGCTCCGTGGTGAGTGGCAACCCCATTTTTACCAACCTCCTTTGGAATGAAGTGGGCCGCGGCGCTGATCTCCATGAGCTAGAAGCCTGGCTAAACAATAATGGGGAAACGATTAAAAACTTAACCACGGCGGTATTTTCTGCAGAAGCTCCTCGTTTCACGGATTTCTTCTCTGCCGAGAGCCTTGATCTTGAGGGAGCCAAGAGGGGGGAGAAATTATTTCTCGCCCATTGCGCTGGCTGCCACGGTACCTATGAAAAAGTTTGGTCAAGGCCTGGCTCGGAGAAGTTAGCCTTTGTAGAGCAGATGAAAACGAGCCTCGTTACCTATCGCCCTCACACAAAGGTGGTGGATGTGGGCACCGATCCTCATCGTTACCAAGGAATGCAGTCGCTTGCACAACTCAATGCGCTGGCGATCTCTCAGCAAAACGGCACTGTGATCAAACCACAGAGTGGCTATGTGCCACCGCCGCTTGTAGGGATCTGGGCTCGCTGGCCGTATTTCCACAATAACTCTGTGCCATCGCTCTGTGCGGTACTCACCCCAAGCAGTGAAAGACCAGCATCCTATTTTGCAGGGGAAGCAAATGATCCTGATCGAGACTTTGATCGCGAATGCAATGGCTATCCCATCGACCAAGCCACTCCAGAAACTTGGAAGCGCCAAGAATTTTACTATGATACATCTCGCACAGGCATGAGTAATTCAGGCCACGACGAAGATATTTTTATCAAAGATGGAAGAGAAATTTTGTCCGCTCAAGACAAAAAGGATTTGATCCTCTTCCTGCAAACACTTTAATTGCCGTACTTCAGTTTCGTGCGAAGTTGTTTCAAGCTAACATGCGGAGGATAACTATTGTCGAAATTCACGCGATAGTCCTCGCCCCTTTGCTGAATCTTTAGCCTCACTGTTTCCGAATGCAGCGTTTTCTTTTCTATATTTCGTAGCACTTCGAGGGATGCCGTGCCCATCAGAGTGCCGTATATTTCATGATGGAGAGTTACCCAAAATCCATCTGCTGCGCTTTCACAATTCGTCACTTTCGAATCTAAAACCATCACGGCGTGATCGTAATGTTTATGCATCACCTTCTCAAAGTCATATTTGTCGTCAATCTCACTAATGGTCTTTAGGCGATCTCCTGCCAAATCGAGTTGAATCAGGTTTTGCACCATCGCTGTGGCATCGGCGCAATTAAAATCATGCAGTAGATTACAGCTATTATCACCATTGAGAAAGCGCGCAACTGCACCCTGCTGCGAGGTAACATTCGCCCAGCCCAAAGGAGCACAATTATTTTTAAGGTCATAGGCCGAAATATAAATGCCCACGGGGGAACGGGTTTCGAGCAATAATTTTTGCTCGGCAGAGGAGAAATAGATATTCGTATGATCTTTAAACGCGATATCGCAGGCTAATTTATTTTTCCACTCCACTTGAGTGCGCGCCGCGATCCCAATATCCTCGCGCCGAATCACCAATTCACCATACCCCAGGCGACTATGCCGAACATATCCCTTCTCCGAAATATAAGGGCTCACAAGGGATGGACCACAACGAAATTCACGAAATATTTTTTCGTAACCGACTTCCTGTTTCGGATCAAAATTTTCGGAGGCGAACGTGAGGAGCGGCAGCAATAGTAGTTGAAAAATAAACATAATCTAGATGATACGCGAGGCCTCCCTCTTTGCAAACTAGGAGAATTCTCCTAGAATAATTTCATGCATGTTGCCAGCATTCAGCAGCCCCAATACTTTCCGTGGCTAGGCTATTTTGAACAGCTAAAAGTGAGTGATACGGCAGTGCTCTTGGATTGTGTGCAGTGGACAAAGCAAGGCCGTCAACATCGCAGTGAGATTCAGCAGCGCGGGGGTGCAAGGAGCTGGCTCAGCATTCCCGTGCAATCCAAGGACCACCGATCAAAATCGATTCGCGATATGCGGGTAGACAATAGCCAGAACTGGAAAACCCGTCATTGGCGGCAAGTGGAAGCGAGCTATCGCCGCTCCCCCTACTTCGAATCACAACTAGAGCCGATTCTTTATTCTTGGTTTTCAAGCGCCCCAAGTTCAGATCTTCTCGCCGATACGGTGGAAGAAGGACTAAAAATTATTGGAAACGTGCTCGACGTAAACCACCAATTTCAATTGAGTAGTCAGCTATCCGTTTCAGGAAATAGCACCGAACGCCTCGTTAATCTCTGCCGGGAACTTGGTTCCGATGTTTATTATTCGAGCTTAGGTTCTGCGTTGTATCTTGATCTAGCCAAGTTTCGTCCCTTTGAAATTAGGGTGATCACCCAACATTGGCGGGCACCAGCAAATCTAGGAAACCTCTCCATTGTGCACGCTCTGGCGGAAATGCCCTTAGCTGAAATTCGGGAATCCCTGGAACCGAAGCCATGGAGCTTTTTCGGGCAGCGTGGCAAACAAGAGCACTCACTATAAACAAGTCTTACAAAATATTACAAAGACCAGGAAATCCTTTCGCGGGGCAGAAAGGTTTGACAGCACCCGAAGCTCCAGTTATAAAAATCCAAGTTCATTAAATGGTGCCTAGGCGCCTGACTCAGGGGAAAAACTTCATGAAATCGACTCTACTTATTACGGCGCTTTTGTCGCTCGCTCTTGTTGCACCACGTGCATTCGCGGCGGATGATTCCAGCACAGACAACAGCACGCAAACTGCTAGCACAGCAAAGAAGAAGAAAAAACAAGCTGACGCATCTGCAACCGCAGCAGCAGACGAAGAAGCGCAAAATAATCGTGCGAAAGCCCTTGAGGGTTCTAAGTCTAAGTTCAGCGGACAATTCCAGCTGGCCTACGCTGGCTCCTCCCTTGATCATCCACTCTCTAAGTTTGCTCCGAACCCAGGAAACACCATTCCTGCCCCAGTAGTAAGCTTGAGCGGAACTGTTTCTGCTCGTTACCGCCTAGATCCAAAAACCACAGTGGGTATCGGTTCTGGTATTACCACCCAGCATCCTTTTCAGGGTCCATCGGGAACAACGATTGCAAACCCATACGCGGATATTGCTCACAGCTTTAAGCTCGGACCAATCGCCAACTACCTAGATTTCTCTGCCGGTATCTATACCGACAAACAAAATCACACCGACCAAGGCTATATGGGCACAGCAAGCATTTCTGATGAAGTGCACTACGACTGGTCTTTCGGTCTCACCACTGGTGTTGTGATCGGTGCCGATGGAAACACCTTCCAATCCGGCACGCAGTATGATCCATCACAGCAGACGTCTTACGATTTCTTCGCATCGCCTTATGTGGAGTTTGCGCTATCCAAAACTTTCAACCTTCGCTCGGTATCGAATATCTACAGAAACCATACGCGCGATTTGAACTCTGGCGTTTACCAACGTCCAAAAGTGGATCAAACCTTGGGTCTTGGCTCGTCGATTTCGGAAGCGGTATTCTTGTATACCTACGTGAGAATGGTTCCCTATCCGTACTCCAACGTACGTTCCGACAATACCACCTTCGGTATGTCTACGATCATCAACTTGTTCTAGATTTTATTTCCTGAACGCAAAGAGCGACTTGCAGAAATGCGAGTCGCTTTTTTTATTTGAAGCTTTCGAGTTCGAAGTTGTCGCTTAAAAGATGGGTGCTACCTTGAGCATCGTGGCTGATCACTTGCGTTTCATGTAGGCTCAACTCCGATGGCTTAGCTCCACCAGCTAAATTAGCCACTAGATGAATACTCATAGAAATTTGTTCTTGGTCTTCATGAATGCTTTTCTTTTCGGAATCGGTGAGGAAAAGATCTTTCACGGTCACCGTATTTTGTGCGTTCTGGCACCAAGTATCTTTTAATTTTTGGCTAAAAATGGAATCGCGCGCGGCTAGATTTTTCATTCTTAGGAAAATGCCTTGTAATACAGTGGGGGAAAAATCTTGAGTGAGGTTTGGGTTTTGGGCTGCACTGTCGAAAAGGGCATCAAAATGAAAGTTCATTTCTCCATGACTATCGCGAACACAAAATGGTGCGGCGGCGAAACTCGGGCAAGAGGCAAAGAGAAGGCAAATTAGTGCTAGATTGCGAATCATGGAAAATCTCCGAATTTTTGGCCTCTTAGTTATACCAAACCCGAGCAATTTGGTCAACAAAATGAGGGCTCTATAAAATCAAGCAATATTAAGCATTTAAGTGCACTGCATGGGCGAGGTGGAGCTCGTTTATGGAGGAGCCGATTGCGAAATGGTATTCTCCTTCCCGGAAGAGCCAAGCATCAGCGCTTTCGTCAAAAACACGAAGCTCAGCTCGCTTTAGCTCAAATTGCGGCCACTTCTCTGCCCCTGCACTCAAAAAGCACTTCTCAAATCCGACCAATAAGGAATAGCGCTCGCCGGGCCGCCGCACATAAAATTGAGCCACTTCTGCGCCATCTCTGGGGCCAATATTTTTCAAACGAAAACGAAAGCGCAGACCGCTTACGCTCAAATCGGAGAACGAAAATTGTGTATAAGATAGCCCGTGACCAAAACAAAATAAGGGCGCCAATTCTTTCGCGGCAAAATGGCGATGTCCGATATGAATATCCTCACGATAGTGCACAGAGCGAGGATAGGTCTCAGGGTAGTTAGAATAGGCTGCGCAATCCTCCCAGCGCTTTGGGAAACTCACGGGTAGTTTTCCCGACGGATTGCACTCCCCTAGTAGCACCTTCGCTACGGCCTCTCCCACCATTTCGCCACTATACCAAGCATGCAGCACAGCCTTCGCCTTATCCACCCAAGGCATCGCCACGGGATTTCCACCACTTAGCACCACTACGGTATTAGGTTGAACAGCCAAAAGCTCCTCAATGAAAGCATCTTGTGCTGCGGGCATTTCAAAACTATTGCGATCCTTTTCTTCACTTTCGTAGGCATCCGACAATCCCGCAAATACAATGGCCACATCCGCGCCGGAAGCCAGCTCCATGGGCGAAACAGACTGTGCACTCACTCGCTCCATGCCCAAAGCCACCACGGCCTTTCCGCCAGACTCAAAATACTCAAAGCGTATTTTATTTTTACCCGCCTGGAGCGGCACCACCACGCGATCGATGCCAGGATTGCTCCAGGCATCTACCGCTAATTCATCGTTGAGGAACAGCCGCACTCCATATTCATACTTGATTCGAAACTCGTATGGGCCTGTTTCGTCAATATGTAGATCGCCACTCCAACGGATGGAAAAATTATCAAAAGGAATTTCCTCTGCGGGTGAACGCCAACCCCAATCAAAATCGATCGAAGGATCAATGCGAACGAGCGATGGCTCTCCGGCTAAATCTTTATTGGAGAAATACTCTGCGGTTAATCCAGGCTCACCACTCACAGTCGAATAATATCCGGCAGGGATTGCTATCGTATCTCCCTCCATAGGACAAGCCTCTGAGTATTGCAAAGCACCACCAAAACGAGCCTGCAGTGCGGCTAGCGGAGAAATAGCTTTTTTGGAAGCAACGTGTGAACTGCCACCGCCAGAAACACGCGCGTATTTTGCCCCCGCGCCAAACACAACAATTTTGTGTATGTTCTTCACATCCAAAGGCAGGAGCCCTTCATTTTTTAAGAGCACTATGCTTGCCTCTGCCGCGGCTAAGGCAACCTCACTTCCTGTAATAAGAGCTTTCTTTTTTCTCGAAATAGCGGTGGCGCACCATTCCACTAGTGCCAAAACCCGCTTCAACTTTTCGTTTAGTTCATCATGCGAAATATACCCATACTGCAAGGCCATCTCGATATTCCGTGGAGAGTAGTAATCAGGAAACGGCATTTCAAGGTCGATTCCTGCCCGCCAAGAACTCACCATATCCCGCATCGCCGTCCAATCCGTGAGCACTAGCCCCGTAAATTTCCAATCGTCCCTCAGAATAGAAAGCAGAGAAAAGTTTTCTGAAGCGAAGCGACCATTCACTTTATTGTAGGCTGTCATCACCGCCTTAGCACCCGCCTTTACAGCAACCTCGAACGGACGAAGATGGCACTCCAGCAGCGCTCTACGAGAAATTACCGTGTCGATTTCTCGGCGTAAAAATTCTTGGTCATTCAAGGCGAAATGTTTCACACAAGCAGCAACGCCTTCGCTTTGCAGAGATTCCACAAAAATGCGCCCCATTTCTGCTACTAGAAATGGATCTTCGCCATAGCTCTCAAAGTTTCGTCCACCGAAGGGATGGCGTGCCAGCCCTAAGCAAGGCGCGAGCAGTATCTGAATATCTTGCTTCTTGGCATCTCTCGCCATCGCAAGCGCCACCGCTGACGCAATCGATCGATCAAAAGAGGCGCCAATGGCAACTCCAGAGGGAAAAGCCGTAGCTCCATTTTTCGTGACACCCGAAGGACCATCTGACATTTTTATGCTTGGGATACCGAGGTGCGGAATTTCCTTGGTGGCAAATCCTGTTTTATCGCCACTGAGTAAGGAGCATTTCTCCGCCATGCTAAGATTTCTTCGCCAGGATAATGCAAGGTTTTTTGCTCGCTTTCTCATGCTAGCAATATAATCCTCTGAGTTTTCCCGATGCAAGGAGCTTGACGAAGTTCAGGAACTAAAGGGAAAATACTTTCATGCAGAAACTACGGTCGCATCTCCTGTGTGGAATTCTTTTCCTCCTCAGCACACAGGCAAGTCAGGCAAGCCCGATTCCCTCAGAGTGGGAGGCTGGTTTTCAAAACATCTATCAAGTTTTAGAAAAAAATCTGCAGGCACCATCTCATATTTTTCCGTTCTTTCACGCCCATCCAGCCCCAAAATTTCCCGCAGTGTACCTTTGGGATTCAGCGTTCATCTCGATAGTTTGGAAGTACCATGATGCAGACGTAGCAAAAGATGTGCTGCGCGCTGCCTTATATCATCAAGATTCCAACGGCAGAGTGCCGCTCAACTATAGTTTTTTGGGTAGCAGCAAGTTGAGCCAGGCTCCCCTACTCTCCTTTGCTGCTGCAGACATTGTGGATCATACCCAAGATTGGAATTTTGCCCGGGAGCTATATCCGAATTTGAAGCGCTATCATGATTGGCTTTGGCGTGCTCGCCGCCTAGAAAATGGGCTATTCTTTTGGGCCCATCCCTATGAATCAGGCATGGATAATTCCCCGCGCTTTAGCAACAGAGATGAATCTATTTTTGCGAAAACAAAAGCGATTTCCGCGATCGACTTATCCTCCTATATTGTGATCGACGCCCAATCCATGAGCAAACTTGCTTTGGCGATCCTAAACCAAACTTCATCAGAAGAGGAACGAGCCACCCTAACGGCAGACGTGAAAACTTTCGAAGCTCAATCTGCCGAAGTCACCGAACTCGTGAGACGAGAGCTATGGGATGAATCGAGCGGCTACTTTTTCGACCGCGATGAAGAGGGGAAATTCATTCGTGTAGAAAGCATTGCCTCTTTTTTTCCTTTGCTAGCAGGCATTCCTACCGAGCATCAGTGGCAGATCATGCGCTCGCATCTTATTAACGAAGAAGAATTTAATACGCCGAACCCTTTGCCAAGTGTAGCGAGAAACAGCAAAAATTTCGAGAAGGATTGCTGGCGAGGACCTGTGTGGATAAATACAGCTTATTTAACCATTCAAGGGATCAAGCGTTATGGAGATCGAGACCTAGCCCAGTATTTTGGAAAAAGAATTGCGGATATGGTCTATCGTGTAGCCTCTAGAACAGGAAAATTTGTGGAATTCTATGATCCTGAGCGCGATGATTTCCATGAGCTTACACGGAAGCGCGGGCTTGGCCCCTTTGGTCTCACCATTACAGGCAATCTCGTTGAAGATATGGAACATCTCTTCTCAAAACGTCTCTTCCTGGGAGATAAACCTGTGGATCATTTTGTGGGTTGGACGGGCCTAGTAAATAACCTTGCTCTAGAGCTGGAATAATCCTGTTTTTTACATTAAAAACTAATGATTTCAGTAAAATAAACCGTATTTACTCTATATGGCGAGATTTTTATCTATTTTCATATTTCTACTCTTTGGCGCGAACGCCACTTTTAATTCTGTATTCGCAGATTGGACAAAAGCAAAGAGCACCAATTTTTCCGTTAACGCCGCAGATCTTCACCCTGGCGAGATCATTTTCAGCCAAACCTATAGCGACGGACATGGACTACAAAATAGCTGGCCAAGTGAAATTGATGGTTTGGGTGCGCTCGAAATGCAGCAAGGCAAGATTCTGGCCGTGAAGGCGAGCTTTTTGATAAAGAAAAATATCAAGGAGCTTGCGAGCGCAAAATACGCAGGCCCCGGTGCTATCTCATCCCTCCTGCCCGACTTAAAAATTATTGATACCACTCCAGATGGTTGCATCGATGTTGCCGCTCCAACAGGAGCGCCTTTTCCGATTCCTGGATTGCCATCAAATGTCACTTTTACTTTGGCCCTAAGTCGTGATCTCCATCCTCCAAGTAGCAGCCTAGATGAGAACCTTGGTCAGCCCGCCCTCACCATGACTCAAGCCTCTTTCAACTTCAATATGATGTTCGATACCTCCACCAGTTATCTTCGTTTTTATCCTCTGAGTGAAAGTACTACACTTGTGGTGGCCTATGAGACATTTCATGTGCGTCAATCGGCGATTGAGAACGCAAAAAAAATTCCATTTCTTAATCTGCAAGGACAAGTAATGAATAAAATAAAATCGGAAGTGAATGGATTGGTCACAAAACTAAATAATTAAAATTTATGGTATTTTATTTCTTCTTATTTTTACATCTTCAAGCCTTCGCCGCCGGCTCAGTGGCGAGCGATCCTATCGATGTCTATAGTCAAAAGCACTACCAACCGATCGATCCTGAGGGCGATTTAGCCCTTTATCACGCGGCTACCTATAATACCCCTATTCAACTTTGGTATGCGTTAACGGGCAACAAGAACTCCGTGAGTCACGAAATGAATCCCCACGATATTGCGGATTACGATGACTTTAGCTACGACGAAGAACAATCGAAAAAAACCTTCTCCTTACCCGATAATGCCAGCGATGCTGACATGGAAAATGTGTTAAATACATTTTGTCTAAATTTTCCATCTGCCGCCAGTATCTTCGCTCCCTCTGGGAGTAGCAGTAGCTTTACTCCCGGGGATGTAAGAAAAGTACAAAGCGCGCTTTTAAATTTGAACACTTCTATTCAGGGCCGAGAAAACCCAATTAACGCAAAAGGCTTTCACGAGATGTTTGCCGAAGTGATCAATGAGGAATTGAAACATGATATTAAGCCAAGCTTTGGTGAACCTGAAAAGTGGAGTCCGGAATTTCTAACGAAACACCCAGAGGCCCACCTATTGGGATCAAAACTCATGATGGCCTTGGCGTTAGGTAGGTCTAATAGATTCTTAGTAACAGGAGCAGAGTCTACGTTAAACGCATGGATCCTCTTCCAGCCAAAAAATAGCATAACCATCCCCGAATTATTTCGCGCCAGCTATATCACCAATAATGGAGATGTATATAAAACACTGCTGACCATCGAAAATGTGCTCTCCCACGAATGGCGAAACCCAAATCGCGAATCACTCCCTGTAACCGTGCGTTTGAAGCCCATCACCTCAGGATTCCAGTATTCTGACGATCGTTTTGGCAGTTGGTATCACCTCTTTGGTGTGATGCTCTTCGGCTATAGCGAGGGCAAATTCAAAGCGGATATGGTGGGGATGATTGAGGCTGTGGGTAGCCATATTCTCGCGCCATCCGTAAATAAATCCCAAAAGGCATGGATCAATCGGACGGGTGGCGATGTTGGGGCTGATCTAGCGTTGATGGTTAAGAGTGAAAACTATACTGCCCAGCCAATCGATGAAACAAGGCTTCAAGATTCAGTTTACCTAAACCAAGGGGAAGATTTTCGGGATCGAATTTCTGTGCCGCTCTCCTCAGAGATAAATGCAAGTGTAGCAAAAGCCACGCAGCTAGTGACTGGTTCCAAAATCCCTCGACAGGTGGCCAATCTTGCCATCTCTAGCTCTGGGGCAGAGAAAAAGAATTGCACGCTTGAAATCATGTTCGATCGAGGCAATGGCTTTCGAGCTAATGATAAAGTGGTGATCACAAATCTAGATATTCCCGCCAATCAACAGAAGATTTTCTCTCTCAATAGTGGCGATACAAAGCGACTTCGTGGGTTTGTGACCGGCTGCGAAGGGCAGGAAAATACTGAGGTTTTTGAAACCCACTGAGCGTCCTACACGCATTTCGCTAAAGTTTTCGGCCCGGCATTCCGATAAGAAGGCAGTATTAAATCGTGGAGATTGCTATGAAAACGCTTCTACTCGCCTGCCTATTATTTAGCTCTGCCGCATTTGCGAAGCCGCCGGTTTATAGCGAAAAGCTAAACCATGAACTTTTCGGAGCCGTGGTAGCACTAGATCTTCCGCCGTGCGATACCAAACAACATTTTTCTTGTAGCACCACTGTACGCGATCTCTTTTGCAAGGTTGCAGGCGGGGTTCACGAGTTAGACAATGATGCTTATCACGATGTCAGCTACTATAGCTGCAGCTATACCGTTTCGGATCACATTGCACCCGAGGCCTCAAAAACAATCGGTGTGGACGGAGTAAGAGCACAAGCATTGTATATCGCACTTCAACACGCTGGTCTTAAGCCAGACTGTGATCAATTTACAAACCCTGCAGGAAATCATACCTGCAATACTCGCATGCAAAATATCAAATGCGGTGAAGAGGCCATTGGCAAGGCTAAGAAGCTAACTTGCGAAGTGATTCCTAAGTATCCACTAACGCAGGCGGCACCTCCGAACCCCAATAGCGCTGCTGTAGTGTATGATAGAAGAACTGGCAAAGCCTCCCACGATGGCTGCAAGGGAAACTGGACTTGTGAAGGCGTAATGAACTTGGGTGGCCAAAATTCCCGCGATGGTGACTCCAAAACTGCGAAATAAAACTAGCAGAACCGTGACAAAAGCATAATCGCTTCCTAACGGAAGCGTAATCCTAAATACAGCAGAATAAGAGGGCAAGGAGGAACTCATATGCCCTATATTCTATGGATGATTGCCCTGAGTTTTTTATCGCTCGGAACGCTCGTTGCCCTGCTTCGTTTCCATCGGATAATCCCTGAAAAAAATATCTTCGAACCCATCACGATTCTTAAGCCCCTAAAAGGCGTGGATAGCGGGCTCGCAGAAAATATCGAAAGCTTCTTTCAGCTCGACTATCCAAAATTCGAAATTTTATTTACGGTGGCCGATTTGCGCGATCCGAGCATCTCAATAGTGCGAGACCTGCAGAGCCGCTACCCGAAAGTGAATTCCCGCCTCTTCATCGGGGAAGAAAAATTTGGCCATAACCCCAAGGTAAACAATCTGGCTGGCGCCTATGATTTCGCCTCTTTTGATCTCTTGCTCATCAGCGATAGCAATGTGCGCGCTAGAAAAAACTATCTGTGTGAATTGGCGGCAGAGTGGAAGCCTGGTGTGGGTGTGATCACTGCAGTTGTGGCCGGGATTGAGCCTGAGGGTTTGGGCGGCTGGCTAGAATCGATTTATCTAAATACGTTCTATACGAGAGGATTAAACCTCGCCTTCGCCACGGGAAATCCCTGTGTGGTAGGAAAATCCATGCTCTTTAGAAAATCGGTGGCGGAATCCTTTGGTGGTATCCGTGCACTCGGTAGTTACCTCGCGGAAGACTATGTGATCGGAGAAAACATTCGTAAGCTGGGCCTGAAGATTGTGCTCATGAAGCGCCCCATCGAGCAATTTATCGGCAAGTATAGCTTTCAGGAATTTTGGAAACGCCATATTCGCTGGGGCCGGATTCGCAAGGCGCACGCTCCCCTTCCCTTCCTGATCGAACCCCTTTCCATGGCCATGGTGAATTCCCTCCTAGGGGCCATTACAATTCATCATTTTTTTAGTGTCCCCTTTGCTTCCTGCTTCCTCTCCCAACTTGGCCTCTGTTTCCTCGCCGATGCAATTCTGTGCGCGGAGCTCAGTGACTTACGCTGGCAGATGCCGATAGCCTGGCTCACTCGCGAATTACTGGCCTTGCCGCTATGGCTCGCCACCGGATCTGGAAGCTCTATTGATTGGAGAGGAAATAGCTTTCAACTCCATCGTGGTGGTAGAATCACGAAAGGTGGAAAAAAATGGAACGAAGAAATTTCCTTTGGGGAGCTGCTACCGCTGCCCACCAAGTAGAGGGCGACAATCAGCATAGCGATTGGTGGCGCTGGGAAAAAGAAGGCAATATCGAAGGCGGAGCCCTTTCAGGGAAAGCCTGCGATCACTGGCGCCTCTTCCGTGAAGATTTGCAGCTCGCAAAATCCTTAGGCCTCAATAGCTATCGCTTCTCCATCGAGTGGGCCAAGATTGAACCTGTTCAAGGCGAATGGAATGAAGAGGCTTTTGCCTGGTATGATTCCCTATTGCAAGAGTGTGAAAAGCTAGAGATCGTGCCGATGATTACCTTGCATCACTTCACTCTGCCCGCGTGGATGGCGGATAAAGGCGGATTTGCGGTTAAAGAGAGCATCACCCATTTTGTGCGCTTTGCATCCGAAGTGATTCGTCGTTTTGGTGATCGAATTCCACTTTGGTGCACCTTCAATGAACCGCTTGTGCTTTGTCTAGGTGCATATCTCGGTGGATTTATGCCGCCCGCAAAAAATAATCCTGAATTGATCGGAGTAGCCTCACGAAATATTCTAGATGCTCATGCGCTCACTTATGATCTATTGCACCGTCGCAGGAAAAAACGATTGGGTCCCTTTGCGCATTTTCCACTAGAAGTAGGCATTGCTCACAATATGATGGATTTTTTGCCCGATCGTGTGTGGCACCCGATTGAGCAAATTGTAGCAGGCGCCTTAGATCGTTTCTATAATCGCGCTTGGCTCGATGCAATCACAGGAGCGAAACAAAATTTCGGCCTCCTCGGCCTCATCAAAGCCCCAGAGCAAAATAAAATGCTCCATGGCCATCGCACTGCAGACTATATCGGCGTGAATTTTTATACAAAAGCCTTCGTGCGCTGGAAGCCGAGAGATAGCGGCGAGGGAGTGATCACGCAGCTGCCCTTGGGTGTTTCTTTCGCGAGAAAAGAGGAGCCGCAATCCGATATGGGATGGGCAATTCATCCAGATGGATTGAGAAAGGCGCTCGAATGCGCGGCCAGCTATAATTTACCCATCTATGTAACTGAAAATGGCATCGCCGATCGGGCGGATCGCTATCGTAGAGGCTATATTTTTGATCATCTTTTGGAGATTAGCAAAGCCAATGAAAATGGGGCCAACATTCGCGGTTTCTACTATTGGTCGCTGCTCGATAATTTTGAGTGGAGCAAGGGATTTGGTCCGCGTTTTGGATTATTCGAAGTGGACTATGAAACGAAGGAAAGAAAGGCACGCGCCTCTGCGCTAGCCTATCGAGATATTATACGCGCCCACGAAGGAACTGCGGCGCCCCAAGCTGATATTCTGAAGAGCCTGCGTTAGTGCTTGATAGCCTCACTCAAAACTCTTCCCTCAGAAAGAGCGGGAGCTAATATTCCAAGCAAGTAGCTTAAGGTGGGAGCAATATCCACTACCTCGGCTTTTTCCGGGAATTCTCCTCTTTTCATTCTCGATCCTGCGATCACTAAGGGCACAGTTTCATCATAGCTATAGTCAGCCAGATGATTCACCATATTGTCGGCGCCATAGTGGAAGGGTTTTACGATGGCCACCACATCGCCGCCAATTCCAGGAAAATAGGTTTTTTTAATTCTTCGCTCGTGCATGCCAGGCGGTAATTGCCCGGCTTGATACTCTTCCGCGCTGAACACGAAGGAAAAAAACCCAGAGGCAAGGAGAGCAGCTTTTAGGTCCTTATCTACGGCAGATTTTTCAATTTTTTTATTCTGCAAAATATCCGTATCAAGCCAATAGCTAAAATCTTCGGTATAGGCGATCCAACTTTTTCCAGCCTTACCGAATTTATGATCTAAAGTGAAATTAATTTGCCGAAGTAGATCATCGTAATCAACGGCTTGCGCATCAACTCGATTTTTCTGCAACCACGCTGCAGGCGGTACGATTCCATGGTCTGCCGTGAGCACCATGATGATATCTTTCATTTGCCCTGGCATTTTTTTCCGCACTGTATTTAACAGCCTGGAAACTTCCGCATCTTCTGCCCGCACCATGGATTCGTTTTCATCGCTATTTGGACCAAACGAATGCCCCACATAATCATGACTCGAAAAACTAATCGCCAGGATATCTGTATTTTTATGATGCCCCAGATGGTAGGCGTCGATAGCGGCAGTAGCTGCATCCACAGTAAGAGTGAGACCAGCAGGAGATCCTAACTCCGCAATTGTTCCTCGCTCTATTCGATGAGGAAAACTCGTGCCAATAGCATCGGCGAATTGCCCACTCGCTCC
The DNA here is from genome assembly GCA_903867855.1 of Oligoflexia bacterium. GTDB lineage: Bacteria > Bdellovibrionota > UBA1018 > CAIPTA01 > CAIPTA01 > CAIPTA01. The sequence continues at coordinate 28,749 of CAIPTA010000187.1, read as the reverse complement.
GGACTTCGGATTATTAGGATTAATCCCTTCACTTTTATTCCAAACATAAATTTGTCCCTTTTGCTTATCCATCTGCGCGTTGAGCTCATTAGCAAAGGCCGGAAGCGTTGAGTCCGGACGGTAGAAGCTACTCGTGGTCCAGTGAAGGGATTTTTGATCCATCCAAAGAGCAAGATCAGCACGATGCCCTCCAAGCAAAATTGCGGCGCGATCTTTTAAGGCAATAGAAACAATATTGGAATCATAGCCTGCATTCTTCAGTTCATCACCAACAGTGGTGCCAAGAAATTTCCTCGGCGAAAGACCATAGCTAGCTTGAATAGTTTTTGAAGCGTCATCCCCCACACAGTATTCCACTTTTTTCTTTTCCCGATTATACCAAGTATTTGTGGTGATCCCATTAAGGTAGGGATAGGAACCGGAGAGGATCGTGGCGTGGCCTGGGCCTGTCATCGGTTGCAAAATATCGTACTGAGCAAATGGATAGTAGGCGCCATTCGCGATCAAATAGCGGAAACCCCCAAGCCTTCCATTTTTTTCAATTGGTAAAAAATCTTTCTGGAAACGCGTAAGATTATCCGCCCGAAATTGATCGATTACGATTACCAATACCAGCTTAGGGTTGGCGGCAAAAGAAAGAGAGGGAATAAACATGAGTAAAAAAAGAAGTTTCATGGGTGCACTATAGCAAGGAAATATGAATAAAACCTTATACTGACCAAACTCTAACAAGCGGCTCCTAATTTTCCTTTACCCTTCTGCCATGGAACAAATTTTTCTTCGCTTTCATGGTCTCTCTCATTGGCAAATTGGTTTTTTAGCCACCGTGCTCCTCGCCCAAGGATTTGCTATCTCTATTTTTCCAGAAGAACTGGTGATCCTAAGTTTGGGGGCTCTCCATGCCTCGGGGCATATCGGCTTTGTGGAAGCCTTACTCTTTCTCCTCGCTGGCCTACTACCCGCTAATTTAACCACGGTGCTTATCGCCAGGCAGCTCGGTCTCATTGGGCTTCGCAAACGCCCCTTTTCCTGGGTATTCAAGGAATCTGCGATCCAAAAATTTTTATCGCCTGCGCGCCTTCATGCGAAAAAAATTGTAATTGCCACCAGATTTATTCCCCTCATTCGTGGCCCCATTTACGCAGCGCTCGGCATCGCCGGAATAAAGCCCGCCACATTTTTGCGTTTGGATGCCACAGCAGCGATTTTTCAAGTTTCACTATGGCTATATTTAGGAAGTATTGGTGCGAAGCTTAGCGCGCAGCAACTCGCAACGGCGGGAGAATATGTGATCGCCTTGCTCCTATTCGCATTCTTTGCGATTAAGTTAAGTAACCGGGAATGGACAAGCTTCCGGGAAAATATTTCCGAGCCTTGACCAAGGCTTGAGCCGTCTGGGAGAAATGGCGCTTGCCTTTTCTTCGTAAAATGCGAATTCGATATTTTGGTCTCGGATCGCCTGCAGTATGGCGGCTTGATCTTTCTCACAACGCATCACTGTTTTCCAAGAAGTGAGTTGCTTTTTGTGGTGCATATCGCTGCTAGCAATCATGGGCAAACCGCTCTCCAAAACCTCGGAGAAAATATAAGGACCACTGGCTACTTCCCAGGCGTCGAAATGATTCTTCAATTCTTCACGGCGATCCCACAAGTGGAAGGTTTGTTTCTCCAGCTTGCGCGTAGATACAGGATGCGCGGCGATAGCTAACCCACCCTTTGCGCGGATATCCTCACAAAGGGCGGGGATTGACTGGTTGGGATTGATATATTGATTCACACCGATCGCAAGGATATGCGCAGAACGATGATTAGAAATAGAATTCATGGTGATCTCAAATCCGGGAATGAGGAGCATCTCATAGAGTTGCCAGGCCCGCTTGGCTTCAGAGGCAATCAAATCTAGGTAGGCTTGCACATTGTCTTCTCGAAGACTGCAATTTAAGTAGCGAGAGGCGCGCCCGAGAATTGATTTACTCTCGCAGAGATGATCGGTGATCGCGATTGCGCCGAATCCCTTCTTGCCATGGAGATCCACTAATTCTCGCATGGGAATTTGCCCGTCACTCAGATTCGTATGTGTGTGAAAATCAGCTAAAAACATATAACCACTATGATCTATTGATCGGCAAAATGTGGTTAAGCTTTTATGGGAATCGTATCAGGAAAGTGTTTGGACAAAAAAAGGGTGATAGCATTCACTATCACCCGAGTTAAATCGTTATTCTTAATCTAAGTGAAACACTTTTCTATCCATTGCCATAGGCACGAGAGTGGCTTTACCGCCGGGTTGGCTTAAATCCATCTTTTCATAGCAAGTATAGTAGTATTGATCATCCATAGAAGGCGTTCCGATGGGGTGACCGGGAATAGAAAAGCTAGCAATGCGGGCGAGCGGCTCAGGCAATTTCTTGCCAGCCAAGGTATTGAGCGCGTATTTCCACACTGGCTGACCCCAGAAACTCACGATCAAAGTGTTTCCGTTGCTGATTGTGGCATCAGAGCCTGGATCCATGCCGTCGAGCTGAGATTCAATTTTATTCGAATCTAAATTCACTACCACGAAGCCGCGAAAAGCCACTGGTTGATTCGGATAGCTAAGGGTGAAATTATCGAGAATAAAATAAGCTTTATTTCCGCTGATAGTTACACCAGTTGCCATGGATTCCATTGGTGCCTGATTTGGAATCAGCTTCGTTTGGAAAACCAAGCTCTTTTTAGTGGTATCGAAAATCGAATAGCCGAGGCGTCCATGGGAAATTACCAGGAGATCTTTGTAGAGAACCATGCCGGTTGGATTTTCTTGGTAATCAAATTCACGGTTGCCGATATTGTAAGTGACATAGCTCTTCACGCGCGCCATGCGAGTGATATCCCACTCTTCCAAGGCAGAACTTGTTAATACCCAAAGAGTGGAATCCACTCGCGCAGCATCAACCGCAGCATCATCTAAATCTAAACGCTGCACGGAGCGATCAGCGAGAGAAACCATACGCACTTCGAGCGGTGGAATTTTGTGGCCGGCCCCTTCACCTGAATTGGCACCGAATCCAAGAAATAAATATTTATCATCGAAGCGAACGAAGCGTTGGCAGCTCGGCTGAGATTCCAAAGTGGATTTAAGTAAAGCAGAGGGAGGGGGGGCAGCCATAGCTGGCATGCTCACCAAAAAAGGCAATAGTAGGGATAGAAATTTCACAGAGCGTCTCCTTATGCAAAAGTGAATTTGATAGCCAAAAATTTACCATTTTACACCATAAGAACAAATCTTTTTCCCATTATTCTTTTGCGCACTGCTCTGCTATGGTGAAGGAGAAATATGGAAATCACCTCGGATAGCTTTGATCTTGTTCGCTCGGAAAAATTCCGTTTGCCTGCGTTTCGCTTGGGCCAGCGAGAAATTATTTCCACGATTGAGCGTCAACAAGATGTGTTGGCTGTGCTTCCCACCGGCGGCGGAAAATCTCTTTGCTATCAGTTGCCCGCCGTTCACCAAAATCAATTGGTAGTGGTGATCTCTCCGCTCATCGCACTCATGAAAGATCAGGTGCAGGCGCTTGAGAAACTCGGCATTCCCGCAGCCTGCCTACACTCTGGCCAAAGCTTGGATGAGAAGCGAGCCATCTTTCAGCGCATGGGAAAAGGCGGCACATTTCTCCTCTACCTCTCTCCTGAAAGAGCCCAAAAAGAGGGCTTTAAGAATTGGGTAAAAACACAAAAAATAAGCTTATTCGCTATCGATGAAGCGCATTGCGTATCGCAGTGGGGCCATGATTTTCGCGAAGAGTACGGGCAGCTCAGTATCCTAAAAGAGTTGCGCCCCGATGTGCCGATCCTCGCCCTCACCGCTTCTGCCACACCCATCGTGCTAGCAGATATTGCGAAACAACTGCGCCTAAAAAATCCAGAGCGCCATGTGCACGGTTTCTATCGCCCCAATCTCTACTACCAAGTGGAATTCTGTGAAGACGAAGAAACGAAAAAACGCTTTCTCTTGCAGAGCCTAGCGCAAACGCCAACCGGACGCGTGATCATCTATTGCGGTACTCGTAAAAATACAGAAGCGATTTCGAATATGGTGAAGCGCCAATTCAAGGACACGGATTACTATCATGCCGGCCTCAATAACGAAGAGCGCACACGCGTGCAGGAAGCCTATGGACGGGGAGATATTCGGATCCTTGTAGCTACGAATGCCTTTGGCATGGGCATTGATCATCCGGATGTGCGCCTCGTGCTCCACTATCAGATGCCAGGCAATATCGATGCGCTCTATCAAGAGATGGGTCGTGCTGGGCGGGATGGTAAAGACTCCACTTGCATTATGCTTTACTCCACCCAAGATAAGGGGCTGCAATCCTTTTTCATTCGTAGTTCGAAAGCACCGAAAGATATTATTAGCGCCCGCTATCGTAATTTAGATGCCCTCGTGGCCTATGCCGAGGGTGGGGAATGTCGCCACAGTGAAATTCTGCTCTACTATCGTGATGCTCAACGAATCAAACAATGCGGACATTGTGATTCCTGCCTCCCCGATTCGCCTCGGAAAATTGTGGAGCCCGATAAGGAAATGAAGCTGCCTTCTACGGCGAAAATTCGCAAAAAGAAGAACAAAACGCAGGCAAATGTATTGGATGGGCTCGAAGAGGAACGCTTCCAATGGCTCCGCGATTGGCGAAAAACCAAAGCGAGCGAACTCGATATGCCAGCCTTCATCATCTTTGGTGATCGCACTATGCGCGAGTTGGCCGCAGAGAATCCAAAGAGCTTGGCAGCCTTAGAAAAAATACACGGTCTCGGGCCGATGAAAATAGAAAAATTTGGCACAGAACTCCTAGAGCAGTTACGCTTATTCCAGAAAGAATAAGAGCCGCTCCCTATGCAAAGCATTGAAGCATTTAAGAAAAAACTTAGCGAATCAGGATCTGTGCAATGGCTATCCGAAACTCGCCTGGAAACTCTCTGGCATTTCGAAATGAGCGCAGATCGCGTGGCCATTTGGAAACATCTTTCTGACACTTCCCGCTTTAATCGCGAACTTGGCTTGCCGCCACGAACGGAAACGGAAATCAATGGCGAATTAGTGGTGCGTACTAGCACCCTTGGCCTGCCACAAGAATGGATCGAAGAACCTTGGACATGGGTTGCTGAACAAAGCATCTCTTCCGTGAGGCGCTACAAAAAAGGCCTCGCAAAAACAGTTCACTCCGTTTTTCTAATTTCCGAAACCCCGGACCATTCAAAACGCATCGTTTCCATTTATTTTGGCTGGAATCCGCAGAATTTTTTTTGGTCACTTATTCTCAAGCTGAGTGAATCCGTTTTACAGAATCAATTCCGAGCTGCCTTTCAAAAAATCGATGCGCTGATTGCTAAGCAGAATACAACGATTGAACGCTCGCTGCTCTCCAAAGAAGGCAAGTCGCTCCCTCAGGAGCAATTACATTTGCTTGCCGAAAAGAAAGCTGGATTAAGTGCTCAAGCGATTAACCAGAATTGCCTCGAGCTACTCCTGAAACATATTCAAGAAGCGGATGATTTCGATCTCGAATCGATTCGGCTCATTCCACTGGCGCATGAGTGGCAGGTAAAGCTGGAAGATCTGCTAGTTACTGCGCTCTACGCAACCAGAGCGGGCGTGCTGCAATTGAGTTGGAATGTGATTTGCCCTCATTGCAAAGGTCCTCGTCTCAGTGCGGCCGCGCTAGGGGAACTCCCAGAGAAATCAGAATGTGAAGTTTGCGATATCAAATTTTCCACAGACACAGCGGAAGCAATCGAGATCGTTTTCCATGTGCATCCAGCGATCAGAGAAATTCCCCAAGTAGTTTATTGCGCCGCTGAACCCGCAAAAAAAAGCCACATCAAAGTGCAGCAGCGCCTTCTTTCCGGTGAGCAGAAAAAACTAAGAGTGCAATTGAGCCCTGGCCACTATCGGGCGCGCCTTCAGGGAACAGCAGAATCTTTTGAACTTGAGATCCTGCCTGAGTCTACGAATAAAAAGCTCCAAATCGAAACCACTCTACCAACATCTCGAGTAAGCTTGGCTCCAGATTTTGATCTAGAACTATCTTTGCCTACCCAAGAAAAGACGCTTTTCATTATTGAGGAACTCCAAGGAAAAGATCTGGCCTTACGACCCGGACAACTTCTCTCTCTCCCTGAGTTTCGCGATCTATTTTCTGAGGAGCATTTACGCTCTAATGTAAAACTATATCTTGGTGAACAAGCAGTGCTATTCACTGATATAGTTGGCTCTACAAACTTTTATAAAGAAGTTGGCGATGCAAAGGCATTCGCCGATGTGCAGGCTCATTTCGCGGATGTATTGCAAGCAATAAAAGAAAATCGTGGAGTGCTTGTGAAAACCATTGGCGATGCAGCGATGGGAGCATTTCCCAAAATCGAAGCCGCGATGGCCGCCGCAGTTGCCATCCAGAAAAAGTTTCCGGAAAATCGGAGTGATCTAAGTATTCGTCTCCGAATCTCCGTGCACACAGGGCCAGTGATCGGTGTGAAGCTAGACACAGGAATCGACTATTTCGGAAGTACCGTAAATTTTGCAGCAAAGATTCAATCCTGCGCTGGCGCTCATGAACTCGCCCTTTCCAGTAAAGCTTTTGAGCATTGGCAAAAATTGTACAAAGAAAAATTCCCAATCAGCACTCGGATTTACAATCGAGATAGCGCTACGCCCACAGATGTTTTTGTGGCGCAAATTAGGTAAGGCCAATCTCAAAAATGGCAATCTCTGCTCTCGCACCGAAACGAAGTGGCGGACCCCAAAAGCCTGTTCCGCGATGAATATAAAGAGTTGTCTCGTCGATTTGATAACGCCCCTTTGCGTAACGATGGAAAAAATAAATGATCCATGAGAAGGGCCAGAACTGGCCGCCGTGAGTGTGTCCCGCTAAAAAAAGCAGCGCCTTATTTTCTGCGGCCTCTTGGGCACGATCAGGATAGTGAGAGAGCACAATTAAATTTTTCAATTTCTGTTCTGTTATCTCTAAAAACGGTTTTTTCTTCATTGGTGCTAAACCCAATAGGGAAAACTCTTTTCCACCCTGCTCAAGCTGCACATGCTCATCGATTAACACGCGAAACCCTGCCTTCTGAAAAGCAGCAATCCAGGTATCCGTGGGCCAGTAGAATTCGTGGTTACCTAAACTCAAAAATACCCCAAGTGGCGCGCTCAAACGTGCCAGCTCGTCCATGGCATCTTTGTGTTTACTAACCATGCCATCGCCAATATCACCCGTTAGCACGATGCAATCCGGTTTCGCAGCCAGGGTAAGATCCACCACATTCTTCACATAATTCGCATTAATGGTTGCGCCGATATGGAGATCACTAATCTGCGCAATTTTTAATTTCGTGGTTCCAACGCCAACGGAATGCGGCACCAACAGGGGTCCACGCCGTGCGATCCATACTCCCAAAATTACCAAGGCATAGGTAAGCGATAGCGCACAAGTAGAGGCAGTAGGCACTGGAACTCGAATCAAAAAAACGAAAATGCAGTTCAACAGTAGACCCGTGAAAAGCAATCCGTGGAGACCTAAAAAGCAAAAGAAATAGGTATGTGACCAAAGCCGCCAGGGAGCATCGGAGCGCTGAGTGGATCGAAGGCGTCCGGTAATGACAATCACCATCGCCACCAAAGCGGCACAATACAGCAGGAGATGAATGGGGAAAATTATTGGCCAAGCTAAGGAGGCTGGCAGCAGAAGCCCACGCCAAACGCAATAGCTTGAGCCTCCGAGCACTGATAGCATAAGCAGAAAGAAGATCATGCCTGCACGCTAGCAAACAAAGCGATCCTTGCCTAGCAATCGACCCCTCTTTCGTGGCGCGTTATTTGTTTTGTTTTTCTTGCCCACATGATAGATCCCTAGGCAACGAATCTGGGGGGATTTATGAAATCACTATTTATACTCGCGCTCGCACTACAATGCTCTTTCGCGGCTGCTGCCACGAAGCATCCGATCAGCTTCCAAAGCTTTCAGTTGCTCGATGAAGTGAACCTTATGAGCTCGCAGATTGATCCCACCGCATGTGGAACGAAATGCCAAAGCCTAAAACAAGAGTTTCGCTATGTGGTTTATGTGGGTAAACAAATTTACTGCTACTGGGATCTAAAGAGAACAGATACCGGAAGCGACTTTGAAACGCTCGCAAAAACTCTCGAAAACTCTATCACCGATTCCCTCTCCTCAAGCGATTACTATAAGCTTCTCCGCCGTTGGGCTTCCGCCTTTCATGATGGCCACGTGAATGTGATCGCTGGTGCGGATTTAAGTGGCCTCGATATTTATACGGCTCCGATTCGGGTTGAAGTATTGGCTCCCGCAACAGATCATGAAAAAGTAATCGTGGTGGGCACTAGCCCCAATGTAAATTTGGCTGTTGGCGATGAAATTCTAACCATCAATGGCGTGCCAGTAGCAAAAGCCCTCAGCGATGCCTCGGCAACAGCTAGCAGTGGAAGTACGGAACGCATGCGCCGCTTTTTTGCAGGCAAACGGCTCGTGGATGTGATCGGAACCGATGAAGTTACTGCTCCCTTCGTTGTTACGGCGAAAGCGCTGAATAGCGATGCTACAAAAAGTGTTTCGCTATTCCGGAATGTGCAAATTGATTTAAAGCCAAGCACCACTCCCCCTACGCCACCAACAGGTGCCGAATTCATTACTGCACAAATTCTGCCAAATGCTATTGGCTACCTTCGCATCGATGCGTTTCAAGGTTCGCAAGATGAATATTTACTTTCCGAGGCGATGGATCGTTTGGCGAATACCCAAGGCCTCATCATCGACCTTCGTAAAAATGGTGGCGGCGATCTTTCTGGGGATCGCATCATCGAACGCCTGATTAGCTCAAGCGTAGTGCGATACAAGCGCAGTGAGCGCCTCAGTGATTTTCTTTTCAGCTTGGAACCTAGTTTCTTTGATCTAACCGCGGACGCCACCGGCCAATTCGCCGTATGGCACGATCTCACTGTGACCCCAGATACGAAATCCGCCTATAGTAAGCCCGTAGTGGCGCTGATTAGTCCATATTGCTTCAGTGCTTGCGATACGTTCTCCGCGGCCCTAAAAGGAAATCATTTAGCTACCTTTGTCGGTGAGGCAACAGGCGGAGGCACTGGCACACCAGAGGCATTTGATCTGCCAGTTTCACCTTATAAATTTCGCTACTCGGTGATTCGCGGGGAAACACCTAATGGAGACCTTATCGAAGGCAACGGCACTAGCCCTGATGTAGTGATTGAGCCCACTGCCGCAGATCGCGCAGCGAATAAAGATAGCCAACTCGAAAAGGCAGTAGCTGTTCTAGCCGATAAAATTAAGGCAAATGGCGGAACTATAGCGCCAGCGGCGGAATTTCAGGTTCCCGCGATATGGAAACAGAGCTTGGATATCAGCCCAACCAAAGTAGAAAATGATTTCCTTTCGAGCATCTCGGAGAAAGACGAACGCCTCTAATTTAGGCGTTGCGTTCTACCGATAGCGGGTTACGATTTCCAGATCAACACGGAGGTCGTATGAAATCAGCCCTATTTTTATTTAGTTTATTTGCTTTATCGCATACCGCACAAGCATCGGATTGGTCCAGTGCTCGCTTACTCCCAGTGCAGCCAGCTCCACGCGCTGTGCTCGGCACTCCGGATCCTGTCTACATGGATATTTTCCGCGCCGTAGATCAAACAAAGCTATTAACAGTTCTAAAGCAAATGACAGGCGTGATGCCCGTTACTGTAAACGGCTCCACCTACTCCATCACGGATCGCTATGCTCCTGCCTCAAAGGCAAAGTTCCGCGCCTTCTGGATGCAATATATGACTAGCCTCGGTATTCCGGTGCAAGAGATGGCCTATACCACCGCTCATTCTATCGGCGAAACTCAGGGTCATAATCTTGAGGCTGTGCTTCCCGGTAAGAGTAAAGATTCCATCGTAATCATTGTGCACTACGATAGCATTGGTCCCGGCGGTAATGAAACCGGTAATCCAGGTGTAGACGATGACATGACCGGTATGGCAACGCTCATGGAAACCGCTCGCATTCTCTCTCTTCACAAAGATCAGCTACAAAATACTGTGCGCTTCGTGGCCGCAGACTATGAAGAGCAAGAGTCGCCCGGGCTAGAAGGCGCACGTCAATATGCAAAATATATCAAACAAAAAGCAGCGCAAGAGGGCTTTAAGATTTTGACGGCGATCGATAATGAACAAAGTGGCTGGAATTGCATCAGCGATGGCGTTTGCTCCAAAAACGACAAGTTTGATGTTTATAGCTGCTCCGGTGGTTTCCACGGCTTCAAATACAGCTCTCTCGGCGATGCCCTCGCAGAAACGGCGACCCAATTTTCTACCCTACAAGTAGTACGCGGTTGCATGGGTGAAAACAGTGATCACTATGCTATGTGGGAAATCGGTGTTCCTGCGGTAGTATTTTCCGAACATAGCGCCTTCGACAATCCACATTTTGATCAAAATGGTGGCGATACTTACGACAAGATCGATCAAGACTACTTCTTCAAGATCGCCCAAATCGGTGTAGTGTTCGCTGCACGCATGGCGGTAATTCAGTAATTAACGCAAGAGTAGAGCTACAGTCTTTTCGAGCTTGGAGAGCGCGTCTCCAAGCTTGGGGCTGTAGCAAACTCGCTTCTTCACTCCATCCACATCCACATTCCAAGTTTCGCGGCGAATACAATCGATATCAGATTGCCATCCAGCATAGTTTGGAGCCGCTTTCCACAAATCAGCGTAAAGATCCTGTGCAACCAGGAGCGAAAATTGCTTTTGAATTCGTTTTCCCGCGGGTTTCTTTAAATACGAAACTCGGTACTGATTCAATTTAACATCATGACGGATTTCAATATCTCGCGCCGAAACATTGGGAAGCAAAACATGAAGCCGAAATTTTTCAGGAATTGCGCTTGTTGCGTTTGCAGAATGCGAAAGTAACAAAAGAAATACAAAAAAATTCATCGCTTAAAGCCCCTTACAGGTAGTGCCCGCACCTTTCGAAACTGGCGGGCCATTCATGCACCCCATCGCCTCTCGATAATTTTGATTGCTCATAATATCTCGATTAATCCGCAAAATCCCGATGGGATGTTCATCATGAGTATTTTCCTGGCGACATCCGCCATGCAACTGAGCAAAGCTGGCTGCGGTGGCCACTAGCGCATCCATGCCATCTTTCGCGTTGAAAGTTCCTCGTGCTGCATCTTCGGCAGCAATACGCCCCGCAATTTCTGCCCCCATGAAATCCGCAAAACTCTCACCAATTTGCTCCACAGGTTCTGGGTCTTTCCGAAAGTCTGCGGCATTCATACTCTCCGTATTCTGATCCGATTTGCCGTGGGAACAATCCGGAGTAGCGTTCATCTCAAATGCTAAATCGTGTTCCAGCTGATCTCGGTCTGGCGAATTGGCAAACTGCAGTGGATTATCTTTGATCGCCTTATTCTCAAATTCTACAATTGCATCGGCAATCCCTTTGGGAGAATTACAATTGAGTATAGAGGATTGGCATCCATCTGTTCCCCGGCCACCACGTAAACATTGCAAAAGTCCCGGATAGGTTTTTTTACCCAAGCCTGGATCGGGATGTAGTGCCATCATCTCCGTGGCTTCCAAAACACAGGGATCTATACTATGGGAAAGTTCATGAGCCATCGTTAAGAGGAGTGATTGAGGATTTGTGCGCTCTAGATTTGCCATCACGCCCAAGCAAACCACTACTATCGATCTACTTATATCATTATAAAATTCAGAACCGGGTGGATTCAACCCAGCGTTCATGCACTCAGGGGTTTTATCCGCGTTCGGATCTAGAAATAATTCTGTGCCTTGTATTCGAGAAAGCAGAAGTGGTTTTTGATATTCAGGCACCAAGCTACTGGCGGTGATGAGATCGATAAACTTTTGCTTCGCTCGATCAAAATAGGCCTTCACTCTCGCCACGCGTTCAGGGGTATAAAAATGAAGACGCTCCATTTTTAAAATGTCCGCCGCATAGATTACCTTTAGATGATCTTCACAATCCTTTCCACTCCATGCCGAACCACACTCCGCCCTATGCTTTTGAATAAAATCTGCCTTTTCCTGATCAAAGGCGCACTCTTCATTTTTATAGCTAGCTAACTCACCAATATCTTTTGATTCTACTAATTCCAACTGGCACTGGGAGTTAAAGAATAAGCCCGTTTTGTTGCTGCAAATAAATTTTCCAGGTTCTGCACAGATCGCTTTGAGGGGTGCCGCGGTAGCCCTTTGTTGGTCAGGCGTGGCGCAGAAGCCCTCCCGCTGCAAGTCTCCAAGCGCTCTCGCAATGTCCTTAGGAAGCGTAGCTGAGTGCATCTTATCGCATTGTGAGTAAGCAAGATCGAGCCTACTAGGTGAAGCATTGCAACTAGCTCGAGAGGAAGTGGGCAGCAATAAAAGGAAAAATAGAAGGTGGCTCATGTTCACATCCATTATCGAAACATGGCTGCGCCACGGAAACAAGAATGAAAACCCCTAATGCAGTATAGGATTACAAATCACGGTGAGAAGGTCCTTTTTACCCGGTGAAGCGAGCCAAGGCAGGATTTTGAGGCTCACCGCAGATAATCCCAATACCAAAAATAGGGTTGCGTTCCAGCGCGGAGTAAGCCTCTTCCCCCCTAAAAGCTCCCGCAGCATATGTGGCGCAATACTGAGCGCAGGCAAGGTGCCAAGCCAAAAGGCAAACATCGTGGTGGCACCTAGCATTGGGGATCGAGTACCTAGAGCAGCAAGAATAAAACTATATAACCAGCCACAGGGCAGGAACACAGAGGCCAATCCAATCATCATAGCCCTTCCCGATCCTTCACCGAATCGCTTCGACTGCTGAAGAAAAAACTGACTCCAACTCTTTGGAATGGGCATGCGCGGGGTGCGACCTGTCCAAATTTGCCGAACCAGCCAAAGAAAATAGACTGCAAAGAGCCCCACCCCCAGCCAAGGTAGAGAATGAAATAAACTAGTTGCCAAAAATGTTTCGCCAAGTAGCCCTGCCATCACGCCAAAAAACACATAGGCAAATCCACGAGCGAGATGATACGCGGTGAGCGATCTCTTATCGCCAGGAAATAAAAACGTGAGCGGCCCGCACATGGCGGCGCAATGCCCACTGCCCAAGAGACTGGCAGTGAAAACACTTAGCGGCAGAATTTCACTGAGAAGGACCAACAAGGCTAAGCTCCTCCTTTGTTAAGATTTGGTTATTGCGAAACACATCAAGCTCGATTTTTCTTGTGCCGAATTTGAGATCACTCGAAGGAAAACGAAGAAAAAAGTCTGTGCGGTGCTGTTCATGGGGAGCCATGGCAAGGGGATGGATTGGCATTACTAGTTCAATTCCTGCAGCCTTATCCAAATCAGTGAGCCGCAAATCCATGAAATTATTGTCGGATGATTGATTCGAAAAATCAGCAATCAAATGATTCACAATAATTCTGCTTCCATCCGCCTGTGGTAGAGTTTGATAAGGAGCTTCTTTGGCACGCAAAATACTTATTTCTACTGATTGCTGCTGTGATAGGAGCCCAATGAAAACAATCCCAACTACGCTCAAAAGAGAAAGATAAACATAGGTTCTTCCCCGCATCCAACGAGTAGCCAGCCCACGTAAACTATTCTCGCTGGTGTAACGAATGAGTCCCTTGGGCTTCTTGATAGTGCTCATCACTTCATCACATGCGTCGATACAAGCCGTGCAAGCAATGCATTCCAACTGCACACCGCGACGAATATCAATTCCCGTTGGACACACCTGCACACAGCGTAAGCAATTCACGCAATCGCCTTGCTTCGCTCCCGCCGCCACTTCTCCACGGCGAGGCTCGCCACGCTTCACGTCATATCCCACCACGATGGAATCATCGTCGAGGAGCACGGATTGAAAGCGCCCATAGGGACACATGATCACGCAAAATTGTTCGCGGAACCAGCCAAAGTCGAGCAGGATAATCCCCGTAGTAAAGAGAATCACAAGGAAGCTTGCCCAATTTTCTGAAGGCGCGCGCAAGATCATTTGTAAAATTTTGTGGCTACCCACAAAGTAGGCAAGAAAACTGTGAGTAATGAGTAAGGACACCGCGAGAAACGCCCCCCACTTCAGCGTTTTTTTCATAATTTTTTCAAAACTCCAAGGAGCTTCATCGAGTGCCTTGCGAGTGCGGGAATTCCCTTCGATCCAAGTTTCCAATCGGCGAAAAATTGATTCAATAAAAACTGTTTGAGGGCATGCCCAACCACACCAAACCCTACCCCAGATTGCCGTTACGAAGGCGATGGAGAGCGCAAAACCAATTAGAAGAAAAAAGAGAAGAGGCGCATCGTGCCCGCGAAGAAATAAACCAAAAATAGAAAAGCTTCGCTCCGAAACATCGAGGAGCAAAGCTTGCCTGCCGTTCACATAAATCCAAGGCAGCAAAAGAAAAACGAGCAGGAGAATCGCATGCACAATTTTTTTCCTGCTCTTCCATACCCCATGCACAACGGCAGGATAGAGATAAACTCTCTTACCGCGTGCATCGATCGTAGCCAAACGATCTTGGGGAAGTTCTTCCATACTAATCCTTTACTTCATTTCCTTGTGGAGCCTTGCCATTAGCAGGATTCGATCCCTTTAAGGTCTTCACATAGGCAACAACAGAGTATAGCTCGTCTGGTTTTAAGATAGCACCCCAAGGAGGCATACCCTTATCCCCTACCCCCTCTGTAACCACCTTAGCGATCGCCGCAAGCGAGCCATCACCGTGAATCCAGAATTTATCCGTTAGGTTTGGACCAATATTTCCTTCTGCATTTACTCCATGACAAGAGGCGCAGCGCAGTTGAAATACGGCACCACCATCTTTGATCCGGCCGCTATCGTGGAAGAACGCATTCAATTTGTCTACATCGATACCTTTCCCAGATCCGCCTACGGCGCTCATTGTCTCAAATTCGGCTAATCCCTTGGCAAGCTCCTCTTTCGGACCAGGTCCATTCCCAATATGGTAATAGAAGAAGTAAATCGCGGCGAACACGATTGCTCCGTAGAAGGTAGCGAGCCACCATCCCGGCAGCGGATTATCGAGCTCCTTGATCCCGTCGTAGTCATGGTCTAAAAGTTTTTCTTTATTTTCCATTGTTCACCTCTGGATCAAGATCTAATAGATTCGCGCCTAATTTTTCATAGTAGCTCTTGCTGCCTTTCCGATAAGCCCAGGCGAAGCAAAATAGGAAGATGGCAAAGAACATTATCTCCGCCACCAGCACCAAATCAATATTGGCAATTTTTGTTACTATATGTTGATACATGATTAATCCTTTCTTAATTCGTTGTGGCAGCTGGCTTGTTGCTCATCTGTCCTAAGGCTTGTAGATAAGCGATTAGAGCGATAATTTCTTTATCCTCTAGGCCTTTTGGAGCACCTTGCTCCACGAGTCTCGCAGCAAGTTGCTCCGCCTCATGGTGAGCATCCACCGCTCCATTTTGTATTTGATAATCGCTATAGGGCACGCCCACTATCTTCATCACGCCCAATTTTTTCGGAATGATGTCAAAGTCGAGCGCTGATTTTTCCAGCCAGCCATAGGTAGGCATAATGGAATTTGGCGTTACAGTACGAGGATCCATCATGTGGCGATAGTGCCAAACATCTGGATACTTTTTCCCAACGCGCGCTAGGTCTGGACCAATCCTTTTCGATCCCCATTGGAAGGGGTGATCATACATGGATTCTTCCGGCGTGGAAGCAGGGCCATAACGAAGCACGTCGAAGGGCAGCGTTCGAATCTGCTGCGAGTGACATAGGTAACAACCTTCACGCACATAGATATCGCGACCCGCGATCTCCAGCGCAGAATAGGGGCGTATCGCCGGCATACCATCTGAGTAAGCTGGGCTCATCAGTGTTGGTACTATCGAGATGATACTAGCCACTAAGACTGCGATTACAACTAACGTAGTAAAGATCGCAGGCAGACCTTCGATAGAACGGTGTCCACCTTCGGCAGCCACTTCGCCAAAGCTTGCTGTTAGAGGCTTTGCACGAACTGTTTCCGACCTCTGCGTTGCCGGTGCATTCGCCATCGTCTTAAACAAGTTAAACATCATTACCACATAGCCCACTAGGTAGAGAGTTCCACCCACGGCACGAACATAGTAAAGCGGCACAATGCGCATCACTGTTTCTACGAAATCGGGATACACAAGGTGCCCGCTCGCGTCCACTGCACGCCACATGAGACCTTGGGTGATACCCGCTGTCCACATGGAGAGCATATAGATCGCGATACCGAGAGTGCCTGTCCAAAAATGGAAGTTCGCCATCTTCACGCTATAGAGCTTGGTATTCCATAGTCGTGGCACCAAGTAGTAGAGCATTCCGGAAATCATGAAGCCGTTCCAGCCCAAAGTTCCGCCGTGCACGTGAGCAATAATCCAATCCGTATAGTGAGCCAGAGAGTTCACGCTCTTGATCGAAAGAAGCGGGCCTTCAAAGGTGCTCATTCCGTAGAAGGTAACGGCTGCTGCCAAGAATTTCAGAATCGGATCAGTGCGCACTTTATCCCAGCAACCACGCAAGGTGAGCAAGCCGTTGATCATACCACCCCAGCTTGGTGCCCAGAGCATTAAGCTAAAGATCATGCCGAGAGTTTGTGCCCAGTTAGGGAGCGCAGTATTCAGCAAATGGTGCGGACCCGCCCAAATATAAATAAATACTAGCGACCAAAAGTGCACGATCGACAAACGGTAGCTATATACCGGACGATTCGCTGCCTTCGGAATATAGTAATACATCAATCCCAAGAATGGCGTAGTGAGGAAGAAGGCTACAGCATTGTGGCCATACCACCATTGCACCAATCCATCTTGCAAGCCTGCGTACACAGGATAGCTCTTCAGGATGCTTACCGGAATATTCACAGAGTTTACGATGTGAAGCACCGCCACCGTGATCACTGTTGCGATATAGAACCAGATCGCTACATAGAGATGCTGCTCTCTGCGCTTTGCGATCGTGCCGAAAAAGTTTACGCCAAATACCACCCAAATTACTGCAATCGCGATCTTGATGGGAAGTTCGAGCTCGGCGTATTCTTTCCCCACGGTGAAGCCGAAAGGCAAGGTGAGCGCGGCCGACACAATGATCAGCTGCCATCCCCAGAAGTGGATATTACTGAGAGCATCGGAGAAGAGCCGAGTCTTTAGTAAACGTTGTGACGAGTGATAGATCCCTGCAAAGATCGCATTCCCTGCAAACGCAAAAATCGCTGCGTTGGTGTGAAGTGGACGTAATCTTCCGAAAGTGATCCAGGGTAACCCAAAGTTGAATCGCCAGTTAGCCAATTGAATGGCCACGATGATTCCCACCAACATGCCAACGAAACCCCAGATCAGAGTGGCGATGGCGAATTTTTTCACAATATCGTCGTCATACTGCACGATATCGATGTCTTTTACTTCACTAGTCATTGGGCTTTTCTCCTGATTTACAATCGTCTAACAAAATTCTATAGGCCGGGGTTTCAAGGTCTTCATACTGCCCATTCTTCGCAGACAGTAGAAAACTAAGCAGTGCTCCACCCGCGAGCAAAAGAGCGATCGGCACTAAAATAAATAAGATGCTCATGTGCGCCCCCGAATCGAAATGGTGGTGGATAAAAATACAGTGATCGCACTAAGGGGCATAAGCACTGCCGCCCATAGGGGAGAGGCCATTCCGGTGATCGCGAGCGCTCCCGCAAAAACATTATAGGTAGCGGAGAAAACGAGATTGCGAATGGTGACGCGGCGATTTTGTTCGGCCAGTTGAAATAATTCCACCAGGCTCGCTAGGCCAGGACGACTAAAAAAGGCAGCTGCATTTTTTAAACTGAGCTCCACACTGCCATGCACAGCCACACCCACCTTCGCACTCTTCAGCGCTAGGGCATCATTCGCCCCATCCCCTACCATCAGAGCTTGTGGATGAGCTTTAATAATCGCTGCCTTCTGCTCAGGCGACTTTTCGGAAAAAATTTGGGCCTCTGGAATTCCTAGCTCTCTCGCCACTCGCACGCATATTTCTTCTCGATCACCAGAGAGGAGAAATATTTTTCTGGCGCCAAGTTTCTGCAGTAAGGATTTGGAATCTGCACGGAGTTGATCCCCAAGACTAATTCTTGCCACTAGTTCTTCGGCCCGAAAAATATCAATGCAATTATTGGTAGCTCTAGCTTGCGAAGATTTTTTGATTTGCCAGGAAATGCCGCCTATAGAGCCATTCACGCCAAGGCCTGGCACTTCCACAAATCCATCTACAGCTTGCGCTGTTACTTTTCCTTCCAGAAAAGTAACCAAGGCACGGGCCACCGGGTGGCGACTCAAACGCTCCAAAGAATAGACTGCCGATTGAATTTCATCTGAATATCGAGCATTTTCGAGCCAAGAAATCACCGTGAAATTTCCTTCGGTGATGGTGCCGGTTTTATCGAGAAAAATTTCCTGTATTTGAGGAATGAACTCCAAGCTCTCTGGGCTTTTCAGCAAGATCCCGCGTTTTGCGGCGAGCTTATTAGTGAGAGAAAGCGAAAGGGGCACCGCAAAGGCGAGCACACAAGGGCAAGTTACGATCACCAGCGCCAGCGCACGGCGAATACCCTCATCTAGGTTCCCATGGAAATAGACAAGCACCATAGCCGCGAGGCTCAATACGATCCCCACGAACCACTTGGCTGCCGTATCTGCAAAACCGCGTAGCGCTGTTTGGGTAACAGAAGCAGAATTGAGCTGCGTGAGAATGCGGCCGAGACGGGTTTCTCTTCCCAAATCTGTGCATTCCAAAAGAAACTCCGTGCCGAGATTTTTCGTTCCAGCATAGGCACTCCATCCTGGATTTGCTTTTTCTGGAAGTGATTCACCACTCAATAGGGAGAGGTCAAGAAGCGCGCCCAAGCTGCGCACCACCCCATCACATGGAAGCACGCCGCCAGCCGGGATCCAGAGAATGTCTCCCACCTTCAACTGCGATACGGAAATTTCTACTTTGGTAGTAGCGCGAATACAGATCACGGATTCTGAATCTAAAAAATCGAGCAGCTTGGCATTGCTCAAGTGCTTCTGCTGCATGCGTCGCAAAAGATAGCGACTGGAGAGCAGCAGAAATACAAGCATGCTAAGGGAATCGCAATAGACTTCATTCCCCCCGCGAATGAGCGAAACGAGACTCGCCGCGAAACCAGCAAGAAGTGCAAATACTATTGGTAGATCTACGGAGAGTGTTTTGCTTTTCAGTGCCGCAAAGGCGGTTTGATAGAGCGGAGTGGCGCTATAGAAAAATACGGGCAAAGAAAGCAGCATGCTAAGCCACGCAAAGTCTCTCGCTAAAGCTCCCGAGGCTCCTGCATAGATCGAAACAGAGAGGAGCATAATATTGCCAGTGCAAGCAGCGGCCACACCTAAGCGCAAAAGGATCGAGCGATTTTCGTTGCGCTGAAATTCTTCCGCTGATTTTTCGATCGCATGAGGGCGATAGCCAAGCTGCTGCAATGTATTGGCGACAATCTGGAAATTGGTGCGCTCATCGATAGCAACATGGATAACCGAGGTGCTCATCTCCAACCGCGCATGAAGCACACCCGGCAAAATCTCCGGCAATTTTTCTAGCACCCAAAGGCAACCCAGGCAGTGAATGCCTTCTAGGTAGAAATTTAGCTCGCGCTCTGGCTTAGCTTTTAGTTCCAGGAAGCTTTGTTTTTTGAAACGAATTGGCGCCGCTTTTTGCGTGGTAAAATCATTGCGCAGGTCATAGTAGCGACCCAAACCATGGCCTTGCAGAAAGTCATACACGCTTTCACAGCCGCCACAGCAGAAACGTCCAGCTCCCACAAACGCAAGTCCGCAGTGCACGCACTGTACTTTCTCGGTTTGGAGTTTTTGGTTCACCAACATGGCAATGGCCTCTAGCTTTGCGATCAATATTGCACTTAGCGTGCCTAGCTAAGGGGCCGATATTGATGAGAAAGGAGGAGGCAAGGAGACATAATGTCCACAATCCAAAAAAGCATGGGCTAAAAACACCCATCCCACGAATCGAGCGATACAGCACTCGCAATCAAGGCCAAAAATCGCCTTAAGACCCTGAAATTACTAAATTTATTTATTAAAACATTTTAATCAACTATTACTTGCTAGGGATGCGCATCCTCTGTAAAGTAGGCAAACCATGAAACTGCCCCTACTTCTCGCCCTTCTTCTTCTCCTACCCGCCACTTCCTTTGCCCAATTAGAGGGGCCGAATTTTCTCGAGAACTGGAAGGCAAGCCTATTGCCCGCTTACCTCCAAGGTGAAGCCGGCACGCTTACCACAAACGATAGTATCCACCTGAGTTATCGAATTTTTTCGAAAGCCAATAGTCGCAATGCCATCGTGATCTCTCCGGGACGCACCGAACCCGCGGCAAAGTATGCCGAAGTAATCAGCGATCTCTCAGCAGCCGGTTATACAATTTTTATCCTCGATCATCGCGGACAAGGTGAATCTGATCGCCTGTTAGCTGACTCCCAAATTGGTCATGTGAATAAATTTCAAGATTATGTAGATGATTTTAAGCTCTTCATGGATGTGGTAGTGAACCCACGAGTTAAATCGGCGGGCATTCAAAACTTGCATCTACTCGCACACTCTATGGGAGCTGCGATCACAACGATCTACTTAGAGCAAAATGAGTCTCCGTTTCGCTCTGCAGCGTTGAGCTCTCCCATGTTTGAGCCAGACCTCGCACCCTACTCGCGCCTGGAGGCCGAAGCCATACTCCAACTAAATCTTTTGCTCGGACACGGGAAAGAATATGTGATGGGCCGCGGAGCATATGATCCCAATATCCCTGTGGAGAAAAGTGAACTCACCCACAGCGTAGATCGCTGGAGCGTATACCAACAACTCATCAGTGACTTTCCAAAGCTCGCTATCGGTGGCCCCAGTTACCATTGGCTCTCCGAAGTATTAAAGATCAAAGCTAGGATTTTTCACGATGCAATCGATTATCACACCCCAAGCCTGCTCTTGGAAGCCAGCAACGATACCGTGGTGGTAGAAAAAACAGAAGAAGCCTTTTGTTCCGCGGTGAATGCCCACAACGAAATAAACTGTGAAAGCCATTTTTACGAAGGCGCAGAGCACGAAATTTTAATGGAAAAAGATGAGTACCGCAGCGATGCGATGGCGAAAATTTCGGCTTGGTTTATCGCGCACTCCAACTAACAATTTCAAAATACGCAGCTCGACTGTCTTTTAGAGACAAAAAATGTAGAATCAAGGGATGAGTTGGAAACGTCTGGTAGAAATAATACTATGTCTTCTGGCCGTAATACAGCTGGTGTGTACTTTCAATCAGCGAAATCTACCAAAGTTTGCCTTCCCCCAAACAATGTCACTCTACGATTCTATTTTTCATCTTTCCGGCGGTTATAGCTTCTTTGTGCCATGGCCATCAGTTAGCTGGGATGGTAAATTCCAAACTATTGTCTTCAGCAAAAAAGATAGCAACGATCAGAGTAAAAAATTATTTATTAATGAGTTATCTGCCATTGGGGAACCATCTGCTGCAAAAATACCCGGATGGTTTACTGACGCCATTATGAACCCAAATCTATTGGCGGAGCGAAAAACTAGTATTGAGACAGTATTGCGAAAGAAAAATCCAGAAACCAAGAATTTCGATATTGAACTCTTTGAGCTGATAATCCCCAGTCCAGGCACCACAGGGAATATTCACTTTCAAAAACTATACAGCTGGAATTACAGGCCTTGAATCAACTAAAGATCCTATCTGCTTTTTGCAGATCCCATTTTCATAAACTAATGGCGTGCCTACTAGTCTGCGATTTTTTGGCGGCCTACCCCGATATGTTCTACTACTTCGACACACCCCACCTACTCAGTGTTTCTAAAGATACATTTTTCGATCTTATACTTTCCTTAGCCTCTAAGCGCTTTCATCTCGAATTGGCATCCAGCCTCATTATCCTCTGGATGTTAAGCGTGCTATCCTTTGTATTGCTTTTCTTTACACGCACACAAAAGTGGGGAGCCATCGCGAGTTGGATTTTTCTGAACATTTGGCTAAGTAGCCATAATATTTCGATCGATGGGTCTCATTCGATCATGGCAGTATTTCTACTTATTTTGTGCGTCAGCAAGCTACTCGATGATCCCGCCCTCTTTTTTCGCTGGGGGAAAATATTCCTCTGCTTGATCTATTTTAACACCGGCTACTCAAAGTTGATGGATAGCCAATGGAGATCAGGCGAGCTGCTTTGGAATTTAAGCTCCGCAATACTAACTAAATATTCAGTGCTTAGCACCGCATACTTAAGCCCCCTCTTTCCATTTCTCTTTATTTTAGGGTGGTTCGTTATTATTTCCCAGCTCCTAACGGCTACGATATTATTCAAGCCAAAGCTGCGATCCTTTTTCTGTGTTTCAGAAATACTGATTCATGTGGGCATCATATTCGTCATGAAGTTTTATCTATTTTCCCTATTGATGATTTTGTTAAATATCACCTTTTTTGCAGCTGATGATTCGGACATTCTACGTGAAAAATCCATTAACTAAAAAGCAGCTACTCTTGGCCATAGTTTCGCTAATAAGCGTAACTTATTTGGCTCTTTCCTTGCGCCTCTCGGAGTGGGGCAGGCCCTTTTGGTTAGATGAGGCTGATCACATTTTGTGCGCACTGAAGTCAAAGAACTTCGTTGAGCTCCGCCAATCGGCCTTCTATTTCTTTGTTCCGATCCTAGAGCTTTGCCTTCGAAAGTGGATTTGGTTTCCCCTCACCGGGGTTTCCGAAATAGGGGCCAGAATCCCAAGCTTGGTTTATAGCCTTGGCACGGTGATCTGTGCGAGCCTGCTCACATTTCGCTACCTGCAAAGAAGCTACTCTTGGAAAGCGGAGAAGCTAATTTTTCTAAGTGCCACTGCCGCTCTTTTTTACTGCTTCAATATTACGGAAATACACTATGCCAGTGAAGCGCGTGGATATTCTTTTATTTCTCTCGTATCTCTACTATGGTTCTTCGACGAGCTATTTCTATCCGCCACAGGACCATTAAAGTTTCTTCTTAACCTCCTCTTTCTAAATGCGCACTTCTTTTCCCTTCCGTTTATTTTGGCCTCCTTTTCCAGAAGGCTCTATCGAGCTACAGGCAATCAATCTAAAATTTTTTCTCACTTAGGAGAATTACTTTTCATCTTAACTTGTAGCTTCTATATCAATGAACCGGAAATATCCGGGCTCCTTGGCTTTACAAAACATCCAGCCTCTAGAATGGCTAATGAAACAACTGCTGAACGCCTTTGGTCTGGAATCCAACTGCTCTATCGTTATTGGGAAAATTTAGGGGGGCCCTGCATTTTCTTTGTGGTGATTGCCTTACTCATATTTTTACTATGCTTTCAAAAAAACCTGGTACGGAAGAATAGATATTTATTCGGCCTTGTTTATCTCCTACTGCCCGCATTGCTAATTTCAATAAGAATCATCTCCAAACATGAATTTAGCGATAGATATTTCATGCCTTTTATGGGGTTAGGGTTTTCGTATTTCATCTTCTGCCTCAAGTCTATTGCAGCCACAAAGTACGAGAAGCACCTGTACATGCTCACACTCGTAACTGCCGTTGCTTGCGTTATTAGGGACAATCAGAAAATTACAATGGTATCAGAAATCCATCGAAACTCTTCATACGTAGAAATATTCAACCAAATATCAGCGAAAAATAAGACACCAATAATTTTGGCTGCCTTGCCGGCTTGGCAAACACATATCTCAGAACTCTACTTTAGCTATTTTGTCACGCCACCAAGAGCTATTAGAGTGGCATCCCCAATTGATGAACAAATGACTATGGCCGTGAATCCTTTTTTTCTTCCTGGCGAGGAAAGTAATTTACAAGCAACCATTTTCAGTGAATTTCGCGATCAAGATATAACGCTAGTTTTCTTATTCAGCAGTAAGCAATGCTACGAAGCCGGCAATGGAAGTTCCCGCCAAGGAATAGCGGTAGAAAAATACGAGGTAAACGATTCTTGGTGGACTGGCTCAAGCTGCATTTGGTCCATTTCTGGAAAATTAGATGTGAAAACCATTCGAGCAATTATGCAGGATGAAAATATACCAGCTATACGGTATTTTTATTAATTCTTCTCGAGGCGCCATTGAATATCGACCCTAAAATTGAACTCAGCAAAAGAAGTAATTTTATGCTTATGAGCAGATTAAAGATCTTCTTTGGCGCGGAAAACTTCGTCTATATTGACCCCACAAATCAGCATTTCTTTCGCGATCTTTTGCTGAAACAGGATAATTCGCAGCCGCTGAATATTGTGTTAGCTGGCGGATTTTTCGCGCGAATCGTGAACTGCAGCGAATGGCCAAAGGGAAAATATAAAATTTGGGTGCTGTGTAGCGCAGCAAAGTCTGTTCTTTGTAGCCTCTTAAAACTGCCAGCGCATTTCATTGGAGTGATTCCTCGCTATGAGCTCTTTCCTAGAACAGCAATGCCCAATTTCTTTTCACCCGATGCCCCAAGTAATTTGGTTTTTGCGGGAAGAATATGTGAGGCGAAGGGCATTTTTCCAATAATGGAAATTTGTCGGTCGTTACAGATAGACTATGGATTTCCGATCAACCTACATTTTATCGGAGATTTTTTGGAGTTAGATCATCCACTATCCGTTCAGAAACGCGCTCCTGACACAAATACGACAAAACAGAGAGTGCGAAAGTTCATTGCAGATTCCAAATGGAATCAAGCGCCCCGTTTTATTTCGGCGATGGCTCATAGCCAGTGGACAAAAGCAAAGCTAGAAAATCCAATTTTCATATCGCTCTCTGATTCATCTCACGAAGATTTCGGAGTGAGCCTGGCGCAGGCACAGGCTGCGGGATGGCCTTCGATCTTGAGTGCTTGGGGTGCCCATCATGATGCTGCGGGGATCGACACCATTCTCTTACCCGCGCCCCCCTTTGGAAAGGCGGCAGGAGATAGTTCAGAATCTTGTGAATCACTCTGTGCACAGCTTTTAGAGGAGTGGTTCGGAACAGAACAGAAAAATAGTAAGGTTAAGAATAAAACATCACAGGAACCTCAGGCAGTTTCCCTCGAGTATCTAGCCTTACTTATAGAAATCGCCGATAGACGTTATCCCAAATTGAAGTATTTTTCCCGCCGAGGCTTCAAAAATTTTATTCTCACTAAATCGGGATTTGATTTTTTTAAGGAATATCATCGCATCTTTTCAAATCCTACAATCCTCGATTAAAGGATTTTGCATAGGAGAGCACAATTCCGTTGTCCTTAATTTCTTGGAAATAGGTTCCAGCACGCTTCACGCCGTCAATGTAAAATGAACCATCCACCAGAGCAATTCGATTAAAGTAAAGTTTGCTTTGATTTTTATCACCGCAAAAACATTTATAAATTGCCTCCTTCAAACTCCAACACCGAATATCGGGCGACACCGTATCGGCAGAATTGGCAATCTTCAGGCATAGCTCAGCGCTTAGAGCTCTAGAGGTCGATTCAAGGTCAACTCCCATTCCGAAGCTTCCACTTCGAGCCACCCAAGCAGCTGCATACTTATCGGAGTGCGTGATTGAAAATCGCCAATCTGGAAATCCAGCGAGTTGTTGAATGCCCGCACCTTTCAGATCGCTGCTCTCGATAGGTATCCCCACGGCACGAAAAGCTCTTAGAAGGGCTGTCCGAGAGGTTCGCCAAGCACTAATCGCATTATGATGGGTAATCCGTCGATTGGCCGGTAACTCAACATGTTCCGCCTCGTCTTCTGTGAGGAACACCACTGCGCCTTCAAAAAAATCATTCATATTAAAACAAGAATTCATAAAAGTAGATTTTTAAAGCCATCATTTAGCGTCCAAGAGGAAAGCTCTGGAAGCTTATAGTTCGCACGATTACCCAATTGCCACAAAGACAAGAGATGCTTAAAATCCGCTTGTAGCAGGCCAAATTCGCGTTCTACTTCTTTTGATAATACACCCACAAATTTAACCTTAGATACCCAATATACGTTTAGGTAATTAAACTTCTCTCAAGATACTTTATGCCTTATATTAAAATCCATGTCTTTAAAGGGGAAGCGATTAAAAAACTCATTGTCGTATAAAGTGATTTCCCGTCACGATATCAAGGTGCTCTCTCGTGAGATACACAAAATTTGGATCCAAGGATTTCAGCAAACTCTCGATCAGCGAGAGTACTATAGTCAATGCGTTCTTAAACAAGTTGATCTTCTTACTGAGTGGGATCGCGATTACAAACTAGCGGCGGAGCGCCCCTACCTTTTCTTTTTGTTGGCTGGTATTTCAACTCAATATAGAAATATTGCCGAAAAATGCGATAGCCTTGGTATTAGTTTCGTTCGTCGGCAAGGCCTACCCACCACTAGTTTTCACAGCTTCGACCCCACGGCCTCAGCCTGCCGGTATTTTCTTTCGAGCAATTGGAGTGAAAATGCTCCCGATAATTTACTGAGAAGGCATCGCTATCTGCGCTCGAGGCGCCATGCCTATATGCACGATCTAACTCATTTAATTATGTCGCGAACTTTTGTGCCAGCGCACATGGCTGAGTACACCGCGAAAGATACTGCCGCATTTTTTAGGCTGCAAGAATCCCTAGTAGACTATGTAGATTTAGTTGCGCAGCAACGTCTCGCGTGGCTTTCTACTCCCCTCGAGCAATCCGGCGTTCTCTATAGGAAACATATCCCTCGAATCGAGGAAGTGGATTTTTCGAGTCGGAAAAATTTCCCCCTAATTCTCGATGCACTCATTCAACAGTTGGTGGAAGAAAAAGCGCCTAAGGAAATTAAATTTAGCCCTGCGATTTATTCCGCAAGATCGGCGGCAACTCTGCACGAAGCCTTTGTGGCTCAAACTCTTGTGGGATGGCAAAGGAAAGCGAATTTAGACAAATTAAAGAGCAAGCTCTTAAAATCTGATGCTGTTTACTCGCCCCCAAGTAGCCTTCTTGGGCTTGATTATGTAAATTATCTTAGATCCAATCGCAGTGAACAAAATCGCGTTTACGACTACCTGTGCGAAACCTTTTTGATAAACAAATCATAGGCTTAAGTGCCATTTTTGACAAAAAGCGGTGAGTTTTGCTATAGTAATAGTAATGGGTCAGAATAGGAAGCGAGTAGGCGTTGCGTAAACCGAAGAAAACAAAGAAGGCAAAAGCCAGCAGTAAAGCCAAGTCGAAGGTTTCCAGTTTCTTTTTTGGTGGCCTGAAGCGCATTAAAATGGACGAAATTATCCGTGTTTCGGCTACTGTTGTTGCACCTTAAGTCAGAACCCTCTCCTCATCACGTAAAGAAATTCTATTAGCTCAAAGACAGTATGAGAATCGCGATTGTTACTTTTGAGTACGAAGGCATTACCAAAAATGGTGGGGTTGGTACCGCATATCGCAGGCTAGCGGATCTGCTACAGCAAGACGGACACTCCCTAAGTATTGTTTTTTTACCCTACCTTGATTTGCCTGCAAAAAAAATAGAGAGAAAATTTAGCAGACAAATAGAGCAGCTGCGAAGAAGCGGCATCAGTTTTGTTGTGCCCAATTTTTTTGAGCTGAAAAAGCTGTATTCCAAGGATTCCTTTATAGTTGCGCGCTCGCAAGCGGTCTATGAGTATTTAAAGAATGAAAACTTTGATATCGTTCACGGTGCAGATACTGGTGCGCTTTTATACAGATGTTTAGGCGCAAAGCTCGGCGGTAAAGAATTTCAAAAGACGAAATTTA
The DNA here is from genome assembly GCA_903867855.1 of Oligoflexia bacterium. Taxonomy (GTDB): domain Bacteria; phylum Bdellovibrionota; class UBA1018; order CAIPTA01; family CAIPTA01; genus CAIPTA01. The sequence continues at coordinate 907 of CAIPTA010000187.1, read as the reverse complement.
TTCTAGGAGCCCATGGCTCCTCTCTGTGGACCAGTATTGCGAATCAAGCCTATACAGCCAGCGATCTAAAGCTAGCCGCCTACGATAAATCCTCCATGGAGCTTGCGGATCTTACGATTAGCCCCAGCAAATATATGCAGAAATTTCTGCATGATAAAAAGTGGAGAAAATCAAAAGATATAAAAGTAATTCCGAATGTAAATTCATTCAATGGAGAGAATAAACTCGTAGATAGCTCTGGTAAAATACCGACTATTCAATCTTTGATTTTCTTTGGTCGATTAGAAAAACGAAAAGGCTTAGATGTTTTCATTGAGGCTGTGCTTCTTTTAATGAAGAGTAGGAAACATAGCGGCATCAAAGAGATCTGCTTTTTAGGATCCATACCGAGATCGCAATCGAAAAAAGAACTTGTAGCTCAGATTCGCTATAAATTTGAAAAGCACGCACGCGATGTTTCCGTACGCTTCATCACAAATAAAAATGCTGCCGAGGCTCGCACATTTCTGAAAAAAAAATCCGAAGCCCTAGTTTGTCTGCCCTCTCTAGTCGATAACTCTCCCTATACAGTAATTGAAGCTATCGAAGACGGTTTAAACTTTATCTGCGCCGATTCCGGAGGGCAACGCGAGATAATCGCACCCCAAAATTACAGACAAGTATTATTTTCCCCCAGTGGTCCCGCTCTTCAGAAAAAAATAGAAGAATCTCTAAGAATATCCATTCCCTCGGTAGAGCCCTCTCACCTCGTGAAAAATGCCAACAAAGGTTGGCGAACGCTTCATGAAAAAAAGCTGAACCTGCCAACTCGCGCCACCAAGAGTAATCCAAAGATCTCCATATTTATTGGCCTTTTCTCTGATCCTACTAGTGAAGAATTGGTGAATAGCTATGCGTCGGTTTTGAG
>CAIPTA010000186.1 GCA_903867855.1 Oligoflexia bacterium | reverse complement strand
TGGGTTTTCAAATGCTAACCTTCACCCTTCTTTTTGATGTACTCATGAAACCCAAAGACCCAATCTTTCACAACTTGGAAAACTCGTGATCTAGAAGCTATGGAATATATTCTTTTCCCTTTTTGTGATCTTGCCGATTTTCACTGGCGGAATTTGGCTAGAACGCGGAAAGCACCTTCTAGAATATACAAATCCCGCTCCCGCACTCCTCGTAATGCTCGCCTGGCTGTGGTGGCTAAATAAAAAAGGATATAAGTGGCGCGAAGGCAGAGTATATCGCCTTGCAGCCTGGATTTGGAAAAAATGGGAAAGCATTCTTGGCAAACACCCACGTCTTTTCCTACTCTATTTTAGTTTTTTCATCGGTGGAATCTGGGCTCTCGCTTCTTGCCGTCGCCACTGGAATTTTAATTCTGGCGCAGCGGATCTTGGCATTTTCACCAATGCCATCTGGCACTGGAGTTCAGGGCTTGGTTATATCTGCTCGGTAAAAGATGGGATGAATCTACTAGCAGACCATCAGAGCTATATTTTCATGCTCTTTGGTCCCATCTATCGATTGTTTCCTCAACCTGAACTTTTACTCGTGGTTCAAGGCTGTGCGCTGGCTCTAGGTGGCGGTGCGCTTTTTTTTCTAGCGCGCGCGAAGGGAGTTGCTCCCAAGCTTTGTGCGCTTCTTCCCCTTCTCTACTGGGCCTATGCCCCAACTCGCAATGCAAACGCCTTCGATTTTCACCCAGAAGTTTTACTATTGCCGTTGTCATTAGGATTTCTGTGGTCGATCGAAACTAGCTGGAGAGGTGGAAAATTTTTGGCGCCATTTTTCTTTGTGCTGGCCCTTGGCGCAAAAGAATCCGCAGCTCCTGTTTTTGTGGGGATCGCACTGGTTTTATTTTTGCATCGCAGGCGCGCACTCGCTCTCTTGCTCGCCGCCGTCTCGCTCACGCTTTTCTACATTAACTTAAAAATTGTTCCAGGCCTCTTCGGTGCGCACTACGCGTATAGCGACGTGTACGGTGGTGGTCCGCGGATTTTGATCACAAATTTATTTCACTTCTCTCGCCTAAAATTTCTTTGGGGAACCCTTAGCCCTTTCGCTTTTTTGCCTCTTCTATCTCCTGTCACCTTTATCTCGGCGCTTCCCGGCTATGCGATGCTCTTTTTTACTGGCGGAGATCAGCGCCTGAGCCTCGGCTTTCACTACAGCATTGAACCAAGCGTTGGAATTTTCTGGGCGCTTTGTGCTGCGCTCACTAGCGGTTGGGTGAAGGCGCGAGAACGAAAAGTTTTTTGGATTTTGTTGATCGCGAGCCTACTCTGCTTTGGACGCAGCGAACTTTTCTCCATTCGCCGAAATGCTCCGGATCCGCATAAGGAATGGCTAGCTGATGTGATACTTCCGAGGATGAATCCATCTGCTTCTATTGCTGCCTCCAGCGCCCTGGTGCCACACCTAGCGAACCGCGATTGGATCGATGCCCTGCCTGAAGTGCAAAAGCCAAGTGGCGAAGTAGTGGATTGCATTGTCCATGATGCCAGCCTCAATAATACGCCCATGAGTGATGCCGAGTGGAATGCGCTCAATCTCTTCACTAGGGGCTACCATGAAATCCTACACTGTGGCTCAACGCAGCTATTCGAGCAGCAGGGAAAAACTTGCCTGAGCATGGAAGTGCATTGCGAACGCTAAATTCTTTTGGGTTTTTCGGCTAATTTCGTTAAGAATAGGCACATGAGCGACGCTAATCCTTTAAAGAAATTTGCGATCTATATCCCTGCCTACAATGCCGCACTCACTCTGCCCCGCGTGTTTAGCCGCCTCGCAGAGCCAGTAAAGCGCCAGGTAGATGAGATCTTGGTGGTGGACAATCATAGCGCCGATGATACGAGTCTCGTGGCCATTAAAATAAAAGAAGAGCAGGATCTCCACAACTTGCAAGTGATCCGGAACGAACGCAATGAGGGCTATGGTGGGAGTCAGAAGATCGCCTATCGCCATTGCATCAACAAAAAACATTCAGGCGTGGTGATGCTGCACGGGGATGCTCAGTACGCTCCCGAGCTCGTGGAAACGCTTTTGCAGCCTATTCTCGAAGGCAAAGCCGATATGGTTTTTGGATCTCGCTTCACTGGCAATCCACTAAAAGGCGGCATGCCCATCCATCGCTTTCTCGGAAATCGCGTGCTCACCACGATTCAGAATCTTTTGCTCGGCACCAAGCTTAGCGAATTTCACTCTGGCTATCGTGTTTACTCTGTGGCGGCGTTAGAGAAAATTCCTTTTGAACGTTTTTCCTCCGATTATCACTTCGATACGGAGATCATCATTCTCTTCGTGGATCGGGGCTTACGCATTGTAGAGATGCCGATTCCGACGCACTATGGCGATGAAAAGAATTATGTGAATATTTGGAAATATGGCACCCAAGTACTTGTTTCTACGTTCACCTACTTCCTGCACAAGCACGGTCTCCGGCGATCTCGCAGCTGGTCGAAAATCTTGGGTGACAAGTAAGATCCCAATAAGCTATTTGTAGTTTGGCGGTCTGGTCCCATGCAGGCTCCCGGGGCTAACCCCGCCAGGACCGGAAGGTAGCAACGGTAACCCATTGGTGGTTGTGACGTGGCAAAGCCGGACCGCCACTTTTTTCAAACTCGAAAGGCAAAATGTCCTATTTAGTGCTGGCACGTAAATATCGTCCGCGCCAATTCTCAGAATTGGTGGGGCAATCTCATGTGTCCACCACGATGCTAAATGCCTTTCGGCAAAATCGTCTGGGCCAAGCCTATCTCTTCACCGGCACACGCGGAGTAGGAAAAACATCGGCGGCCCGAATTCTCGCGAAAGCCTTGCGCTGCGAAGATCCAGAATCCCAAGTAGGCGGAAAGAATCGCGGCATTCCTTGCGACAAATGCGCGAGCTGCATAGAAGTAAATAATGGTTCCTCCATCGATGTGCTGGAGATCGACGGCGCCTCGAATAACGGCGTAGATAATGTGCGCGAAATTCGCGAGAACGTAAAATTTCTCCCCTCTCGCGGCAAAGTGAAAGTGTATATTATCGACGAAGTGCATATGCTCACGGGAGCCGCCTTCAATGCACTATTAAAAACTCTTGAGGAGCCACCAGCCCACATCACTTTCATCCTCGCCACCACAGAATCACAAAAAATTCCGGCCACCATTCTTTCTCGATGCCAGCGCTTTGATTTCCGGCGCGTGCCGAATGCGATGCTCTTTGAGCACCTCTACCAAATCTCACAAAAAGAGGGCATTAAGGCTGAGAGTGACGCTCTCCGTATGATCGCTCGCCGCGGCGAAGGCTCCATGCGCGATGCCCTCTCCACGATGGATCAAGCGCTTGCCCTATCAGGCAAAGATTTAAGCGTGGCGAATGTCACGGCCGCACTCGGTATTGTGGGTAGCGCTTTCCTTTCCCGCATCTTAGGTTTCTTATTTTCACGTCAGTACATTGAGGCAGCAAAACTCATTCATGAATCCTTCGATGCTGGCGTAGAAATGAAGCAGCTTGCGATTGAGCTTGGCGAACAGCTTCGTAATGCACTCTTCGTGAAACTGCAAGCAGATGCGGCCCTAACGGATCTTTCCCAAGAAGAGCGCGCCGAGCTAGCCAAAGTGGTTGAAAAAGTTTCTCCAGAAACCTTGCAAGTTTCTTTTCGCATGCTCTCTGGATCTCTCGATGAAATTATTCGCAGCCCCTTTCCTCGCGCCAGCCTTGAAATGGCCCTGCTTCGTATCTCAAGCCTTGGGGAACTTACAAGCTTGCAGGATATTTTGAATGGCCTATCGAGCGGTGTAGTGAAATCAACTTCAGCTCCAGCCTTACAAAGCGCCCCACCCACCGCGATAGCCGCGCCGGCTGCAGCCCCTGCGCCTGTGGTAAAAACATTAGCTGCCGGTCCTGCTCCCAATTGGCAAGAATTCGTGAATCATGCGATTAGCCAAAAAATGCACTTTGCATTTTTAGAGCATGCTACGCCGGTTACTCCCGTGGAAGCCTGGCGCGATCCCCAAACAAAAACAATCATTCTCGGCTTTCGAAAAAATCACATGATTTTTCAGAAGCAACTCGAAACGAAGGCGAATACCGAAGCACTTGAGCAGATGCTACTAGCCTATCTAGGCCGAAAGTATGCCATTAAAGTAGAAACTCTTCCCGAGCAAAGCGCACCAACTTCTATTGTGGAAAAAGAAGAAAAAAATCTAGCAGAATTGGTGCAAAACAAAAAAGAAAGCTTCTTGCGCACCGATATTGTTCGCAATACAGAAGAAATTTTCGGAGCTCAACTCAGTAGTTTCGATGTAGATAAAAACAAAATCTAATCCTGCACTAAAGGTTGGAGATCAAAGTTTTTACTATCTCCCCAATCAAGGCCATTTACTTTTCCTGTTTCACTTCGCGTGATAAAGGGCACTCGATAGGAGAAGGGTCCGCGTTGCCAGGGATTAAAAATAAATCCTGAACCCAAATAAGCCTTCCTACGAAGGGCATTGGTTGGCTCCCACGTATAAATAAATTTTGATTTTTCGCGGGCAAAAATTTCGGCGATTATGCTCCTTGTATATTGCGCAAATTGTTTCTGCCGCAAACATTCGAGCAGATAGATATACGCTCGCCCTCGCTCATCCAAAGCATAAACAGAAATACCAACCAGCTTGGCTTGATCGAAAACTCCGAGCACTCGATAGTTTCGATAAGGGTGTCCAAATACGCGCCAAGAGAAAAAATCTGGAGTCCAACTGGGCGATATCGGCAGTGGAGAAGCTTCTTTGCTCCGAAGGAAATCGGAAAGCTCCGCCGTCATCGAGGAAATTTCTTTCACCACTATCTCCTTTGATGAAGAGCTAAATAGAGACCGCAGCGCGAACAAGAAACGATTCACAAAGAGAAAGCGAAATTGCTGAATACATTTCCAACCCAGACGATGCACAAATCCATGATAGGAGTTCCCGCCAGGAATTCCGATCATATCCAATCTCTGCTCTTCGGCTAAGACAGCTGAAAAGGTTTGATTAGCGAGCTGAACGAAGAGTCCCCTCCTTTGATAATTCGGGTGAGTCATCGTATCCATCGATTGATAAATTTTGATTTTCTTCCCGCCCACATTGTAAATCTCAGGTATCAAACCATAGAAGCCGGCTACATTTTTTTCATGCAGCGCCTCAAACGCCACGAGTTTGCCAACAGGGTTCCGCACGTACTTCCAATCGTAGTAACCATCACTCACTCGAATACCGAAACATTTGTCAATCAGCTCGGTGAGATGGGTTAGCTGGCTATGATTCACGCGCCTATACTCGAAGTTCATTTTTTCTGGCTGAGTCATAGGTCGATATCCTTAAAGAGGGTGCGATTAAAGAGGAAGCTGAGTTGCCGCTCATCTTCTTCGAGCAAACTAATGCGTGGTTTCACCACATCATTCGATGTAACGAAATGGCTGGGGTTTGAAGAAAATAAAAATTTATGGCCGGCGGCAAGAGCAGAGGCCACTACCTGCTGGCTATAGTGTTTTTTCTTGCCAAACGGAAATGCGAGAAAGGGAATTTCTACCTTTAGATTAGCTCGTAGGAAATCCGCATTGCCTTTGATCTCAGAGAGCAACTCAACTTCCGTACACTCTGAAAGTATACAATGGCTTGCACCATGACTTCCAAAATCCACTCCCGCATTTAGCATTTCTCGAATATCCGTTAAACTCATATAGGGAGAACTAACTCCCGGGGCCACCTTAAGCTGGGAATAGCCTATTCCATAATCTAGAGAACCAGTTTCTATGGCCACTCGATTCACAAACACTGTGAATGGCGCCCCAGCGGCCTTCAAGATTGGCCAAGCTGTTTTCTTAACCGAAATAAATCCATCATCAAAACTAATTGCCAATCGAGGCCGTCTCGATGCTTTCTCTCCAACAATTTCGCCAAGAGAAACTAGCTCAAAATACTTGGAAAAAAAATTGACCTGAGTTTGGAAACGCTCGGGGCTCGTACTATAGAACTTTGAGTAAGAGGGATCTCCAGGTGGGGAGATATCATGATAGGTTACAATATAGTTATTTTTGGCCCTCGATAGCGGCCTAATTGACAGTGGAATCTTTAGTAACTCTTTCAAACCCATACTGTATAAGTGTAAGGCCAAATGCTTTCTTTCACGATGAGCCGTTTGCGAAACTAAAAAATTTTGGCCGATTCGTACAGGTAAAAAAGGCAATCTTAAGTGCTTCTTTACGTTTGAAAAGTAATAAGAAATAATATGGCATGAGTAAAGTACGGAATCGTGTGGTGATTATGGTGTCCGACGGCAGCCCCGCCGTTTTCGAAGCCATCTTAGATTCCTATCTAAATTCTGAATTCGAAATTCACTTTGTTGTTTTGAATAAAACTCACCTAGAGTTTGATGAAATTTTGACTAGGAAAAATGCGAGAGTTCATTTTTTTGTGAATCATGGCATGCGTAGCCTCCCAAGGCTCACACTGCAAATGCTCAAATTCTTTTTTAACTTAAAGCCTCAAGTTGTTCATGCGCATCTGTTAATCGCAGAGCTTTCGGGGCTGAGTGCCGCCTTTCTTGCGAGAGTACCAGTGCGAATTCACACACGTCACCACTCCGATCCCTACCACTTCAAGAGCAAGCATGCGCAGATATACGACTGGATGGCCTGCACACTTTCTACAAAAATTGTTTCCACCTGCGATAATGTATACGAGGTTTTAACGAAGCTAGAGAAGGTTAATCCAAAAAAGATCGTAAAAATTCCGCTTTGCTTGCAGAAAAAAGATTTCGTAATTGGGCAAGAGCGAATCCAAAAAATAAAAGAGAAATACAATCTCAACGGCAACCGCCCTATCATTGGTATGGTTTCTCGGTATCTAGAGATCAAGGGTCTGCAATATGCGATTCCCGCCTTTGCTGAAATTCGAAAAGATTTCCCAAACGCTTGCTTAGTTATCGCCAATGCGAAAATTGGGAGTTATGGCAAAGAAGTAGCCTCACTTCTGGAAACCCTGCCCGCCGATAGCTTCCGAGAAATTGTGTTTGAAAAAGATATTTTTGCTCTCTACAAAAGCTTCGATATTTTTTTACATGTGCCCACGGGTCGCCGCGTGGAGGCCTTTGGTCAAGCGTATACAGAAGCCTTAGCTTGCGCCCTTCCTTGTATTTTTACCCTATCCGGAGTGGCTCCAGAGATCGCGAGACATGGGGAAAACTCCTATGTAGTGCCCTTTCGAAGCACCGAGGCAATCGCTCAGGGAATTCGCTGGTGCCTCGATCATGAGACGGAAGCAAAGGCCATGGCAGCACTCGGCAGCAGAGAAATATTTGCCAAGCTTCCCTTTGAAAGCTATCTTGCCGGCCACCAAAGTATTTGGCAGGGAAAAGATTAGCTATGGCACAGAGCGGCTCGCTTTGTTTTTAAGCGCAAAGAAATTTTTGGCGCCCTCCCGAGCAAGTTTGGTATAGATAGATCAAAGCTTTATCTAAGGGAGAAATCGGTATGAAAAGAGGCGGTGGATTCGGCGGCGGCGGCAATATGCAACAACTCATGTTGCAGGCCAAACAGATGCAAAAGAAGATGGAAGACATCCAAGCAAACCTGGCAACTCAAACAGTGCAAGCTGCTTCTGGTGGCGGCGCTGTAGTGGCTGTGGTTAGTGGAAAGCAGGAACTAATGTCGCTCACGATCGCACCCGAGGCTTTAGAAGGTGCCGATGCGGAAATGTTGCAGGACATGGTAAAAGCCGCCGTGAATGAGGCGCTAAAAAAATCGCAGGAACTCTCAAGCCAAGCCATGAATGGTGCCATGGGCAATCTCCCCATCCCACCTGGAATATTTTAAGGATGCAAACGAATACCGACGCCCTAAGCCAGCTCGTGCACGAACTCTCCAAGCTTCCCGGCATCGGAGAGAAATCCGCCACGCGCCTTGCTTATCATCTATTGAATGCTGACTTAGAAAAAGTGCAGCGCTTAGCTACTGCGCTCGTGCATGCCAAAGAGAAAATTCATTGGTGTGAACGTTGCTTCACATATACCGAAAGCGACCTTTGTGAAATTTGTGCAAACCACTCTCGCAGCGCAGATAGCATTTGTGTAGTAGAGCGCCCAAGCGATGTGCGAGCGATTGAGGCTTCAGGAAAATTTAAAGGCACCTATCACGTGCTTCACGGCACGCTTTCTCCTGTGGATGGAATCGGGCCCGAGCAAATTCGTGTGAGTGAACTCTTGGAGCGCACTCGTCCATGGGCGATGGAAGATTCTCACAAAAGAGAAATTATTCTGGCGCTAAATCCCAGTGTTGAGGGAGAGGCAACCGCTCTGTATATCACCCGGCTCTTAAAGCCTTTGGGTATTCGGGTGTATAAAATTGCCTATGGCTTGCCTATGGGCGGCTCTCTAGAATATGCAGATAGAGGCACGATAGGTCGTGCTATCGATAACAGAACAGAGTGCAACTAAACGTGCAACAACCCAGCATCGCCAGCGTAGTGCAGAAGATCAGTCACGAGCTCAATGCAAAAGCCGTTCTGCTATTGCGTGAGAGCGGTGAAATCATCGCTTGTTCGGGCTGGGTGGAAGAATCGATTCTGCCCAATCTCGCGGCATTGCTTAGCGCGGCTGCGTCTGCAGGTCGCTCCCTTGGGCAGCTCACAGGTCTCGAGGCCCCTAAACACTTTCACTTTGATTTCGAGGCCAGCCAAATTTATGTAAGTTCCATCAACGATGGCACTTGGTTAGCCGCTTTCCACGAAGATGTGGCTAATCCCGGATTGTTTCGTTTGCAAGTGAGGCGCTATGGACAAATCCTCGGGCGCCTTTCGCCCCAGGAGGAAGTGACACCAGTTGGTATCAGCGTGACACCGGGTGCCACCATTTCTCCCACCCTTTTTGCAAATATTACCGACGATGAAATAGATAGCCTGTTCAAAAAGCCCCAGCTGAAGGGGCGTTCATGAGCTTCATCAATTATAATTCCAAGGAAATTAACTGTAAGATCGTATACTTCGGCCCAGCCACGAGTGGGAAAACTACCAACCTGCAGTATATCTTCAATCAAACTCACCCCGATGGCCGCGGCCGCATGATTTCGCTCCAGACCCAAAGTGAGCACACTTTATTCTTTGATTTCCTACCCTTAGCGCTTGGAACCTTACGAGGTTTTAACGTGCGCTTTCATCTCTATACAGTGCCAGGTCAAAGCTATTACGACGCCAGCCGCAAGCTAATTCTCCGTGGCGTCGATGGCATAGTATTTGTATGTGATAGTAATGTGACGAGGATGGAAGCCAACCTCGAAAGTTATTCTGCTCTTGTCACGAACTTGGAGGAACAGGGTTATGAAATCGACAAAATACCGATCGTATTTCAGTACAACAAACGGGATCTCCCGAATGTGTGCCCGTTGTCCGAGATAGAGGATTACAGGTTGACCCGTAGCTAGACCTTCGAGGTTGTACCAGGACAACTCAAAGGTCTTCTTGGCTAGACGGAGCGCCTGCTCGTAGCGTGAGGCTACTCGAAGGGTTA
>CAIPTA010000185.1 GCA_903867855.1 Oligoflexia bacterium | reverse complement strand
GTTGTAGGTTTCGCCAAGCCAACCAATTGGATACGCGAATAGAATTATATTTAGAGGCAAATTCCAGCGACTCACTAACTTTATTGGTGGGATTTAAGGAACGAGTGAAAATCGTACACATTTCTTTTGAGGGAAATACTGCTGTATCCTCCAATACGCTCGCAAATATGATGGATCTAAAGGATGGCATGGACTTCGATCCGATTCGGGTAGATGAGTCTACGGCTAGGGTTTTAGGTTTTTATAATCAGCAGGGTTATTTAAATGCGGAAATTAAAACGAAGCTTAGCGATGCGGGTGAGCTCACATTCCAGGTTATAGAAGGCGCGGCCACTGTAGTGAGTTCAATTTCGATGACAGAAATAAAGTCTGTTGAAAATAAAATTTTAAGGAAGCGATACGCAGAGCAGCTGCAGACTGAATTTGGCATCCTTGCTGGGGAGCGAATTGAACGCGATAGAGTGCAGTTGGGGTTGCAAAACATTAAGAACTGGTTGCGAGACCACGATTTCCTCACAGCCAAAGATCCTACAATCACCTATTCATTGGATGAGGGTGGCGGCGTACGAATCCACGTCAATATTGATTATGGCTCAAGAATCCGTTTTGGTTTTAGGGGCAATAAGCAGTTTAGCTATCGGGAGCTGATTGAGTTTGTTGGCGACGTAAAAGAAATTTCTTCCGGTGGCGATTATCTCGATGCCGTTCGGAGGAGAATCATTGAGGCCTATAGGGATATTGGCCTGGTAAATATAAGCATCAATACTCTTGTGCGGGAAGATCCAGAAAAGGGCATCCGATATGTGAGCCTGATCATGAGCGAAGGGGAAAAAGTTCAAGTTACCGGCCTGCACATCGAAGGTGTGTACTCTATGGATGCTTCTGACGCGGAGTCTAAATTTAATTCATTTGGGAGCCGCCTCGTGCAGCGCCACTTTTTTCACGAAAAAGGTATTGGTAAATCTGCCGAGCTCTTTTCTGATTATTTAAAGTCAGAGGGGTATCTTTCTGCCAAGCTAGAATTCTCAAAAACGATTTTCTCTCAAGACCGCAAAAAGGTTGATGTAACGCTTTTGTTTAACGAGGGTATTCGTACTGTTGTTCAAGACATTAAGGTGAACGGGATCAAGAGCCTCAGCCAAGAGGAGGTGCGGTCAATCTTGGGAATAAAAGAGGGTGAGCCGTTCAATATTTTTCGATTCGAACAGGGCCTTGTTTCTCTAAAAAATAAATATGAAGAACTTGGTAACCTCAATATGAGAATCGACAATGAGGGAACAGATTCACTGGTAAAGTACAGTAAGGATAGTGCCAATGTATCGCTTGAAATCGACATAGATGAGGGGGCGACGGTGCATGTTGGCGAAATTCTCGTGCGCGGGAATCAGGAAACTCATGCGCGCGTGGTGCTAAGAGAGCTCCCTTTTATCGGTGGCGACGTGCTAACGAAACCGCTTCTTAATGAGGCGGAAGATAATTTGCGAAAGCTAAGCTTATTCACTTCTGTAGTGGTGAGAACGGTCGATCATCCTGGTGATGAAGCGAAAAAAGATATTCTTATTCTCATTGAAGAGTCGATACCCGGATCTTTTGAGATCACTCCGGGTTTTCGAAATGATTTAGGTCTACGACTGGGCGTGGGTGCTACCTATCAAAATCTCGGGGGATGGAATCGCTCTGTCACCGCGCAGGCTGTTGTGAATCATCGGACCAGCAATTATCATTTTCCAGAGTATGATATAAACCTCGGCTTTCGAGAGCCTTATTTGGCTGAGTGGCCGGTTACGCTCACCTCCAACCTCGAGTTTCTACGGCATCAATATAATAATTTCGACGCTATCATTGATAAGCTCACCACGTCGGTTAGGCGTGACCTCACCAAGAACTTCTCCGTGTTTCTTGAATATAGTTATGAGCAAGATAATATTCAGAATGCTCGATCACCCTATAGTCAGAGTGATAATCGAGACTCATTCATCGGTGCTCTCACGCCAGGTTTCATAGTAGACACCCGTAATGATACTTTTAATCCTTCGCGGGGATTTTATTCTATCAATCGCTTTGAGTTGGCCACCCATGTGTTCGGTTCCGAGCAAGACATTGGTTACTACCGAACAACTACAAGTAATACTGTTTATATTCCGGCTTTCGGCGGAACCACTTTTGCTCTCGCTATGAGTCTTGGCTGGGAGAGATCTAACGTTTCGGGCTCCGCAATTCCAACCTTCAAGCTATTCCGCTTGGGGGGTATCGGATCTCTGCGCGGCTATGATGATGACTCCATCGAAGTTGAAACCTCTACCACCGTCAATGGTACCTTGGGCCTGGCCAACTATAGAGGTGAATATCGAGTGCCCATCAGTGGCGCCTTTGGAACGGCCGTTTTTTTGGATGCCGGTAACTTAATGATCGACCGTTTTGCTCCCTTTGCTGTAAGGAGTTCGGCTGGTGCTGGCCTGCGCTATGTCACCCCGGTAGGTCCCGTGGCACTAGATATAGCGTGGAAATTGCAATCTGACGCTACGGTTGGCAATACCACCGTTCCATCGGGTGACCGCTATAAGGTGCACTTCGCTATAGGTAGCTTTTAGTTGAGTTATCTGCGTCTTTTGCTGATTTCCCTAAGGGAAACACTTGACCAAGCGCTCCCTATGCCATATCTATAGGTACTCATTTTTAGGAAATACTATGTCGACTTATTTTACAAAGAAAAAACAGATATCCCGCGACTGGCTCGTTGTGGACGCAAAAGACCAAGTTGTTGGTCGTATTGCCTCCCAGATTGCAATGTTCCTCATGGGAAAACATAAACCAACCTACTCTTCCTACATTGATACTGGCGATTACGTGATCGTGCTCAATGCAGACAAAGTGAAGTTCACTGGCAACAAGTGGGACCAAAAAGTGTACCACCGCCACACTGGCTTCGTAGGCGGCATCAGAACCCGTACTGCTAAAGAGATGCTAGAGAAGAAACCTGCTGACATTATCCGCATCGCTGTAAAAGGCATGCTTCCAAAGAACCAAACTTTGGCTCGTCGTCAGATCATGAAACTCAAAATTTATACTGGTGATAAACACCCTCACGCTGTGCAACAGCCACGTGAAGTAAAAATCAACCCTTCGGGAAAGGTAATTGGCTAATATGGCAACAGCACCTCAAGTAACCCACGAAATCGGCAAACGTAAAACCTCCAAGGCTCGTGCTTATGTAAAGCGTGGCACTGGCAAGATCGTGGTAAATAAGCGTCCTATGGAAGATTATTTCACCCGTCCTACCAGCCGTCTTGTGGTGGAACAACCTCTTGTACTTACTGACAACGTAGGTAAATGGGATATCAACGTGAACGTAAGCGGTGGCGGTCCATCTGGACAAGCCGGAGCTACTCGCCACGCGATCGCTCGCGCTATCCTTGCAATCGACCCAACCACTCGTGCAGTGTTGAAAAAAGAAGGCCTACTTACTCGCGATTCCAGAAAAGTGGAACGTAAGAAGCCAGGTCGTGCGGGTGCACGTCGTCGCTTCCAGTTCTCCAAGCGATAAGCAACCGAATAAAACTTTCATATACTGCGTTGCTCTCCTCACTTCCCGTTGCCGCTGGCCACTCGGCCAGCTCACGGTTAAGTTCGTCGAGCGCCTTGTCTCTGAAAGTTTTTTTCTAGTTGCTACTTATATAACGCTAGATATCTAAAGTATGGCCTCTGTGGAAACACAGGGGCTTTTTTATTTTGGCAAACAGGCGATGGCCTCGCCACGAAGCACGAATGTGCCTCCGATTTGGTGGGCGCCTTGAAAAAAGCGAATCACGGAGGACTCATCGGAATCAATCGGATTGCTGCTATACTTTATAATACGGCTAACATCCCCTGGAAATCTGAGTCCTGATGTCTCAAAGCCGCCAAATAGGCCGAGAATGAGATTAAATTGAGTTCCGCCGCTAAGACTACTGAGAGAATTCACGAGGCCAACCGCCACCTCACCCTCGCCCTCGTCACCATAGATGATGCCGCCTTGTGCCCCAGGGCTAACCCTTATGCTTATATCATCATTAAAACCAAGAGACGCATTCGCTTTGGTAACGCAGTTATAGTCTGCAGCCAGGGCTGAATGAGCGCAAAGGAAAATAAACACGACAATTTTTTTCATTGTTAATCCTCTACTCAAATTACATCACGCTTGTTTCGCCAGGAAAATGAAATACGATCTAAAGCCATGAAGCCCATCATCAATTTAGCAGAATTAGTTTTTCAATCAGACGGTGCAGATGCACCAGGAAGTCACGCTTCGATCAGTGATAAGATCGGCGCCGAAAAACTAGGCTATAATATATCAGTGTGCCCTCCTGGAAAGTCAGTGTGCCCCTTTCACAGTCATCGAGTGAATGAAGAGATGTTCTTTATTTTAGAGGGGGAGGGGATCCTGCGTTTTGGGGATCAGGAGTATCCCTTGAGGAGGCATGATTTCGTGGCTTGTCCGCCCGGTGGGCGCGAAGTGGCTCATCAGATGATCAATACGGGAAAAGTTGATTTGAAATATCTCGCCCTCAGCACCAAGATTCGCGAAGAGGTTTGCGAATATCCTGATTCGAATAAGGTGGGGGTATATATCGGTAATTATCCTCACTTCGAATATCGAAAGATTTTTAAGGCGGATAGTGATGTGCACTATGGCCATGGCGAAACTTCGGAAACTTTAAAGAAGTAATTTAGAACTCTGTCTGCCTCAGCGCCTCGTAGAGCGCAATGTGCACACAACCTGCGAGGTTTAAGCTGCGCACAATATCCTGCCCGGGCATGGGAATCTGGAGCATATGCTCAGGCGATTCTGCGGCGTGGATCTCGGGACTTAGGCCCGTGGTCTCTTTGCCGAAAACGAGATAATCGCCCGCTTGAAACTTCGCGGCGTAGAGAGATTTTTTGGCAAATTTCGTGAAGAACCAAAGACGTGCTTCTGGCGCCAGGGAGGCGCGAAACTCCGCATAGCTCTTATGGGTGGTGAGCGAAACGTGTTTCCAATAGTCGAGACCGGCACGGCGCACGGCCTTTTCGGATAGGTCAAAGCCGAGTGGTTCCACAAGGTGAAGATGAGATTTGGTGCCGATCGAGAGGCGCCCGATATTGCCGGTATTCGGTGGAATTTGTGGTTCCACGAGTACGATATTAAACGCCATACTACGGACGAATATAATTCAGCATGCGTGGGAATGCGATCGTCTCGCGCACGTGATCGAGACCGCAAACCCAAGCTACAGTGCGTTCTAGGCCGAGCCCGAATCCGCCGTGAGGCACAGATCCATAGCGACGAAGATCCAAGTACCACTCATAGTCTTCGAGTTTCAGGCCAGTCTTAATCACAGCCTCACGAAGAGTTTCGTAGTCTTCCTCACGAATGCCCCCGCCGATCACTTCGCCATAGCCTTCTGGGGCAATCAAGTCGCAGCCGAGAGCATAGCGGGCATCATTTTCATCAGCCTTAAAATAGAAAGATTTAATCTCTTTTGGGAAATGATGAATCCAAACGGGTTGACCACCAAAAAGGTCACCAATTTTTTGTTCTTCCGGAGCGCCGAAATCATCGCCCCATTTTACTGGCATTCCGTTCGCCTGGAGCATTTTCACGCACTCATCGTAGTGTACGCGTGGGAAGCCACCCTTGGCCACTGCTTCGAGTTTTGGAATATCGCGGCCAAGAACGGCCAGTTCTGCGCGGCAGCGAGTGAGGGATTCTTTCGCGATGGTGGAAACAAGCTCTTCGCCGAGTTCCATGTTTTCCTCAAGAGACCAGAAGGCGATCTCTGGCTCTACCATCCAGAATTCAGTGAGATGCTTACGGGTTTTGGATTTTTCGGCGCGGAAAGTTGGGCCGAACACATAGGTTTTGCCGAGGGCCATGGCCCCCACTTCTCCGTAGAGCTGACCACTCTGGGTTAAGAAGGCTTTCTCATCGAAATAATTTGTTTCAAAAAGAGTGCTCGTGCCTTCGCAGGCGCTAGGGGTGAGGATCGGCGCGTCCATCAGCACGAAACCGCGATTATCAAAAAAATCGCGAATGGATTTCACAATGGAAGCGCGGGTGCGAGCGATCGCCACTTGGCGGGGAGTGCGGAGCCAGAGGTGACGCTGCTGCATCAAGAACTCTGGGCCGTGCTCCTTGTGAGAGATAGGATAGTTTGCATCCGCTTTTTGTTCTACTTCGAGATCGGTAACATCGAGTTCATACACATCCGCTTTTTTAGGATGCTTTTTCACTTTGCCTGTCACGATCACGGAACTCTCTTGCGTGAGATCGCCACTCGTTTGAAAAGCTTGTTCGCTGCAGTTGCTTGGCGCCACGACTGCTTGAAGCGTGCCCACGGAGCCATCGCGAAGTTCGAGAAAACGAATTTTCCCTGAGCTACGGTGGTTATAGAGCCAGCCACGAATCGTAACGATTTGATCTACAAAATTGCCAACTTCACTGATGCGAACAAAGTTTTTCATTCTCTCTCCGAATTAATAGTCGAGGGCGAATTGAGTTAGGGTGCGCACGCTGTGCCCCGTAGCGCCGTGCTTTGGATGGTAGGAAACGGCCGGGGTATTCCAAGCAGTGCCCGCAATATCCACGTGAATCCATTTTGTATTGTTCTTGATGAATTCTTTTAAGAATGCGCCGCCCTTTTGTGAGCCTGCACCGCGATCGCCACCTATATTTTTGATATCGGCCACTTTGCTCTTAATATCGTCGATATACTCTTGGAAAATTGGAAGTTCAACATAGCGCTCTTCGGTTTTCTTGGCGGCAGCTTTGAAATCCTCAATGGCACCTTCATCATTGCCCATGATACCGGCGGCAACGTTGGAGAGGGCCATTACTACGGCTCCAGTAAGGGTAGCAACATCTACGATCACATCTGGCTTATAGTCTTGGGCGTAGTCGAGAGCATCTGCCAAGATCAATCGACCTTCTGCATCTGTATTTTGTACTTCGATAGTTTTTCCATTTCTGGTGTGGAGAATGGTGGAGGGAACAATCGCATTACCGTCGGGCATGTTTTCAGCCGCAGCCACTACGCAAACAATATGATTTTCACAGCCGAGTTTTGCAGCAAGAAGTGTGGCAGCGATCACATCAGCGCCACCGCTCATATCGTGTTTCATGTCTTCCATGCCTTGGCCTGGCTTAATCGAAATACCGCCCGAATCGAAGGTTACAGCTTTCCCAACAAGGGCAACAATCTTCTTCGCTTTTTTCGGTTTATGCTCCAGCACGATGAGGCAAGGGGGATTTGCAGATCCTTGACCCACACCGATTAGGGCGCCCATTTTTTCCCTCTGAAGGGCTTTCATGTCTAGAATCTTGCAGCTAACTTTATGTTCTTTTGCGAGCTTCTGTGCACGACGAGCAAGCTCCATAGGATAGAGATGGCTGCCTGGCTCATTGGAGAGATCGCGAGCTACGGTAAGAGCAGCATTTTCTGCGCGGGCTTTCGCGAGCATTTTTTCAGTGGTGGCTACTTCATTTTTATCGTCTACGTAGAAGGCGATTGCGGCGAGGGCCACTTTTGTTTTTTCTGATTTGTAGAGATCGAAAGTATAGGCGGAGAATAGAGCGCCTTCAGCGAGGCCGAGCGCCAAATCTTCTGCATCAAGCTTCTTCAAGTTTTTGTGGTGGAACGAGGCAAGATCAAGCGCAGCAGCTTTTACTTTTTCCGCATCAAGACGGCGAGCGATATTGGCGCCAGAGATGCGAAGGGTTTCGCCAGTTACTTCCTCTGCTTTGCCAAGGCCTACGAAAAGAGTATTTGGGGTGGCCGCATCGCTGGAGCGCACGAAATACACGCTGCCTTTTTTACCTTTAAACACGTCTTCCGCAGCGAGTTTCTGCAAAAGTTCACTAAATTCATCGTGAGTGCTCTCTGGAGTAGGATCCTTCTTCGATTCACTTTGAAAAGTGGCGATTACGTGTGTGGATTCCTCGGCTTCAGAAAAATTGACGTGAGCGGTGATCTTCATGATGGTGTCCTTTCGTTGACTCTACGATGCTTTAGAAACTAAAATAAGCTGTGCTTAAGCGATATTATCAAGTGGTTGGCAGTTTTTTAGTCGGCGCAGATTGCGTCGGCTTAGTGGCTGCGTGGCTGCTTGCTTATTATCTCCGTTTTTATACACAAATTGTTCCCGTTACTAAAGGGATTCCCCCATTTTCTCGCTATGTCACGCTCACGATTCCCGTCGCCTTTATTTGGGTGGTGGTATTTCGCTATCATGAGCTCTATGGCACTCAGCGAATTGTGCGTCGCACAAGTGAGCTCGGCGCGGTTTTGCGGGCTCATCTCATTGCGATGCTCGCATTTCTGGCAGTCACCTATGTATTTACGGAGTATCGTTTTTCGCGAGTGGTGATCGGTTATTTCGGTGTGATCTCGGGCTTCTACTTGCTGGCGATTCGATTGCTGCTCCGAAATACTTTGCGACGCCTCCGTAGCATGGGCCAGTGGCGAAACTCTGTGCTCGTGGGTACCGGCGATACTGCAATGGCCCTGTTGGAGCGAGTGAGACGTGTGCCTGAACTCGGCATTCGCATAGTGGGATTTTTTACGAAGGATGGAGTGGCTGATTCCATGCTTCCAGCTCCGGTGCTCGGCTCCTATGCTGAAGTTTCGGCAAAAACGGCTGGGATGAAGGATTTGCAACAGATTGTGCTCGCGCTTCCTCGCGCGGATGGTGTGTTTCAGGATGAGATTTTGAAATCTCTATCTGACACTGTGGTTGATCTCTATCTTTTGCCAGATATTCACGAATATACCGTGATCGGCTGCACCGTAGAAAACTTTGATGATCTAGCAGTGCTCACGCTTAATCGCTCTTCCGCCACTCCCGTGGGTTTCTTTTGGAAACGCTTATTTGATCTTATTGGAGCGGGAATCGGATTATTACTTTTATCTCCGCTTCTATTTCTCCTGGCTCTGTTGGTGAAGCTCACGAGTCGTGGTCCGATTTTCTACGGCCAAGAACGCATGGGTTTGGATGGCCGCACTTTCAAGATGTGGAAGTTTCGTTCGATGCGTGTGGGGGCAGAAAATGAAACTGGGGCTGTATGGGCTAAAAAGAATGATGACCGCCGCACCCCGATTGGTGCGCTCCTTCGCTCCACTAGTCTCGATGAGCTTCCTCAGTTGTGGAATGCCTTGGTGGGAGATATGTCCCTCGTGGGGCCTCGCCCTGAGCGCCCAGAATTTGTGGGGCAGTTCCGCGGGAAAATTCCGAAATATATGCTTCGCCATAAGATGAAGGCTGGGATTACCGGTTGGGCTCAAGTGAACGGCTGGCGGGGTGATACAAGCCTGGAAAAACGCATCGAGTGCGATTTATTTTACATTCGTCATTGGAGCATTTTTTTCGACATCAAAATCCTTCTGCTTACGATCTGGAAGGGGTTTGTGAACAAAAATGCTTACTAGTATCTTCAGGCGTTTGAGCGGTGGCAAGAATATCCCAGTGCTCTTTTACCGATATATCTTAAGCGAGATCTCGAAACCCTTCTTGGGGGCTGCTCTTTTCTTTCTCTTCGTGCTCATGATGTTCCAGGTTATCCGCCTTTCGGATTTCTTTGTGGTGCACAATGTTTCCGGTTATTCGATCTTAAGTCTAATGAGTACCTTGATGCTCACCTTTACGCCGGTGATTCTGCCGATCGCGTTTCTGCTCGCGGTGCTCATGGGCTTTGGAAGGCTCTCCAGTGATGGTGAAGTGATCGCGATGCGCTCGGCCGGGATGTCGGTTTATTCCATGCTGTGGCCAACCTTAGGGATGGGGATCGTAGTTGGCATGGCTACGTTGATCTGTAACTTCTATTTCGTGCCTTGGGCTACACGGGAGTTTCGCTACGAACTTTTTCGCATTAGTAATACCAAGGCTATTGCCACCATCCATGAGGGCACATTTACTGAGGGGTTCTTCGATCTTGTGCTCTATGCCGACAAGGTTAATTCCAAAGATAATACTCTACAAAAAGTATTGATCTACGATGAGCGAGATCACCAGTTGCCTGTAACCGTTGTGGCCAATAATGGCAAAATTTTAAATAATTATCAGGATGCGAATGGGATTCCCGGACTAGTGCTTCGTTTGTTTAATGGTAGCCTTCATCGCAGTGATCCTAAGGCGAAGAGCTATGAGCTCACACAGTTTTCTGTTTATGATATTTTCCTGCGCATCGAGACTGCGAAGGTGGTGGGTGTAGAGCAGCCGAAGACCATGGATATTAATTCACTGAAGGAAGAGATCATTCGTTTGGCGGCGAAGACATCCTTAAATCCAATTGAAACAATTGTGCTTCGCGATTATCGCGTGGAATATTGGAAGCGATATGCACTTTCCTTTTCCTGCGTAATCTTCGCTATTCTTGGGGTGGCCTTCGGTGTAATTCGCACTCGCACCGTGCGATCCAATTCCTTTTTAATTTGTATTTTGGTGTTGTTGCTTTACTGGGTGCTCTACTCGTTTGGCTATGATTTCGCTAGTACCGGGCGTCTTCCGGCCTTCGTGGGGATGTGGATTTCCAATGGGGTATTATTGCTCGTGGCGCTTAGATCCTTCTGGCGTGTGACAAAATAAAATCTATTTTAGCTCATAGGAGAATACCGCACTAAAACCGTGTTATTCCTAACCGAACCTTAACAAAATTGATTTATTTAGTTGAGCGAACCATGGCGCTATCATCAAATTTTGTGGATAAGCCGGAGTGAAAAGCGTAAATATCCATAAAAACAGCTACTTGGCGCTGTGGATAAAGTCTTACATCCTGTGGATAAAGATTTTCTAAAAATCCCTGTCAATAGAGAGTTTTAATTGTCAGAAGATGTTTGATTGTCACTTTGGTCATCCGTTGCATCGGTTGACTCAGTGTGTTCTTCTTTTTTGACGATGGGCGGAAAGAGGGGAAGTGGGTAGTTTGGCACTTCTGTCTCTGGCAAAACTAGGCTTTTCGGGCGATTTGGAGCCATTAGGGTGCTAAGCTCTTTCCCATTCAGGGTTCCATGCAGGGCACCTAAGTTGCCGGAGAATATCTTGATCACTTTGTTGGCGTGGAGCGTCACCTTTTTTTTCGTGAAGAGCATATACTCTTTCACTGGAGTGTCATCCAGCTGGTAGCGCATCCAAACATCTTGATCGGTGGTGAGCAAAAGATTGAATTGTTTGGCTGGTCCATTTAATTCATTGCTGGCCGTGGTCTTCTCTGTGGCGCTGGAAGTAGCAGTATTGGTGGATGTCTTGCTCGCTGTGGCAACGGCGGCTGGGGCGGCGGCAGTGCTCGGTGCGGTATTTGTGGCTTCTGCATCGGTTGTAGCAATGTGTGCGACAACTGGTTTTTTATTTCCACTCAAGAGTTCTTTTTCTAGCTTGTCCTTACTACTAGCGGCGGTATCGCGCTTTTCCTCTTCTTTCGGAGTAGCTGAGACAACAGAACTCTGCAATTGCTGGGCTTGAAGAGCTAGCTGTTTATTTCTATCTCGCTTCGATTTCAGCATTAAGTAAGCGCCACCACTAAATACCAAGAGCACGAGCAGAGAGGTAACTAATAGCATGCGCTTCTTTTCTTGGTAGCGTTCTTTTACATAAAGATAGTGCGATTTGAGGGAGCTCTTTTGCTGGCCCGGCGCAGTGGCGAGATGGTGTTGGTAGCGCAAGAGTAAATCTTGAGTATCAAGGCGCACGCTCTTCGAATATGCCTGTAAATAGCCGCGAACAAAAGTTGGTGCTGGCAATACTTCGTGGGCATCTTCTTCTAAAGCACGCAGCATCTTGAGGCTGATTCGGGTGGCATAGGCCACTTGCTCGATGGATATATTTTTATCCTCACGAGTTTTCTTGAGGTATTGTCCGAGGCTTTCTTGTTTCGTTGTTTCCACAGTATTTCCGTTCTAGCCAGCTACCGCATCAGGTTTAAATTGGCTTCTGCTTTCTTCGCCCAATCCGATGAGGGAAAGAGCTCAATAATTTCTAAATACTTCGCCTTAGCCTTCTCTTTATCGTGAAGGTGCGCATAAAGTCCGGCAACGTTATAATGAAGTTCTGGATTATTGTAGCAAGTGCCACCAACAGCACTTCGCCAAGATTCGAGCGCTGCTTGGTAATCGCCGCGCTCTTTCTCCAGATAACCCATTTTTTCCCAGGCTGGGCAGTATGCTTTATTCGCCTTCAACGACAGCTTAAGGTATTGCTCCCCTTGAACCGTCTTTCTCTCTTTCAAATAGATCAAAGCTAGATTGTAGTATACTTGGAAGCTCTTTGTGTAGAGCAAATCTTTCAAAACGAGCTTGAATTCTTTTTCGGAGGCATCCATTTTACCTTCTGAAAAGTAGAGCACTCCTAAATTATTGCGAGAGTCGCTAAATTCCGAATCTATGCTGAGCGCTTTTTGCCAACTCTCTCTGGCTTTCACAGTATCGCCCTTGGCGGCATAGGCGAGGCCGAGATTATTCCAGGTTGCTGCAGAATCTGGTTGGTACTTGGAGGCTTTTATTAAATTGGCCAGGGCTTCTGAAAATTTTCCATTATTAAGATCTTGAGTTCCACCGTCGAAGTAGATTTGTCCTAACTTTTCTTCTTTGCTAGGTGCGCTCGGTGTGCCGCTGCAGGCTGTTAAAAGGCTAGTGATGGCGAAAAAAAATAGAGCTAGTTTCATAGGAGAATCCTAGTTGATTGACGCTCTTTGTTCAACCTTTTCTCTGGGAAAGAAGTGTCTCTACTTTTTGTTCCATGGTATTCGCGCGCTCTTCTTTGCGCAGGCTGCGATATTTCTTTGATAGGCTTTTGAGTTTTTTCACCGTCTCACGGAGCGCAATTTGGTGCGTTTTTTCTAGCCCATAGAATTTCACGCCAACCCCTTTGGGGTGAGTAACGCCGGAATCTGTGCGCCATACTATTTTTCCAGAACAATCAAATCTTTGATCGAAGAGGGAGAACTTCACTTGGATCAACTGCTCCGTTTTCAAATTTTCTTTCAATTTGATAAAGCAGCCACCGGCGCTGATATCCATGATCTCGCCCTGGTAGAAGTGATCGGCGGAAGTCATCTGCGCGGGAACACTGATCTTGTAGCGAGGATCACTCTCCCACCACGCTATTTTTGGATTAAAATAGGGCACTCTCAATTCAAGTTTGAGGAGAAAAAGCGCTGAACCAATTGCGATGCAAGCAAGGGAGAGGGGTATCTCCGCGTGATAATTTTCTGCCATGGAAATAGCTACATAAAATTGTTCAATCAGCAGCAGCACGCAGTGAAAAACGAAGAAGTGCCAAGCATAGGGCTTCATGTGGTAAAGCGCGAATCCTGTGCCGATCGCGAAGGCGGAGTGAGCGATATAGACCACGCTAAATAAAATAGCTGCCATCTTTGGAAATGGAAGATTGTAAAACGCACCAAGAGTGAGCACGTAAGTGGCCGGGAATGACCAGAGTAGATAAGAGAAAAAATTAATTACTCTCGGGTTGAGAGCTTCGGATTTCGACATAGTTCTATTTCGGAAGAAAAGCTGCTTCTAATAATGATCATAATCCATTATTTGCATCGGACGCGATGGCAAACTTCATTGCCGGAAACAGGTAGGATCAGTCTTTAAGAAAATGCACGCGATCCGTGATCTGCCTTGGCGGCGCCGGTGGGGAGTGCGCGGCATGGCCTACTGTTAGCCCGCAAACCAATTTCCAGTTTGGCCTATCTTGAAGGCCTAAAAAATTTCTCACATCGGCTTCGATTTCAAGGGGGCTGCCAAGAATACAGCTGCCCAATCCTTCCGCTTGCGCCGCGAGCACCATATTTTGGACCGCAAGATACACGTTGCCCATTTGTGTTTGGGGGTGATCTTGTTCATCGATTACAGCGTAAGCCAAAATTAAAACGGGCGCATTTCCGAGGGTGAAGAAAAATCGTTCCGTAAATTCGTAGAGGCTAGGTTTTAGTTTCCTCTTCAAATTGTCTTTTAGGGTGAGCCAAGATTTTTGACTTAAGGCCAGATAGGCATCGCGTTTTTTTTCTGTAAGCACGAAGAAACGCCAGTTTTGCAGATTTTTTCCTGACGCAGACCATAGGCCAGCATCCAGCACACGCTCCAGTAGCGAAGGGTCGATCGGAGTGGATTTATAGGCGCGAATGCTGCGACGAGAGTGGATGAGTTGATAGAGGGCTTCTTTTTCCATGTAGAAATACTATCGAGAATGGCGCTTGGGTGCCAAAAATATTCTTGGAAAAGCCCAAAGGGGACGATACAAGCAAGCATGGCACAGAATCTAGACAAACTCTTCATGATCGATATCGAAACCACTGGCGTAGATCCGGCAACTGAAGAGGTTTTGCAGATTGCCATTTTAGAAATCAATTTTCGCGATGGGCTCTGGGAAAAAGGGGAGAGCTTCTGCTTCTATCAGCACACTGATCGCGAGCCGACCACTAAATTTGCCAAAGAGCATATGAAGGAAATCTACGCCACTTGTAAAGCTGCGCCAGCTGTGCCCGCGGCAGAGGTGCGAGCGAATATTTTAAAATTTTGCAAAAAGCTTGGTGCGGAAGCGCCGAATATCTTTTTTGCGGGTTGGAATGCTGGAATTTTTGATCTTCCATTTTTGGAGCGTCACGGCTATTTGGTTCCTGCAAAATATGTGAACGATCAGCTCGTGGGCGATTGCCATTATCGAGTGTATGAACTCAGCGGCGCCATCCAGCTCGCTGCCAACGTTCGCTCGCATAATGAAATCAATGCCGTGCTAAAAGAGGCACAGAAACTATCTCCGAAATTAGAGGGAAGCCGTCATGAGGCGCTTTTCGACTGTGAACGGCAGATGCATATTTTAAATGCTCTAATCCGAATGATGCGTGACTGGAAAAATCCCGTTTAAAAATGCGCAATCTCTTCGTTGTCTGCGACATTTCTCCGTTCCGCCGTACCTTTGTACGGCTCACGGTAGAAATGCCTTGCCGCCTCGACCTTGCGCATTTTTAAACGGGATTGCATTTTAAAATCCGGTTTATAATTCGCCGATCTGTGGCTTACTTACTAAATAAGCTATATTTGATAATAAACCAGAAGGCGGCGATGCCATCTTTCCACGTGATCTTTTTGCCTTCCTCGTAAGTTCGGCCATTATAGCGAATTCCCACTTCAAAAACTCTCACCTTTAGCTTCGCCATTTTGGCTGTTACTTCTGGTTCAAAGCCGAAACGATCGCTCTCCAGGGTGATGCGCGCGAGCACTTCTCTGCGGAAAACCTTATAGCAAGTTTCCATGTCTGTGAGGTTCAGGTTGGTGAAGAGATTTGAAAGGAAGGTTAATAAAAGATTCACGAGATAGTGGTAATAGTAGAGCACGCGGCGCTCTTGGCCAATGAATCGACTGCCATACACCACATCAGCATATCCACGTACGATCGGATTCAATAGGGCTGGATAGTCATCAGGGCTATATTCCAAATCGGCATCTTGCACTAAGATGATATCTCCTGTGGCAGAAGCGAATCCCCGGCGCAAGGCTTTACCTTTGCCGCCATTGGCTCCTTGAAATACCAACTGGAAACTATAGTTCGCTTTCATCCCAACCTGTTCGATCGGATCCTTCGCAATTTGTTGTAAAATTTCGCGAGTTCCATCTTTAGAGCAATCATCGATCACCACGATTTCGACTGCGGAGATCTGCTTGGGGAGGGGGGCGTCGCACACCAACGTGAGCAACTTCTGCACAGTGGCTTTCTCATTATAGCAAGGGATGATCACGGAAAGTTTCATACCTTAGTTTTAAACAAAGGGTTCCCAGTGGTCTATAGTTTTCTCGTTAGCTTGGCCAAATATCGAGAAGCTGCTATAAAAAAGCTATGTCACGCATCGCGATTATCGGTTCAAATTATACCCTTATGTCTCGCTCAGAAATGGTGGGAACCCTCCTATCTGACGCGCATCAAGGCAAAAGTGGCTATGTGTGTGTTTCGAATGTTCACACCACAATGATGGGCTTTTTCGATCGTAACTATCAGGCCATCACCAATCAATCTCAATATTCTGTTCCCGATGGCGTGCCCTTGGTTTGGGCTATGAACGCCATGGGCGCGAGTCAAGATCGAATTCGGGGGCCAAGCCTTATGCGCGATCTTTGCGATCAAGGCAGGGCTAGTGGGCTCAAGCATTTTCTCTATGGCAGCTCGCCGAAAACCTTGGGGCATTTAAAACAATATTTAGAAAACCAATACCCCGGAATTCAAATCGTGGGCGCTGTGAGCCCGCCATTTCGTGCTTTAACGGAAGCGGAAATGAAATCGGCCGCCGAGGAAATCAACGCCTCCGGTGCGAATATTCTGTGGGTGGGTTTGGGGGCGCCAAAGCAAGAGCGTTGGATGTTTGCCCAGCGGAATCAAGTGAAGCCGATCATGCTCGGGGTGGGGGCTGCTTTTGATTTACTGCCAGGCATCGTGCCTGAAGCACCTGTATTTTTGCAGACCTTGGGGCTTGAATGGCTCTATCGCTTGTATCGTGAGCCGAAGCGGCTATGGCGAAGATATATTTTCAATAATCCTGCCTTCTTGGCTTTGCTCGCGCTGCAGGTTTTTCAGGCGCGAGTGTTTCGCCGCCGCTATTTAATAGACGAGAAGCATGGCTGAGAGCTTTTCAAGCGACGCAATCTGTGGGAATTTAGCGAGCGATGAATAAGTGGAGTCTGATTAATTTTATGCGCAGCGTTGCCGATTTTTGTGTCGTGCTGCTTAGCTTTGCGCTTTCTTACTATCTCTATTTCAAAAATGGTCATTCCGTTCCCTATTCAGTTTGGGAGTTTTTGATTTTAGGGGCTATAGCCGGATTAATCTTCGTGATCGTTTTCCATTCTGCCCGCCTCTATGAGCGGGAAACCAGTTTGTTAAATGTGGTGGAGACGCAGCGCCTATTCTTGGGATGGGTTTTCGGCGCTCTGTTGGTGCAGGGAGTTTCCTTCTATTCCCGCTTTTTAGATTTATCACGCTTAATGCTTACCGATGCTTTGCTGATTAGCTTCTTGCTTTTGTTGATCGAGCGCTCGATTTTCTATCGCATCAGTATCGCTCTCCACTTGCGCGGAAGGGCGATCCGTCCGGCGGTGATCTTCGGTGCTGGGGTGGTTGGGAAGCACTTATTTAAGCGCATCTATCATTCACCAGCTTTGGGCCTCTATGTGCTTGGGTTCCTGGATGACGATGAAAAACTTTGGGGCTCCGAAGTGCATATCGGTGAACTTTTGAAGCGCCGTAGTTGCAAGGTTCTTGGTGGACTAAATAGCCTCAAAGAGCTGCGCGATTCGGGTGAGTTGAAAGAGGTTTTTGTGGCTATGCCTACGGCCTCTTATGCTCGAAACTTAGAGGTGGTGGAGGCTTGTAAGCGCCTGGAATTGGCGGTAACTGTGGTGCCACCAACCTATGGGCAATTCCTACATTCCCTGGAGGTTCGCGATATTGGCGGGATTCCCGTGCTCCGTGAGAAAAGTTTACAGCGAAGAATCTTTTATCCTGTGTTCAAGCGAATTTTCGATCTGATTATTTCCGTTATCGCCATCCTTCTTCTTTCGCCACTCTTTATGCTACTCGCCGTATTAATACGCTTGGATAGTGAGGGGCCGATCCTCTTCCGCCAAAAGCGGATTGGACTCAACGGGGAAGAGTTCGATTTTTTCAAATTTCGCTCCATGTATGTCACTGCCAATCCTTATGGCCTCACTCCTCAAGGCTTGAGTGATCCAAGAATCACAAAATTGGGCCGCTTTCTTCGCCGCTCTTCCTTGGATGAATTACCGCAGTTTTTCAATGTGATCCGCGGAGATATGAGTCTCGTTGGGCCGCGCCCAGAAATGCCATTTATCGTATCCACTTATAACGAAGAGCAGAGAGAGCGCCTAAAAGTGAAGCCAGGGATTACGGGCGTCTGGCAGATCAGCGCCGTTCGGGGAGAGGCTATTCATGCGAATCTCGAATACGACCTCTTTTATATTGAGCATCAATCTCTGCTTCTAGACATCATCATCATGGTGAAAACGCTGGCCACGGCCATACGCGGTATTGGGGCTTTTTAGACGAATTTCTATTGGCTTCAAGGGGCCTTCAGCGTTAAGTTCGTCTCCATGAAAAAAGCATTTATTACAGGAATTACCGGGCAAGACGGCTCTTATCTCGCCGAGCTACTAATTTCTAAAGGCTATGAAGTGCACGGGCTCATTCGTCGGGCCAGCACCTTCAATACCGATCGTATTGATCATATTTATAAGGATCGCCATGAAAGCGGAGCGCAGTTATTTTTGCACTACGGCGATCTTTCTGATTCCTCCAACCTGAACCGACTCTTAAAAACGGTTAAGCCGGATGAAATTTACCACCTTGGCGCTCAAAGCCATGTGCGTGTTTCCTTCGATATTCCAGAATATACGGCTGATGTTACAGGTTTGGGGACGATTCGCCTTTTGGATGCAATTTTGGAATCAGGGATTCCTACGAAATTTTATCAAGCCTCCAGCTCCGAAATGTATGGACTCGTGCAAGCTGTTCCACAAAATGAGAAAACACCTTTTTATCCGCGTAGTCCATATGCTTGTGCGAAACTCTATGGTCACTGGATCACGGTGAATTATCGTGAAGCATACAAAATGCACGCTTCTAGTGGAATTTTATTTAACCATGAGAGTCCGCGCCGTGGGGAAACTTTTGTGACTCGTAAGATCACCATCGCCCTCGCAAAAATTCTTGCCGGTCGCCAGGAGCATTTATTCCTCGGAAATCTCGATGCCAAACGTGATTGGGGCTACGCCAAGGATTATGTAGAAGCTATGTGGCTCATGCTGCAACAGCCAGAAGCGGATGATTATGTGATTGCTACCGGTGAAACCTATTCTGTGAAACAGTTTCTTGATGTTTCGTTTGCCCTGGTTGGCCTTAAACAAGAAAAGTTTGTGCGTATGGATGAGAAATATTTGCGCCCTACAGAAGTAGATTTGCTGATCGGCGATGCTAGCAAGGCGAAAAAGAAATTGGGTTGGAAGCCAAAGGTGGGCTTTGAAGAACTAGTTAAGATCATGGTTATAGCAGATCTTGAAAAAGAAGGCCTCGATCCAAAAAAATTCGGCCTCACACCAAATGCTCCTGGAGTAAAACCATAATGGAGTTAAGCAAAGCAAAGAAAATTCTAGTCACTGGTGGCGCAGGGTTTCTTGGCAAGCGAGTTTGTGAGGAATTGATTGCTCATGGAGCTCATAAAGAAGCGCTAGTGATCCCGCGCAGTCGCACTCACGATTTGCGACGCCGCGAAGTGTGCGAAGAATTAGTGAGTGGCGCAGACCTAGTGATTCATTTGGCCGCGAAAGTGGGCGGCATTGGTTTCAATCAAAAGTTTCCCGGCGAATTGTTTTACGATAATGCCATCATGGGCATTCACCTGATTGAGGCTGCCCGTAATGCTAAGGTGCAAAAGCTGGTCGTAGCCGGAACTATTTGTGCCTATCCACGACACACTCCTGTGCCTTTCCGCGAAGAAGATCTTTGGAATGGTTATCCCGAAGAAACAAATGCGCCCTACGGAATTGCCAAAAAATCTCTGCTTGTGATGCTGCAATCCTATCGTGCTCAATATGGGTTAAACGGAATATTTCTTCTGCCCGTGAATCTTTATGGCCCAGAAGATAATTTTGACCTGGAAAATTCTCACGTGATCCCAGCATTGATTCGCAAGTTCGTAGAAGCCAAAAGCACCAATGCCTCATCGGTTACTATGTGGGGCGATGGGTCTCCCACTCGGGAGTTTTTCCATGTTCGTGATGCCGCTCGTGGCATCGTGGCCGCGGCGATGAAATACGATGGCGCCGATCCTGTGAACTTAGGTAGTTCAGAAGAGATCTCGATTCGCGATCTCGCGTTACTATTGAAGGAGATGACTAATTTTTCGGGAGAGCTCCGCTGGGATACCACCAAGCCAAACGGACAAGAGCGACGAAAGCTCGATGTTTCTCGCGCAGAAAAAAGTTTTAATTTTCGTTCTCAGATCTCCCTACGTGAGGGCCTAAAAGAGACCATTAACTGGTGGATGAGCCAAGGCTCAAGATGATTTCCGCAAAAAAAAATAGTCTACTTACTATTTCCTTTTGGCTTTGGTGCATTGGCTTTTGCCTGGTCACTTTTGATCGAGTGGCCGTGTTGCCGTTAGCGGGATTTAAATTCAAGGCTGCCTATTTTTTCTTTGCGATGAGTTTTGCCTTGGTTTGCTACGTTACTTCCCGTTCATTTGGTTTCTGGAAACTCTGGCAAGGGCTTCTCGGAGTATTCGTCGAATCGCCATGGCGTTACATGCTACTTCTAATAGTTTTCGCTTTTTCGCTGGATCCCTTTAGCATCACTCCGGTTAAATCCTTTGGTTATAGTCTATGGCTTGCTTTTGATCTCCTCTGCATTGTTGGCTCCGCCATCCTACTTGCTAAACTTGGAGCATTTTCGCTCAAGGGGTTTATGCGTGCACTGGCTCTGATTACTTTGCTGATTTCCGGCATTATTCTTGTAGATGATATGGCCTATTATGTTTTCGGAATGCGCGATGGTTTAATTGGATTCAACCAAGACACACTTTTGCATTGGGGGGTTTCTCGCCCACAGGCATTTTCCTATGAACCTAGCTATGTTGGGATGTTCTTAGTGATGACATGTAGCTTTCTTTTTGCTGAGCTTTGTTTGGATGTGGGAGGCAAAAAGAAACTTCCTATTATCGTTGCCGGTAGTGCCTTGGCACTCGGGCTCTTCGCGATATTGGCCACTACTTCTCGTTCCGCCTGGCTCGCCGTTGCGATAAGTATCTCGCTTAGCATTTTGGGCTCAGTTTGGAAGGCGAAGAAAATCCGAAACGAAATCTATATCTTTTGTGGCGGAATTTTTTTGGTGGCTTCGTTACTTTTCCTGGTACTACCAAAGGAAAAAATTCGCGCCGTAAATGAAAAGCTAGTTCAGTCTGTGCTTGAAATGAAAGATGGATCTGCGCACTCACGAATTCTATCGATGGAGATAGGAGCCAAAATAGGATCTGCCACTAACTATCTAGGTACAGGTATGGGAGCCTCCTACTTGTTTTGGCAACGCCAAGCAGATCCAGTGAAGTACGCCGTTGGGCTCCCCCCCGATGAACAGGGGGCTCAGGTAGTTATGAGCTCCTGGCTCGAATCATTCGCGGAACTAGGGGCCCCAGGGATTCTACTATTTTTCTTTTTTGCTATAACATTTAGTCGCGCTCTTTTTCGAAATGCAAGAGTGTCTAGGGAGCCGCTGGCCATTGCAGCCGCAGCAAGTGCACTATGTTTTTTCTTTTTCTCCGCCCACTGGATGCCGAATTTGAGTCGAAGTGACGTTTGGGTTTGGTACGCGGTTTGGGCAGTGATGCTGACTGGGTGAATTAGTTATATGATAGCAAAAAAGAAAGTTTGGGTACTAGTTGGAACCCGCCCAGAGGCGATTAAACAAATTCCATTATATACCGAATTAAAAAAAGTGATGGGTTCAGAGCATGTTGCGCTGGTTAGCACTGGGCAGCACAAGGAATTACTCGACCAAGTATTTCAGCATTTTCAGATATTTCCTGATCTAGATATGAAATTAATGCGCCAAGGTCAGGGCTTATCTTTGCTGGCAGGATCTGTTCTAACAGAAATGGCTAATTTGTTTAGTGGAATTCTCCGAGATCAGAAACCGGAATGGTTAGTGGTTCAGGGCGATACCACTACCGCAGCCATGGCAGCGATTGCCGCGTATCACGAAAAAATTAAGGTGCTCCACAGTGAGGCCGGTTTGCGCTCTCACAATTTGCAGCATCCTTTCCCCGAAGAAGCAAATCGGAAATGGATCAGTAGTATCGCGGATTTGCACATGGCCCCCACAGAACATGCGAGAAGTGTTTTAATAAAAGAAAATATTGACCCCAACAAAATTTTTGTTACGGGGAATACTGGTATCGATGCCCTACGATGGACTTTGGTCAATAGACCAAAACCCAGTTATTTGAAAAATGGGAATTATGTTTTTGTAACAGCTCACCGTCGTGAAAATGAAAAAGCCTTCCAGACTTATTTTTCGGCCATTGCAAAGTTTGCAAAGGCTCAGCCCGATTTAACTTTCGTAGTACCAATTCATCCAAATAATTTGGCTCGCCCCGCGATAGAAAAATATTTAGAGGGGAATAGCAATATTCAATTAAAAGCTCCCCTGGACTATTGCAACACTTGTCATTTACTAACGCATTGTCGTTTTGTAATTACTGATTCTGGTGGCATACAAGAAGAGGCTGCCACACTAGGTTTGCCAACTATTGTAGCGCGACTAACAACAGAGCGTAGCGAAGCCATTACAGCAGGAATTGCCAAACTATTGCCGCCAGACTCCTCAGAAGAGGGTATTCTGAATTTATTCGACTGGGCACTCGGAGCATCCAGTGCTGATTACCCCAAAAAAGCGGTAAATACCCTATTTGGCGATGGTTATGCCTCTCAAAAAATTGTCGAGGTTCTACACTCCGTGATAAGGAAGGCTGTATGAGTGGTTTGATTTCACGTGTAAAAACATATTGGGAGGCGGGTCCTTGTGGTACCGAAGATCCCCGACTCCAGGGCCTAGAAGTGAACTCCAGGGAATGGTTTGAGAAGATTGAAGACATTCGATATTTTCAAGAGCCGATGATTTTTTCGGCCGCTCAATTCACAAGACATCGCGGAAAAAAAGTTTTAGAAATCGGAGTTGGTGCTGGCTCCGATCATTTGCAGTGGGCTCGCGCCGGTGCAGATCTCCATGGTGTAGATTTAACAGAAGCAGCCGTTCAGACTACTACGAAGCGGTTAGCGTATTACGATCTTCAATCCAAGCTACAAACAGTAAACGCGGAAACTATTCCTTTTCCCGATAAGCATTTCGATGTGGTTTATTCTTGGGGTGTGATTCATCACAGTGAAAATCCAGCAACTATCGTAAAAGAAATTTCGCGAATCCTGAAGCCTGGTGGCACTGCGATCACGATGTTTTATTCTAAACACTCTGTGCGCACTTGGAAGTATTGGGTTCGCCACGCACTTCTCAAAGGAAAGTTCCATTGGGGCATTAAGGATGTGATGTGGAATCACATGGAGAGCGAAGGCACGCAGTGCTATACAGTGAATGAGCTAAAAAAGATCTTCGGAGATTTCAGTGAGGTGGAAGTGCGTAAATATATGACGCCCTATGATCTCACTTGGATTCCAAGTTTCTTAAGAAATCTTTTGCCAGATTCTTTTGGTTTCTTCTCAGTGATTCACGCGAAACGTTAGACTTTTTCTAGCCCGCGGTTTTTCCACCAAATCGCTAGATTGAAAAGATTCCAGACACCGCGGTGTTTAATGCGAAGGAAGTGATGCAAGGCTTCTTCGTTGAACATGTTCGTCTCGCGTTGAAAATCCCAAATAGAGCTTTCTACTACGCCACCCAGGGCATCGGATAGCCATTCTGTGACTGGCGCAGAGAAGCCTTGTTTTTTTCTATAGATAATTTCTTTGGGCAAGATAGCTTCCACAGATTTTTTGAGGATTCCCTTACATTCCATCCCTTTAATTTTTATGTCTTCTGGAATTTGAAAAGCCATTTGCACAAAGCGGTGGTCGAGAAACGGAACACGAGCTTCAAGGCCGCAGGCCATCGTCATTTTATCAACCCGCATGAGTAAAAGCTCTGGCAGGCGAAGCTTTAGGTCGGCATAGCTCATCCAATCGCAAATGGAGTTTTCTGGAGCGCGCTGTAAAAATTGATCATGTAACGAGCGAATATATTCATCTGGTTTTTTTAGTTTATTCTCTTTTACAAAATCGCTGCGAAAAAGTTGGTTCTTTTCCACCTCAGTGAAGGCTTCTGCGCCACTCCAAAAAACAGGAAGTGAGCGGCTATCTCGCCTTAAAAATTCTCTGGCTGTAGACGTACTTAGATGCATGCCCTCTAGAGCACCATGCACAGATTTTTTGAAGAAATTGGGGATTGGAAGATTTCCAAATTTTTGTAGTTTGTATTTTGTGATCCAATCTGAATAGCCGATGAAGAGCTCATCAGAGCCCTCGCCCACTTGGCAAACTGTAACTCCATTTTCGCGCGCGAGTTTTGAGATAAAATATAGAGGGATGCAGACCGGATCAGCCAGTGGTTCATCTTGATGAAACGCCATTTTTGGTAAAAATTCTAGGAGTTCACTTTGCTCAATGGTTCGTTCGTGATGATCGGAGTGAATCAGATCGGCCATTTTTTTGGCATAGGGGAATTCATTTTTGTGAGTAATTGAACCGCTGTAGCCCACCGTGAAGGTTTTCACTTTGGTGTTTTTTGCCTGTTCCGAGAAAAGTACTGCGTTGGCAGAGGAGTCGATACCACCGCTTAAGAAAACACCAACAGGCACATCAGAAACCATTCGGTAGCGAACGCTAGTTTTCAGATCATCCAAGATACTTTTTTGCCAATCAGCGCTGCTATTCGCGCGATTTTTTTCTATTCCATCCAAAGGATCCCAGTATTCACGCAATTTATAGTTTCCAGCAAAATCTAGTTCCATCCAATGCCCGGCGGGCAATTTTAGGATGCCTTCATACATTGTGTGCGGCGCCGGAACGGTGAGAAAAGTCATGTAATCGTATACGCTTTGTCGGCACAGATTCGGCAAGCTTGGCAGACTCTTTAGCAGCGCTTTGATCTCAGACCCAAAGAGGAGAGTATTTTCATTCCATGAATAGTAAAGGGGCTTTACTCCAATGCGATCTCTCACGAAATAAATCTTTTGTGTACGCATGTCCACCAGCACTATGGCGAACATACCGCGAAAACGGTGAATGGCTTCGATGCCCCACATTTTGTAGGCTTGCAGGATCACTTCTGTATCGGAGTGATCCGTTAAAAAATCGGCCCCAATATTTTTCAGTTCTTCTCTAATCTCCTGGTGGTTATAGATTTCCCCATTGAAAACAATCCATAGATCATTTTCCCTAACCGTCATTGGTTGCGAGGCTTTTTCACTTAAGTCGATGATGGAGAGTCGGCGATGTGCGAGACCTATATTGGGAGCTGTTCCTAACAATTCTTGAAAAACTGGCGCTGTCCGGTTGGACAAGTTTGCAAATGCATTTTTTTGCTCTTTAATCCAAGTAGTGGATCCGCCAAGAAAATAGCCTTCACCGTCAGGACCACGATGTTCAATGGCATCGTTCATCTTGCAAAGCTGCTTGATTCCAAGCTTGTCTTGCCCCTTAAATTGTATAAATCCCGTTAAGCCGCACATCGCATTTACCCTTGCTGAGTCAGCTTAACGCTGAGCTGACGTTTTATCGCAGTATACAAGGAGTGTCGCGGCTTCGCTGCAATAACTCGCTTTTCGCCTTTGCGTAACAAAAACATCCAGTCCGATACGGCCGCGGGAGGCATTGTGTCAGCTAGAGTTAGATTCAACCTAGTTAAAGCACTAAACTTTTGGATCATGGGGCTCACAAATATCCCGCAAGCTATCATTCGTCCACGATAGGATTCGATACGAAATCCGCTTTCGGAAAAAATTCTTTTTAGTCGGCGGAATGAGAAGAAATTCAGGTGTGGAGAAATGGCTAAGGTCATTAGCCCTTCGGTCTGTGGCATGTTGCTTTTTTGTTTCGGCACGAAAAATCGGTAAAATATCCTCAAAATCGTTTCGACCGAGGAGAGAAATTCGAAAATGCCGTAACCATTTGGCACGGTTATAAGAAGGCTGCCACCTGGATTCAGTTTGCTGTAGAGGTATTGCAGAAAGGCATTTGGATCATCAACATGCTCCAATACTTCAGAGGCGATGATCATATCGTACTTTTGTTCTTTCGGCGCCTCTTCGAAAAAAGTCATATTGGAAATATCGCCATTTGCTTTTTTGGCATATTCCACTGTGGTGAGATCTGATTCCACTCCGTGAATCGTAATTTTTGGAAAGGCTTTCGCGACATCTCTTGTGAGAAGCATTCCTGTGCCGCAACCAATATCCATAATTATATTCGGGCTTTCTTCAGCGATTTTCTCGCAGACAAAGTGAACCCTCTTTTGGGTTCCGTAAGAATCGTCGGAGATGAGTTTCAAATCTTTGTTCATACTTTAGCTAATAACTCTTGGAAGGCACGCCGCACATTTATCGCGTCGTGGTTTTTCTCTGCTACTTTTAATGCTGTCTGCACCAAATCCGCGTTTTCAGCTTTATTTGATTGTAGTTCTAAAAGAGCCTCCGCAATTTCGTTTTTAGATTGGGTAGTCACGCAACGTGCCCACTTATTTTCGATAGCATATTGTACCTGCGCAACTTCTTTGGGGCCATAGACGAGGATAGGGGTGCCGGATGCGAGATATCCAGGAACTTTTGTAGGCATGGAATATTTTAAGAATTCCACGGATGCTGGATCGAAGTTGGAGGGCAATAAAAGAATGTCGGCTTGAGAGAGTTCTCGGCAGAAATGTTCTTGGTCTTTGGTGATCAACGATAACTTTACTGACTTTAGATGGCCTAGTTTCGCCTCACAGTCGGAGATACATTCTTTGATCGTAATAATTTCAAATTGGAATTTTTGGGTAGCATCGATTGCTTCCGCCACCTCTGCGATGGCATCGAGTTGTGCGAAAGGAAGAACGGAGCCGAAATAAAGCACACGGGGCATTGTGCTTTTTGTTCCTTCTTCGCGATATTTTTGTGATTGCGCCGAGAAGCCCCGCACGTCGATCGTATTTTGAAATGCGGTGAATTGCTTGTGGAAGCGTTTTGAAAATTCTTTGGCCATGGATTCGCCAATCGCGAGGCATTGGTCTGCTTTGTCGAAAATCTCTTTAAATTTTTTCAGCATTTTGCTGCGCTGAAAACGAAATACGCCTGACGTATAGGCTTGGTCATACCAATCATCCATACAGTGAACCACGATACGGCAATTGTAGCGATTTTGAATGAAGAGAATCGCGTCCAAGTGAGGAATGGGCCCGAGAATGGTGTAGATTACTTCGGGCTTAAACTTATCGAGCCACTCGAGCAGAGCGGATGACGGTTGAAAGGCCTGTGGAAGCCCGGAATTCCCGACGATACGATCCCTATAAAAACGATGGATGGCTTTTCTAAAATTCCCTTTGGTTGAAAGGGAAGAGTTTTTTTCTGTAGTGGCTGCTCCTAGAGAAGAGGGCCCTCGCTTACGTAATGGCCAAGGCCTTACGATATCTTCGCCGCTGAGCCGATAGAAATTGGCGCAAACACTTTTATCTGGATCTTGTGGGCTAGAATGAAGATTTGCCAAGGCGTTTTGAGGCCAGCCCTGGAATAGGTTAGAGAATGTGACACCACCACCATTTTGGTAGTTAAAAACGCAAGGTGAGATCACGAGTACTCGGGGGAGTTGAGGCATAGTTAACCTTGTTGGGCCTAATCCGTTTTGGTTCAAGTTATCAAGGATCAATAAGTGATTCTTTTTTGAATCTCAACTTTGGATGTGGCGAGAATATTTGCAATTCGAATTCCAGCGGAGCCATCTCCATAAATTGGATCCATTTTATAGCGACCATGAGCCAAATGCTGCCTAATTGCGCCGAGAATCGCCTCGTGATCATGCTCAACTTCAATTACATTATGGCCGCGTTCACGTGCCACTTGCCGACTTCCCACGTTTATCACTGGGGTTCCAATAAATGCACCCTCACGAATACCGCTACTGGAATTTCCTATTAGGCATGCAGCCTTATTCATCAGCGTTACATAGATATCGATCGGAAGGTTTTTAAAAAAGTGCATGTTTTGATCGAGTTTTTTCTCGCGCCACTTTCTGATTCCACGGGAGATATCTTCTGAACCGGCATCAGAGTTTGGCCACAATACGATGGACGGGATTCCAATTTCCTTCGCCGCCCGGAGTGTTGCATTGATTTGACGTTCACCTTCGCCGTATTCAGTGGTTACGGGATGTTGGGAAATCAAAAGAAACGGTTTGCTCAAATCAAATGAATCTCCCACACCAGTCTCAAATAATTTTTTAATGGGGGCAGAAAAATCTTGTTTCAAAATTTGGGCAACAAGATCAATTCTTGGGCATCCAACGAGGTGCACATTCTCGGCACGCTCACCTAATTTAATAATTCTCTCTTTAGCGTCTTGACTAGCTGGAAAATGAATATGAGCAAATTTAGTTACAGCATGCCGGATACTCTCATCGATGGTTCCACTCACTTCACCGCCCATGGTGTGGGCGATCGGAATATTCATATAGGCGGCGGCCAATGTGGTGGCCATGGTTTCAAAGCGATCGCCAACTGTTAGCACTACATCAGGCTTCAATTGGTCAAATATCGTGGGAAGTTCCATTAGACCTAATCCAGTGGATTTGGCCATTGTTACGGGGGTTTCCCCTTCGATAAGCATGTGTAGGCGCGCCGATACTTCGAAACCATCTTGTTCAATTAATTTCACCACAGCCCCGTATCGATCAAGCAATGCAGATGCGCTCACAACAAGTTGAAGGGTGAGATCTTTGTGCTCTCGAATGGCCAACATGGCAGACTTGATGCTGCTATAATTCGCTCTAGAGCCAACAACGACACATATTTTTTTCATTTGAAATCTTCTTTCGTAAACTTGTGATCGGCTGGTAAATCGCGAACTAGTGTTTTACCTACAATCGACAAATATTCGCTTGCGTTGATCCCATCACCAGGTTTTTTGAAGGCCAGATCGTCGATCCTAATCTGAGCGCCAGCCTTTAGTGGCATGGAAGCAACAATACTCTTTTCGAAAATTCGCTTCATATCTTTAAAGCCAGACAAATCATCTTTATTCACGGGTGCACTCATCATTTTCCACACGTCATGAAGCTCAATGCATAGTCGTTTGAATTCTTCAGGCTCCATGGAGTGTTTTGCGTCGCTGCCATACATCAACTTAGAAAATGTGAAATGCTTTTCAATCACCGTAGCGCCATTGGCGGCAGCGGCAAGCGGGGCGGCAAAACTTAATGTGTGATCAGAAAATCCTACGGCTACGTTGTAGCGTGCCTTCATTTCTGCAATTACATTGATCCCCACTTTTTCTGGTGGGCAAGGATAAATGGAAGAGCATTGAAGGATGGTGAGTGGGCCACCTGACTTAAGCGCTGAAACTGCGGCATCCAATTCTTTCCAGTTACTCATGCCAGAGGAAAGCAAAACGGGCTTCTGAGTTTTTGCTACTTTAACAAGCAGTGGAATATTGGAAACCTCCCCGGATGGAATCTTATAGGCCTCCACATTAACATCCTCTAGCCAATCAACGGCTTCGAGTGAAAATGGCGACGACAAAAACTTCACATTATGGTCCGCACAGTGTTTTTTGAGGTTTTTCCATTGGTCTTTGGAAAAACCAGTGCGTTTAAAATAATCAATACGAGACTCTGCCTGGAAATAACCGGGAGAGGGGGCGTTAGCCAAGGTTTCGGCCTCGGCGATATGGGTTTGAAATTTTACCGCATCTGCGCCACATGCTGCAGCCGCCTCGATCAGCTTGCAGGCATTTCCAAAGGACCCATCATGAACCGATCCGATTTCGGCGATTATTTTCATTCTAATATTCCTCTCCTCGTGTGGGCCCAGTAGAGAGTTTTCCTACAGATAGCCAAATGTTGCAAACGAATATACGGAGACGAAATAATGCTCATAACGTTGCGCGTTGTAGTGAGCGGCTCTTGCTAGGCTAGGGCTCCTAAACTATAAAGAAATGCAGCATGGCATCAGCGAAGAACATACAATGCTTAAAAAGGCACCTTCCATCCTTTCTACGGGATTTGTATCGATTCGCAAAAAATCCTGGCGAGCAATATAGCTTGTGGGCCGACTATTTATTTACACTTCGCGAAACCAAATTTCTACGAACAAGTATCCCCAAAAAATCCAATGGCCGCGTTGCCCTAATTGTCTCCATGACGGATTTTGTATTTCAGCTGAAATTAGAGGCTCTACTCGCAGATGGACTGCGAAACGAGGGCTGGGAAGTGAAAGTGCTCACCACAAATCCATCTAATACTTGGGGGCGGCGCTATTTCGAGGCCTTTGGAATAAGCGACTTCTTGTATTGGGATGACTTCCAACCAACTGAGCAAGAGAAGTTAAAATGTAATGAGGCCACTACCCAATTTCTATCGCAGACACCCCTCTCCTTTACTGCAGTAAAATCCTGGATTTTTGAAAAATCTTGGATTGGCCCACAAATTCTTTCCTCAATCGCAAGAAATAGCCATAAGGGCGCGCCAGATTTAACCCTTCCATCGATACAAAATGAATTACGTCGGAGTCTGCCGGAAACCCTGGAGAGAACCTTTCGCGCCAACCATTTGCTTGATTCAATTGGCCCCAGTCTTCTGATGGGAATCGAATCGAATTACGCTTTGATGGGACCAATAGTAGATCAAGCATTAGCGCGCGATCTTCAATTCATTCAGGTGATTCAGCCCTCAAGAGAGGACGCGATTATTTTAAGGCGCCTAAATTCGAAGATTAGACGAATGCATCCCAATTCTCTAACCGTAAAGAGTTTTGATGAGCTGAATAAGAAAATCGTTTGGGATGAATCTCATGAACAATATTTGCAGAAAGAATTTGCAGATAGATATGGCGGCAAATGGTTTTTACAAAGTCGAAATCAGGCAGGCGTAAAAAATCTGTCGTTAACTGAAATCACTGAATTGCTCAAATTGAATTCGCAAAAGAAAACAGGAGTAGTTTTTTCCCACATACTTTGGGATGCGAATCTATTTTATGGTGAGGATCTTTTCCTAGATTATGAGGATTGGTTTGTTCAAACCGTGCGAGCCGCATGTGCGAACAAAGAGGTTAATTGGATCATAAAGCTTCACCCCGCAAATATTTGGAAACGAGCTCGAGATCGAGTGAGAGGTGAACTTTCAGAGGAAAAATTAATTAAGGAACATGTTGGTAAGCTACCAGATCATGTGAAGCTATTATTTCCAGATACAGAAATAAGTACGAAGGCTCTTTTTGATTTAGTTGATTTCGGTGTCACGGTTCGAGGCACCACTGGAATGGAATTACCTTGTTTTGGAAAGCGAGTTTTTACTGCAGGGACAGGGAGATATTCTGGGTTTGGTTTTACTGATGACTCAAAAACTAAAGAAGAATATTTAAATAAGCTAGCAAGGATACAATGTTTTCCCGAAATGTCTCCCGAGGAAATTCGACTCGCAAAATTGTATGCCTATGGTGTGTTTAGGGTTCGACCATTGAGTTTAAAAAGTTGCCGTTGTTTTTTTAGGTATAAAAAAGAAGGACACCATCCACTCGATCATAATCTTGTTCTCAATGTAAAAAAATGGTCAGACATCGAGAAAAATGGTGATCTAAAAGCCTGGACTGATTGGGCAGCTAGTTCTGAACCCGATTACCTGGACTGGACACAAGTGTAAACTAATCTGCACTAATATTGCGTTGAAGAAGTTGCTCGGCTAGCCAAAAGTCATATGGCGTATCAATGTCAATAGATTCTATTTCATCTGTTTCAACACCGAACACTCGATCGCCGTAAATTCTGTTATTTTCTAAGTTTTTTATAGAAGTGATCAAAACTGCTGGGCCGTTCCTGGCATATAACTTTACTTTGTTCTGCCGATTTTTGAGCACAAATGGCCCGCCTTGCGCCGATTCCAATTTACCATCTTCTTTGAGCTGCATCACAGATTCTGGCGAGAACCGATGGGGAACAGAAACGACGCTAACCACTGTATCCGCAATTTTGTTTAAGTAAATCTCGATCGCTCTATCGATCAGACCAATTGACCGCAATGGGGAGGTGGGCTGTAGAAGCACAATTGCTTCCGCCCCGATCTTATTTTCAAAGAGCCAATCTTTAAAGTGGATGAGTACATCCAACATGAGAGTATCGTCGGTTGCTAGGTTTGCCGGACGAATAAAGGGCACGATCACACCGTGAGTTTTTGCGTGCTCAGCAATTTCGGATGAATCGGTGGACACATATAACTGGTTGATATGGGCTGCGCTTAAGCCGGCTTCAATTGTATATTGTATGAGTGGCTTTCCGAAGCATGGCTTCAGGTTTTTTCCGGGAACGCCCTTTGAGCCAGCCCGCGCAGGTATCAGGCCGATAAATTTAGTCGCCATAGAAGTTCCTCTAACATAACTAATTATCATTGCTGACCCAGATGAACATAGGATAAAGTTCGATTACTAATGCATATTTTATTTGTCGCCCCCACATTGCCCGATCCCTTTACCGGAGGCGGCGGTAATTGGTTATCTGTTTATATAGATCAGCTGAAATCTCGGCATAAAATTTCTATAGTTGCTGTATTGGGTAAGCACGCATACGACAAAGCAAGAATTTCTGAGATCCAAACTAAACTAGAGGCTGCTGGTATTGGTGTGACTATTTTGCCATTTACACCGCCTCCAGTTACCGGCTGGAAGCCCTGGCGAGTTCTCAAGAAGCTGACGCTTCTTGCATTAGGAGAGTATTGGCAAGTGCTTGCGGATTGTTCCTGCGCGCCAACATTGAACGCTGAGGTGAATAAACTGAAGCCAGATGTACTATTTTGCGCAGCTCATCTATCTGCTTACTTTGCTCATGATATAGATAATTTTCCTAAGGTCGCATGCCTTGCTGAGGGATTTTTTGT
Source organism: Oligoflexia bacterium (assembly GCA_903867855.1). Lineage (GTDB taxonomy): Bacteria > Bdellovibrionota > UBA1018 > CAIPTA01 > CAIPTA01 > CAIPTA01. The sequence goes on along the minus strand of CAIPTA010000185.1, from coordinate 472 downwards.
AAATCGTCGCACTACGATGAAGTTTAATATTTTGGGCACTGATCTTAAAAGTATATTGCGACGAAAAAAGGAATTGTTCATTTCCTATCTAGAAGAACACGCTGAAATTTTGGCTCTGCGAAAATTTTCATTGTTGGGATTTATGGGGATGCATTATGTAAGGTGGGCGGAATTAAAAAAAATTCCAAATGCAGTGCTTGTTTCAACTCCGGTGCCTGACGCTGGAATGGTGAAAGCAGAATTTCACTCAACGAAATCAAAGTGTTTTCGTATTTTGATGATTGGTCATTTGCATTCTACTTCGAATAAAACACAGCTTCCATTATTAGCAGAAATGCTACCCGATATTGAGCGTCGATTCGCAGGCATTGATGTTAAAATTAGAATTGTAGGCAACAATCACCTGATGCCGAAAGAATTCGATTTTTTGCTTCAGCGTATTTTTCTTGAACTAAATTCTGAAATTCTTGTG
>CAIPTA010000184.1 GCA_903867855.1 Oligoflexia bacterium | reverse complement strand
CGTGATGTGACTGGAGTTCAGACGTGTGCTCTCCGATCTTGCTTGATGCACAGATTGCCTTGCAAAAGGATCAGTTTGCTAGAGCCCACCGTATTTTCTCTAGAATATCAGCACTTCAAGAGCTCCATATTGAGCCCCAGTATTGTTCTCCGTTTAAGCTCCAGCACGATATAGAGCAAATGCGCTATTTACTCAAAAAGAGAAAGCTCCCTAAAAAGTTTAAGGAAGATATCTCCCGCTATACTGCTGGCCTCGCGCTCTGTAGGAAAATCGGCACAGATTTTATCCCTCTCATCCCGTCCCTTAAAGAATATCTTGGTCCGAACTATGGCACTCTTTTTCACCTTTTTATACCAGGCAAAACTGAAAAATTTGCGCTTAATCAACGTCAGGATTTCGCTTTTATCGAGCAGGAATATCTCGCGTTAAAAAATCCAATTGTTGTTATTGATCAAGTTTTGAGTAAGGCTTCACTTCGGAAGCTGCGCAAGATGATTCTTGAATCAGCTATCTGGCATGACATTAAGCCGAATGCCCATCTTGGGGCCCGCTTAACATATGGGCTATCTTCGCCACTAGTATTTCAGATTGCGGCAGAGTTAAAGCAAAAATTACCAAAAGTTTTTGCTGGGCTTAGTTTGAAGCAAGTTTGGGCATTCAAATATGCACCGAAAAATAGTGGAATTGAAACTCACTCTGATGGTGGTTTGGTTAACTTGAATATGTGGCTCACCCCCGATGAGGATAATATCGATCCAAGTACTGGAGGCATGGCAATTTATGAGCGGAGAAGACCTACCTCATGGACACTCAATCAGGCGAATGGATATGATAATCTTTCGGCTGTTAAGAGGCTTGTCTCCCAACCAAAAGTAAAGAGAATTGCTGTGCCTTATCGCTTCAATCGTGGTGTTTTATTCGATTCTAGGCTGTTTCATGAAACAGACCGATTTCATTTTCGTGATACTTACGTTGGTAGAAGAGTGAATCTTACTTTCTTATTCGATCGCGATTAAAAATAATAAATGATTATGGCAATCGCGCCAGGATGGATCATTTCGCTTTTCTCCCTCTTAGCTAACGAATAGAATCGAATGTAACGAGGATAATATTCAAAAATAATTGATATGAAAATATTCAATAGGAAAATAGTTCTTTCACTATTATCGATATTATTGTCGTTCCTAACATTTATTTTGATGTTCGGTATGGGTGAAATTTTTTTGCGATTGAAGAATCGCGATATGAAGAACTACGACATAGAAATGTGGCGCTATTCTAAGGAATTAAAGCGTTTGAGCTCAGATCCTGAAATTGGCCATGAACATATTCCCAATTCAAAAGCCATTCTCCAAAATATACCGATATCCATCAACGAACTAGGCTTAAGAGCTAAGCCCGTTCTCTCAAATCAACACAATTTCCGCCGTATTCTCTTTCTTGGTGACTCCATTGCATTTGGCTGGGGCGTAGAAGAAGAGGATACCGTTGAAAAGAGACTTGAAGCACTCTTTATAGAGAATCATAAAAATGTAGAGGTGCTAAATGCAGGAGTTGGTAATTATAATGGGAGGCGATCGATTGCGCTTTTTTTGAAACGGCTCGAAAAGCTTAATCCGGATGATATAATTCTTGAATGCAATCCAAGATCCGCAGAGAAGCTTAAATCTGAGGAAGGAAATCTTCTTTTGAAACACAGTGAATTAGCTGTGAGTTTCTGGATCGAGCTTCAGAAACTCTGGAGCTTCGCAAGTGAGGGCAGCTTAGAATCTCACTATCGTAAGGTTTATGATCCAAACGAAGAGGGATTTTTAGAAATGAAGCAGTCTCTGCGTAAACTTGCAGATTATGCGAAATCTAAAAATATTCGAATTTATTTGGCCATGATGCCTGACCTACATCAACTTGAGAACTATCCACTTGTTTATATACATCAGCTAATTCGTGAGAATGCCGAAGCCGACGGATACCGATATATCGATCTTTTGCCGGCATTTATTGGTAAAAAGCCAAGTGAAGTTTGGGCGATGCCAACGGATGCTCATCCTAATCGATTCGCACATAAATTAATGGCTCAGGAAATATTTTCGGCGTTGAACTACTGATGCTCTTTACTTCTTACACATTCTTCATTTTCTTTGCGGTCTATTTTTTTCTGAATAGGGCACAACCTATGTCCTCACAACCTCGCCACCGCAAATAAACGGCTCCACCTGCTTCAACGTGACAGCCGCCAACGTCACCCTGGACTGCGCCGGCAACAGCATTACAGGCAACAACTCCACCGCCACCTACGGCATCTACTCCGACCAGGTCAACACCACCGTGAT
>CAIPTA010000183.1 GCA_903867855.1 Oligoflexia bacterium | reverse complement strand
CCGCGCCGCCCGTAACGACATAGACATTCCACGGACCACCTTTGTGGGAAGCGAGACCAAGAGGAATTTCACCTATGCCTACGAATGAGAGGGGAAGCGTGCTGCTAGAGAGTTGCATAGTGATACCCATACTATTGTGCCTTTTACTCGGAGTAATAAACATTCATGAACACCTGGAAAAAAAACTGCAGGAGATTATTCAAGACAGAAACACCAAGCTTATTCAGCTTAAAACTCATACTTCAACCGAGCTTTCTATTGGCCAGTATTTGCCTACTTTTAGGCGCACTTCCCCTATTGGCTTTCCGTGAAGAGCCAGACCGAACAGAAATCGAGAAGTTAATAAAAATAGGTTGGCGACGAATCGAAGAATCTCCCTGCCCACATACCAAGGCCGATCACTTCTATGAAATTGACTATGGGATAAAGAATCGAGAGCTATTCGTAACGGAAAATAATGTTTTCTTACTTTCTCCGGGCGATCCAATGGAGACGGAGAATCCTCACTGCCATCCGATTAAACAACCAAGTTTCGTGGAGGAGATTTGAAAATTATTTATCTATTCATTATCGCTTTAGTAGCAAATACCTGTTTCGCAGAGGATCAAGTTCTCTATGTAAGCAGCTCACTAAAAGAAGAAGCATCCAGCGAAGAAGCAATTCTGCTAGTTCAATGCATCACTGGGGATGGCCAATTTCGATGGCAGCTTGAGGATGCCGGAGAGAAACTGCCTAGCCTACACTTTTCAGAAACTAAGGACGCACAAATCGTTATTACTCTCGATACGGGTAAAGATAAACTAATGAGCACCAAGCGAGCTGGAGAGCTACTTTCTGAATGCGAAGCGAGCCGAAAGGCACTTATGAAGCTAGGAAAAGGACTTCATGACCTAGCTCCCTCTCCATGGAAAGAAGCGGCACTACCTCAAAGCGAAGAGGGCCCTGGAGAATCAAATAAGCGTAGTCTTTTGCCCTGGGTAGTTGGAGCTGGAGTTATTTTAGGCGGTATACTTCTGTGGAAATCGAAGCAGTCAAACTTTAGCAGAATTCAAACTGGAGCTCCTTGAAAAGTCTCATGGCAAATTCACTGGGAATGTATTGCACTTTCCCAATCACAGTTTCGAAATTTTGTTCAGTGCTCAGATTTTTTGGAATCCCGGGCACTTGTTTTTCTTTTAAAGAGAGAATTGGAATTGCAGATCGAAAAAAAGCTGGAACGCGAGCTTTCACAAATGCATTTTTTAAGCTGCTAGATAAACCCCTCTCGTACCTATGAAGTTCGAGATTCGAAGACTTTAGAACCCAGGTGCCTAAAATACTCTTAAAGTGCGTCGAGTTTGGTTCGTTCACGCAATCGAGTTCGCAATCAATTCTTCGTTTCATCACCAAGGCAGAAGAATTCCAAATCTGAAAGCCTGGGAGATCAAATTTTCCGGAGCTTTTTTGAAAAAATTCGTGCAGGGCAAAAGAATGATTGCGGTTGAGCTTCCAAAGCAAATGAATCTCACGAGCGGAAAGAGCGGCGAGTTCGTCGCGGCGATAGAACGAAATCCCTTCCGAGTGCGAAAGTGCGCGCGGCTCGTTGTGAGCTACATTTTTTGGCAATGTAGAAATCTCTTGAGACAAAGCATTTAAATGTTTAGCAAAACCAGGCCTACGCGTTTCAATCAAAGGAAAAAGCTCATTGCGAATCCAATTTCGCTCGTACTTATTACTTTTATTAGAACTATCCTCACGCCACCGTAGATTTATTTCTGAAGAGCAATGAATAATTTCTTTGCGATCGATGCCAAGCAAGGGGCGCAATCGTTGTCCGTGCATAGCTTGCATTGGCAGCAATCCATCAACGCCAGTACCGCGCATCATTCGCATAAAAATCGTTTCTGCCAGATCGTCGCTGTGATGTGCTAAGGCTATAAAATCTTGTTTTCTTAATAGAGAGCTAAAGATCTTTTCCCGCTTCTTTCGGCAAGCCTCTTGGCTTGGTCTTTCAGAAGTAGACCACTCGAGGCGATGAAAACTTTTTTGGGCCGAAGAGTTCTCCAAAAGACCCCGAACGAATTGCTCATCGCCATCTGACTCCTCTCCGCGAAGGCCATGGTTCACATGGACTAAGCCAAGCGAACCTAGGCCCTTGAGCTTTTTTTCCTTAAAGAGCTCCTTGCTGATAGAAAATAAGAGTACCGAATCAATTCCGCCGGAGACGGCGATCCAAAGCGTTGAATCTGCTTGAAATGGAATTTGGGAGTAAAAACTGCTTAGCGTTTTTTTTAAGCGAATATATCGAGACATGGAAGCCTAATTATCACTTACATGCCTAGCGACTGCATGGCCACTACTATTTTATGAAAGTGCCCCACTTTATATTCCTCTTCCTTTAATTTTAGGAAGTCTGGCAGGCTATGATGCCCCGAATTTGATTCTATATATTGCACTAAATCATGGGCCACAATAAATACACTCGCTAACGGATCGATAGCAGAGCCCATTAATTTTCTTGGGTAACCTGTCCCATCGGGACGTTCATGATGCTGCAATAAAATCTGTTCAATATTATAGGCAAAATTGCAATTTTGACTTTTTAATTTCGCCACTACCTTTTCTGGATGCTCTCGAATGCGTCGCTTCTCCTTAGCTGTGAGATTCACAGATGGATGCATTAAATCCACCTCTTGAGCGGAGTCGCCAGCCAATTCGATATCATGCAGAAATGCAGCGAGCGCTAACTTATGTCTGGCGGCATCGGATTTCCATGGCATAACAGAGGCGATAGAGCACGCAAGATAAGCAATATCTACGCTGTGGGATTCATGGCCACCCTTTTGATTGAAAAGATTTTTCAAGGATTCCTTCAAAGAATCAGTGCCCATCACTACACTCAAAGCCAGATTAACATTGGCAGTTACGAGCGCCATTACCTCTGGGGTGAATCCCAACTTTTCTACATGGGCGAGTGCCTTTCTATAAAAGGGTTTAAGGGATTCCGCCGTAAGTATATTGTTCGGAGCGTTGATCTCCGTTACCCGTAACATCATCGCGATATCAGAGAGATCATTTTTTAAAACAGGATCGTCGATTAGATCTGCCAAACGCTGGATGGACTTTGGATTATTGAGCTTATCCGTAAAGCTCTGAATCTGAATTGTGCTCTTAGCCAAAGCATTCACAAAGATTTCGCAGTCATCCACGCGAACATAGAGGGAATCCAGTTTTTTCGTGTTTCGAAAACGCGTTTCCTCCTCTTTAGAAAATTCATCTCCCGTATTGAACACCTTGATAAATTTAGACTCTGACAATTGAATGAACAGCGGACAACAAACAGTATGAATTTTCGCAATCACTTCAAGGCTAACGCGAAAGAACTGGGAGCTCAGCTTATTATCCGAAGAATCTCCAATTGGGCGGAGCTTTTCAATGAGCGCTACGAGGGGCCTAAAAACATCAGGTTTAAGAACACTACCCAAAATTGGATAAATTCCCGCCTCTGGAATTTCACTAAGCTCCATGGAGCTGCATAGAATAAACGGAATCGAAGATTTAGATTCTGCGAGATACTTTAGAAGGTCGCCGCCAGAGCCATTTGGCATATTATAATCGCTGATGATTAGCTGGTAAGATTCTCCAGCCTTTAGTTTGGCTATTGCAGCATTTCCAGAATCTACACCATGGATCTCTACATTCTGTTTTAGTTGAAGAATGCGAATGAGAGCTTCTCTCAAATCCTCTTCATCTTCTACTAATAGAATCTTCATGCAATTCATCCAAGGCTAGGCTTGCCGCAGAGCAACTTATGTTTGCTATAAAAATAACGCTATTTTTCTTCTCTGGCCAGAAAAGAATGCACATCTTACCTAAGCTAACTAGAGGCGATCCTGAAGGGCTAATGATACATCTTATCTTCGAAGGCAGTGAGGGCCACTTTCGCCCCCTCTCCCATCGCAATCACGATCTGCTTATACGGTACAGTGGTAACATCGCCCGCTCCATAAATGCCGGGCACATTCGTGCGACCCTTGATATCTACAAGGATCTCGCCAAACTTCGATAGCTCCACGGTATCCTTCACAAAGCTACTGTTTGGCAAGAGGCCAATCTGCACGAAAACCCCATCCAAAGCCACTTTCACTTCCTTTTCTAACTTACGGTCGAAATACTCGATCGCGACAATTTTGGCACCATCGCCGTGTAACTCTTTCGTGCGGGCATTCGTGATAATACTTGTATTAGGCAAGGATTTTAATTTGTCGACCAAAACCTTATCTGCTTTCAGTTGATCATTATATTCAAATAGCACCACTTCTTTTACGATTCCTGCCAGATCAATCGCAGCCTCTACGCCAGAATTGCCGCCGCCGATAACAGCGATCTTTTTGCCCTTATAAAATGGGCCATCACAATGAGGACAGTAGGCAACGCCGCGTCCGAGGTATTCCTTCTCCCCAGGCACACCGAGCTCTCGCCACTTGGCGCCGGAAGCCACAATCACCGCATCCGCTTGCAAAAATTCTCCACCTTCTAATTCAATGCGTTTATCTTTGCTCACGTTTTTTACTCGGCGCTGCTCCAGCACTTTCACAGGATAACTAGCGAGGTGCTTTGCCATGGCATCGGCAAGCTGCGGACCTTCCGTATAAATCACAGAAATTAAATTCTCGATGCCCTTTGTATCCTGCACTTGTCCGCCCATGCGCTCCGCTAGCAAAACTGTATTGAGCCCTTTTCTGGCTGTATAAATCGCGGCAGAAACTCCTGCCGGGCCACCGCCAATTACGGCAACATCGTATTTTCCCAAATCCTGGCTTAGCGATTCTGCAGTACCACTGATGCCAAACACTTCCTCTAATTTCGTGAGCAAATCAAGAAAGTGAATTCGGCCTGAGTGGATCATTTTTCCATTCACTACAACAGAAGGCACACCCTGAATTCCCAATGACTGCACTTCATCCTGAACATAGCCGCCATCCACCATCTCATGCTGGAAATCGGAATGAAGGAGTGCCATTTGATTGAGCGCTTGCACCACATCTGGGCAATTCTCACAGGTAAGAGAAATATAGGTACTTATTCGAATCGGCCCCTTGAGAAGACGGATGCGAGCCGCGATGCCGGCATCGGGGAGTTTTCCTTTTCCATCAGAGTTTAGAATCGCCAGGATAAGAGAAGTGAATTCGTGTCCACCAGGAATTCCTCGGAAGGAAATCCCACTATGTTTTCCTGCTCGCGCAATGTAAAAAGCGGGCACCGGCGATTGTTTGCCCGATTTGCGCACAGAAATTTTTTGAGAAGTAGCGCTGATATCTTCCAGCATCGTGAGGAGCTCCGCCCCACTCTCTGTTGCCGTTTCATCCACCACAAATTCCAAAGCAGTTTCTAATGGGGAAAACACAGATTGTAATTGTTCGATTAAATCTTGGTCTAACATAGAAACTCCTCAGGAAAATGGGGCTCCGTGAAGTGCGGAGCCCGAAAGGAAACTAGATTTTGCCAACTAAGTTGAGGCCTGGCTTCAAGGTTTTCTCTCCTGGACGCCATTTAGCAGGGCAAACTTCATTTGGGTGAGTTGCAATAAATTGAGCCGCTTGGGTTTTGCGGAGCAATTCGTCGGCGTTACGGCCGATGCCATTATCTTGCACTTCAGCCAATTTGATTTTGCCTTCTGGATCAATTAGGAAGGTGCCGCGGTAAGCGAGGCCAGCTTCTTCAATGTGCACGCCGAAGGCGCGGGAGAGATGGCCAGTAGGATCAGCAAGCATCGGATACTTAATTTTTTTGATGGTTTCAGAAGCATCATGCCATGCTTTGTGCGTGAAGTGGGTATCAGTGCTCACAGAGTAAACTTCTACGCCCATTTTTTGGAATTCTGCGTATTTGTCTGCCATGTCGCCAAGTTCAGTTGGGCAAACAAAGGTGAAATCCGCTGGATAGAAGAAGAAGATCGACCATTTGCCTTTTAGGTCAGCTTGAGTCACTTCTTTGAAGTTATCGTTATGGTAGGCCTGGGCTTTAAAATCAGGCACTTTCGTATTAATGAGGGTCATCATGGTATACTCCTTGATAAATAGTTTTCGGTTGAGCATCTACGATACTCTCCCTATGTTCTTTAGTTTACGGCTTTTTGCGTTTTAGATGAAATCGATATAATATTATTAGCAATAGATTTACTCTATTAATGGGAGCGCCATGTCGAAACTAAATTTTTCCCTAACTCAACTCGAATATGTGTTGGCCGTGTATCGCCACGGCCACTTCGCCAAAGCCGCAGAAGCTTGCTTTGTGACGCAGCCCACCCTCAGCATGCAAATTCAAAAACTAGAAGAAAGCCTCGGCATCACCATCTTCGACCGCAGCAAAAAACCCATTTTGTTAACGGATATGGGTAAAGAACTCGTGGAGACGATGCAGACAGTGCTGGAGGAATCAAAAAAGATCGAAAGCATTATTCAATCCCGCTCGACCGGAGAGCTAGAGGGCGATCTGAATGTGGGCATTATTCCTACTCTCGCCCCCTACTTACTTCCCTTGCTTCTACCGGTACTTGAGAAACGCTTTCCCAACGTTCAACTACGCGTGAAAGAGCTGCAAACATCTCGCATTATCGAAATGCTACAGCAAGATGAAATTGATGTTGGCATTCTCGCGATACCCTTAAAAATTCCAAAAATTCTTGAAACTCCGCTCTACTTCGAGCCCTTTTCCATTCTTTGCAAAAAGGGCCATGAGATTGGGAAACAGAAAAAAATCGATTATAGCTCGCTAAAATTTGATGATATTTGGTTGCTAGAAGAGGGCCACTGCCTGCGCCACCAAGTGCTCGATGTATGTTCGATTAAACAGAAAAAGGGAGTGAAGAAGCGGGTGCAATTTGAAAGCGGCAGCTTGGAGACACTCAAAAATCTCGTGAATTCATTCGGCGGATATACCCTACTTCCCTACCTCGCCACCGAATCGCGCGGTCAAAACACCATGCTCGTAGAATTTGAGCGGCCGATTCCATCGAGGCAGATTGGTCTCGTGCGCCGAAGAGAACATCATAAAACTGAGATGATCCAAGCGCTGGGCGACTGCATCTTGAGCGCGATCCCCGAGGAACTTAAGCAACTCCAACAAAAAAATCTAGATGTGCTAAAGGTAGAGTAGTGAAAATCTCTAGCTTCGAAAAATATATTTGCCCTATGGATGAACTCCCACTCCTGCAGCGAGGTGGCTCCCTAAAATGCGAGAAGAACCATAGCTTCGACATCAATAAAGATGGCTATTGCAATCTATTGCTTGTGCAACAAAAAAACAGCAAAGATCCTGGCGATAATAAAGAGATGGTTGCAGCCAGAAAGCGCTTTCTCGAGCAGAAATTTTATCAGCCACTACTCAGTAAATTAGTGCAACCGATTCTTGAATTTGCACAGATTCATTCGCGGCTACGGCAGCTTTCTATCGTAGATGCTGGTTGCGGCGAAGGCTATTACCTTCACAATATTGCCGAGCAACTGGCGCAAGTGCCGAGTGAGATGCAACTCAATCTGGCGGGCTTCGATATTTCAAAGTGGGCCATTCAGGCGGCAGCGAAACGAAATCGTGATATCGCGTGGTGCGTGGCGAGTAATAAAAATCCGCCCTATGCGAAATCGAGCATCCATATTATTTTGTCGCTCTTTGGATTTCCCAATTGGGAAAGTTTTTCAAGAATTCAATCAAAGGATGGAATTATTCTTCTTTGCGATTCAGAAGAGAATCACCTCTTGGAGCTTCGCCAGATAATTTATGATGAAGTAAAAGTCACAACCCCACCAAGCCTCGATCTCGCCTTGGCTAACGGCTATCGAGAAATTAAAAATGAGCGAGTGCAATTTGCGATTTCTGCCCCGAATCAAGCCACGATCCAAGATCTCTTGGATATGACTCCCCACGCCTATAGAGCCAAGGAAGATGGATTGGCCAGATTGAGGGAGTATAGCTCCCTGGAAACGCAAGGCGATATCCGCCTACGTGTATTAAAGCTAGAAAAATAAATACCGCAATAAGTGCGCGAAGGCTTTGGTCTATTCAAGTAGAACTTTATTCGCTATCGTTGTGCTCATGAAACTAGCAAGACTCCTTTACGCAAGTCGCCTCAATCCAGAAACAGATCCGAATCAACTCGCTCGCATTCACGAGACAGCAAATACTCGGAACGCAAAACATAACGTGAGCGGAATTTTGATCTTTGGGAATGATCAGTTTTTGCAGCTGCTCGAAGGAGCGCCAACCGATATAAATAAATTATATTTAAATATTAGCCGAGATCCACGCAACTTCGATCATCTTTTGCTCGACTATTCTGAAATTTCTGAGCGCCAATTCGAAGCATGGGCTATGAAATTGGTGCTGATCACCCCAAAACAGCAGGCTCAACTGAAACAATTTCAGCCGCAGGAAGATTTTGAGCCCCTTAAAATGAACGCGGAGATTGCGCTAAAATTCTGCAGCTTTCTCCGCGATAGAAACTCTCTAGCTGGTTAAACTTGATTAGTGGCAGGGGCCGTTGCTGCAATAGCTCGATTTCTGCAAATTCACCACATCCCAAACAGTAGGTGCGCCCGTATAAGCTGTGCCATTAATGCTCTGCCAATTCACTTGGGCCTTACCATTCGCGAAAACTCTTAGCACGGTGCCGATGAGCTGATTGCCGTTGTTGCCATACACTACATCGCCGCGATCAACGCCATTGTAGGAGGGAACTTCTACAGAAAGCGTGGTTGCATCCCAATAGGTGGCAGCACCAGTATAGGCCTCACCGTTCACACTTGACCAAGATACCAATACTTTTCCATTCGCATACACTTGGGAAACCACACCAATGAGATCATTGCCATTGTTGCCAAATACCGATTGACCAACACAAATATTATTTACACAGCCGCTGAGGGAGCTAAGATTTGCAATATCCCAAACGGTTGGATTTCCTGTATACAAAGCGCCGTTCAACTGATTCCAACGAACTTCTGCTTTTCCATTATCGAAAATTCGGGAGATTACACCAGAAAGATCGTTGCCATTGTTGCCATAAACCGCGGTATTTTCACATAGACCGCGCGCACATTGCACTTCAGGAGAAAGATCTGTGAGCGACCAAAAATTATTTTGCCCTGTATACGCATCGCCATTCACGCTAAGCCAACGCACTTCAGCTTGGTTGCCAAAGATCGCAGCTACTTGGCCGATCAAATCATTACCATTGTTGGCGTATACCACTTGGCCAACACAAATCGTGCTCGCTTGAGCCACTGTGAAACCACTTACTCCTAACCAAAGCGCTAATACCAAAAGCCATGTTTTCATGAGAATGTCCCCCCCGGACGTTGATAGATTTTAAAAAGCACTAGCCTTAGTTAATCAATAAAGTGCACCGCGTCAATACCTTGCTGTTTTTTTCTAGAGCTGCGGCCCCTTATATTCTCCGGAGCAGTAGAAAAGCCAAGCTCGCGCCGAGCACTTCCGCGAGCACAAAGGGCCCCACTCCCCCTGGAGCGATCCCGCAAAACGTATTCGTGAACATCCTCGCCACGGTCACCGCTGGATTTGCAAATGAGGTAGAAGAAGTGAACCAGTAAGCGCCCGTAACATAGGCAGCCACACAAAGGGGCACAAACGCAGCCTGTTTTTTTCCCGCGAGCCAGATGGTAGAGATGAGACCGAAACTTGCGATTAGCTCCGATAGCCACAAATTCGGGCTATTCCTAGCTTTCAGAGAAATCTGAAAAATAGCCTGCTGAAACATCACGTGGGTTATGAATACGCCAAGAACTGCTCCTGAAAACTGCGCGCACCAGAAAGCCAATAAAGCCCTACCATCCATCCGCGCCGCAAAGAACTCCACTAGGCTCACCACTGGATTAAAATGCGCCCCTGAAACGGGGCCTAAGCACTGGATTAAAACAAAGAGTCCTGCGCCTGTAGCGATTGAATTTGCAAGCAAAGCGATCGCAACGTTTCCTTGAGATAAGGATTCGCCCATGATTCCGGAACCTACCACGATGAGTAAGAGAAAGGCAGTTCCCATAAATTCGGCAACGAGTTTTCCTTTCATAGCTTCAGCTCGGCTTTGAAATCCAAAAGTTTTATCCGCAAAGCATCTCGTGTATCGCGAAACAGTTGAAGCTGCTCTTGATGAGAAAGATTTGTGTGTCCGGCGGGATCGGGCAAAGGCCAGTGCAATTTTTTAGCTGTTACAGAGGCCATTACGGGACACACCTCTTCAGCACAGAGCGTGATTATATAATTTAGGCTCTCAACAAATTCTGGCCTTAGCTCTTCGATAGACTTTGAAAAGTGTGCTTGTAAATCAACTCCTGCCTCCTTCATCACTTCCCCAGCAAGCGGGTTCACTTTCTTCGGCAGCGATCCAGCACTCTCCACAGAAGCCTTCTCGCCAAATATTTGCTTAGCGAGCCCTTCAGCGATTTGGCTCCGCGCTGAGTTGGCCACGCACATAAATAAAATATTCATTTTGTTCTCCTAACAACGGCTATTCCTCGGCACCGGCTATATTCTGATAGGACTCCCAGGCAGGGCCAGCCGGATCCATCGAGGTTTTTAACCCCGAGATGGAGGTGAAAACGCTTCATTAGCACTTCCTCTCATTATACTTCTTTGACTTTGATTTAGGCGACTCTTCCCGGGCGCAACAGTTCTCCTGGAGAAAGCCAATGAGCGCATTGATTAAATTGGAATTTGCAAAATAGGTGATCGATCGTCCATTCTTTTTCGAGCTCACCAGCCCAGCTTTACTCATATGGGAAAGATGGAAGGAAAGCGTATTGTCTGGAATTTTCAATTCTTCCGCAATCGTTCCTGGGATAGCGCCATCCTGCCCATACTCAATGAGTAGCCTAAACACCTTTAGCCTGGTTTCTTGAGACAATGATGAGAATGCTTCGCAAGCTTCAAATATTTCCATACTTCTGGAATAATAGTAATTATCGAGAAAGGCAATACTACGTTCAATAAACAAATCAAATCCTAATGGACTTTGAGGGAAGTCGTGATACTAGAGCGGGGTCGAAAGTAAACTCATTTTGAAAGGCTCAACTCGATGAAAACTTACCCATTGTTTGCCATTCTTTTTCTATCTGCCGCCTCTGCCTACGCCGCTCCTGTGTTGAGCTGCAAAGTTAGCTCTGGTGACGGCGATGTGATCCCCACAAAAGTAGAAGCTACTTTTACAGTAAATGATTCTAGCGAAGTGCAGCTTGCGAACTATGGCCTCTCCGGGGGCTCACTCTATACTCGCAAGGAACTCAATGGTGAATTTAAAGGAAAAGTATTTATCAGCCTCGCCTATCCAAGGCAGTCTGTGACCAACGCGTATGATTACTACAGCTTCTTGGATGAGGCGACGATGTTAAATTTGGAGTGCTCTGCGCTTTAGCCGCAAGCACCATCTTGGAGCTCGCCACCAGCAGCGCCAGTAACATCGCAAGTATCTACATTGGTGTAGACATAAACTTCAGCAATGCATTCCTCGTTTACGCTCATTTCGACGGTATACATATCTTTTCCGTTTTTCGTGGTGCGCGTATACGAAATCTGGCCGGCAGAAGTTTCGTGAGATCCATTTACGATGCGTGCTTGTTTTTCTGCTGCCTTACGAATTGCGGGCGACTGCGTGCAATCCGGCGAGGCGAATGCGCTTACAGAGCAAAACAGAGCAAGGGCTGTTAAAAAACTTTTCATAATAAATCTCCAAATTGAATATACCGGGGAGTTTATTCTCCACTCGGTGAGTGCTCGGCAGATATAATGCATTGCATTATATTTGTAAAGCGAGATGCTATTATTTGGCAAAGGTGGCCTTCGCTAATGAACGTGATCCCAAAAATATTGCTTTAAGCCCACTAAGCCTTCCGTGAAGCCATTGCTTAGCATTTCATTGTAGGCATCATTTGGATTCCAATGATCGTGTTTCACGCGAAACAAACCAATGATTAGTCCGGTTCGATCTTGCCCGGCATTGCAGTGAATAAAGATAGGGAAAAGCTGTGGGTTTTGTAAATCAGCTAAAATAGCATTCACCGTTACTTCATTGGGATAAGACATGCCATCAATTGGATAGCTCACGAAACTCATGTTGAGAGCTTGTGCCACCTGCGCCTCTGCCTGAATCGCATCAGGAGTGGTACGCAAATTAATGATCGTGTGCACGCCAAGCTGCTGAAGCTGTTGATAGTCACTTACATTCTGTGGCTGAGCCCCACGATAAATATTGGCCTCTACTTTGGAAAATCGACCAATATCAGCATGGGCTGCAAGCGGACTCAAAACAACAAGCGCGATCCAGGTGAATAAAAAGGCCTTCATGCAGAAGAGCATCTAGGAAAAACAAAAAATTCACAATTAATAATCGAATGGATTCTTATCTAAAAGCTCAACAATACGTCTAGCCTGCTCCTTCATTTCCCGAACGTGATCTCTAACAGAACCTCGTGGCGGCGCAAAAACATCATTTAGTTGTTTTCCGAGGCGCTCGGCCGTGGCCTCATCGCTCTCGGTAGCAATGGTTTTGGCAAGATCCCTAAAGGCAGGATCGGCCTTACGAAAATCCGCTCGGTGCTCCACGCGCTGAGCCGAAGCATTTGGCATATTAAAGTGAATATTATCGAGATCTGAACGTATTCCCATTCTACTGCGAACCGAATTGAAATTTAAGAGATCTCCCACATCGAATATACGAAGAGCATCACCATCGCGCGCTAGATTGGCGATGCTAAGATCCGTCTGCTGAAAAATTCGCCAAAAAATCTTCCAATCAGCATAAAGACGAGGCCACTCACCCGTATTTAGAATCTCCTGTATATCTTTCGCTGTGGGTTGCACGCCAGGATGAGCAGTCATGAATTCATCGATTGGTGTGATCAGGTGATCAAAGCCTGCCTGCATTATGCCAGGGCGTGTGTGCACGGTATGTCCGCCCACTAGGAGATTTACACCCGGTGAAAGATTAGCACTTGCCACATGCTCACCAATGCCTAAGCTTTTGGAGGCCGAAAAGGCAATCGCAGACATCTCGGGATCATCAAAGATTAAGCGCTCCTCTTCGTTGCTGTTTGGATTTTCCTTAAAAAAAAGGAGCTGACCCTCACTAGTTTGAATTTTGTAAATTTTCGATTTGTCGTCTCTCGTTTTTACTACGGTGGCGACATATTTTTTCCCACTATTTGCAGTGGGATGGATTGAAGCAAAACTATGTTCACAGGACGCCTCCTCACCAAACGCTACGCGAGATATCGGCAAGATAAAGATGAGGCACAAAATGACAGGTAGAACTCGGCTTCTCACGCTTTTGTATCGGCATATTCGGGGTATTGCGTAATGGTCCAATTTCGGAAAAACGAACTCCGTGTATCGCGCTAGCGCCTGAACGTGCGTCTCCAAACTAAAAAAGCCCTCGCGGGGCTTTTTTTGGAAACGTTGGGCGGTCGGATTGATCT